>JBGTGB010000214.1:0-13766 GCA_041746975.1 Haliea sp. | reverse complement strand
GCTGTCACCGAGATAAACTTAGCCCAGAGAGGCAAGAAGAAGGCCGCGTAACCCGCTTCGCGGCCTAGCCCCACAGGGTCAACCAAAAGCGGACAACTCATGTGCTATAAAAACCGGACAGATCTATTTGCTACCAACAATGCCAACAGGCTGGACCTGACCCCCCAACTGATTGCTGGTAGAATCTCCCTTCTTTTGCTACTCCCCCAATGGACGAGATTCCACAGTCGATGGACCAGCACTACCAGCCACAAACCCTCGAGCAGGCCGCCCAGGCGCACTGGCAGGCCAACAACTGCTTTCGCGTGGAGAAGGACGCCAGCCGGGAAAAGTTCTACTGCCTGGCCATGTTCCCCTACCCCAGCGGCAAGCTGCATATGGGGCATGTGCGCAACTACACCATCACCGACGTGATCTCGCGCTATCAGCGCATGCTGGGCAAGAACGTGCTGCACCCCATGGGCTGGGACGCCTTTGGCCTGCCGGCGGAGAATGCGGCAATACAGAATCGCAGCGCGCCCGCCAAGTGGACCTACCAGAACATCGCCTACATGAAGGGCCAGCTGCAGAGCCTGGGCTTTGGTTTCGACTGGTCCCGGGAGCTGGCTACCTGCCAGCCCAGCTACTACCGCTGGGAACAGTGGTTTTTCACCCGCCTGTACGAGAAAGGCCTGGTATACAAGAAAATGGCCACGGTGAACTGGGATCCTGTGGACCAAACGGTGCTGGCCAATGAGCAGGTAATCGACGGCCGCGGCTGGCGCTCCGGTGCGCTGGTGGAGCGGCGCGAGATTCCGCAGTGGTTTATCCGCATCACCGCCTATGCCGAGGAGCTGCTGGCAGACCTGGATCAGTTGCCGCACTGGCCGGAACAGGTTCGCACCATGCAGCGCAACTGGATCGGCAAAAGCCGCGGGGTGGACCTGCGGTTTGACCTGGCTACCACGGTCGCGGGCATCAATCACCTGGAAGTGTACACCACCCGCCCCGACACGCTTATGGGCGTGACCTACATGTGCCTCGCCGCGGAGCACCCGATCACCCGGGCGCTGGCGGCAGACAACACCGAGTTGCAGAGCTTTATTGAAGCCTGCAAGACCCAGTCCTCCGCGGAAGCAGACATGGCCACGATGGAGAAAAAGGGGATAGATACCGGGCTCAAGGCACTGAACCCGCTCACCGGCGAGGAAGTTCCGGTCTGGATCGCCAACTATGTGCTGATGGAATACGGCTCCGGCGCGATCATGGCCGTACCCGCCCACGACCAGCGCGACTGGGAGTTCGCACGCAAGTACAAGCTGACCATTCGCCAGGTTATCGCCCCGGAGGATGCCGACGCCGCCGACCTCGAGCAGGGCGCAGTTACCGCCAAGGGTACCCTGGTTAACTCCGGCGAATTCGATGGCATGGATTCCGAGGCCGCCTTCTCTGCCATCGCCGCTCGCCTGCAGGCCGAAGGCCGCGGCCAGCTCACCACCAACTACCGCCTGCGGGACTGGGGCGTGTCCCGCCAGCGCTACTGGGGCGCGCCCATCCCCATGTTCAACCTCGCCGATGGCGGCGAAATCCCGGTGCCCGCGGAAAAACTACCGGTTCTGCTGCCGGAAGACGTGCAGATGGACGGCGTAATCTCCCCGATCAAGGCCGACCCGGAGTGGCGCAAGGACGAGTTGCACGGGCAGGCGGTGGAGCGTGAAACCGACACCTTCGACACCTTCATGGAATCGAGCTGGTATTACGCCCGCTATACCTGCCCCGACTTCGATCAGGGCATGCTGGACCCGGAGCGCGCCAACTACTGGCTGCCGGTGGACCAGTACGTGGGCGGTATCGAGCACGCTATCCTGCACCTGCTGTACGCGCGCTTTTTCCACAAGCTGATGCGCGACGAGGGCCTGGTCAGCAGCAGCGAACCCTTCGAGCGGTTGCTCTGCCAGGGGATGGTTCTGGCTGAGTCCTTCTACAAGGAGGGCTCCGGCGGCGGCAAGATATGGGTCGCCCCCACCGAGGTCGACGTCGAACGCGATGAACGCGGCCGGGTGCTGCGCGCGGTGGAGCGCAGTACCGGCGAGGAGGTCATTGCCGGCGGCGTCACCAAGATGTCCAAGTCCAAGAACAACGGCATCGACCCCCACGCGGCGGTCGCGGCCTACGGCGCCGATACCGTGCGCCTGTTCACCATGTTCGCCGCGCCGCCGGAGCAGACCCTGGAGTGGCACGATGCCGGGGTTGAAGGCGCCAGCCGCTTCCTGCGCAAATTGTGGAAGGCAGTGCACAGTCATCTGCAGGCCGGCGAGGCGGGTCCAGTGAATCCGACAGCTCTCGACGACGCCCAGCGTCAGCTTCGGCGCAAGGCCCACGAGACCATCGCCAAGGTCAGCGATGACTACGGCCGCCGCCAGACCTTCAATACGGCAATTGCCGCCATTATGGAGTTGAGCAACGATATTGTGCGCCTGGACCAGGACGATGCCCAGGGACGTGCGGTAGTGCGCGAAGCCCTGCGCGCGGTGGTCCTCATGCTGTGCCCGATTGTGCCGCATATCTGCCATCACCTGTGGCCCTTGCTGGATGGCGAGGGTGAACTGCTGGACACGCCCTGGCCCGAAGTCGACGCAGCCGCCCTGGTCCGCGACAGTATCGACATGGCAGTGCAGGTAAACGGCAAGGTCCGTGCCCAGATCGCCGTGGCGGCGGATGCCGACCGGGCGAGCATCGAGGCCGCAGCCATGGGCCAGGACAACGTCCAGCGCTTCCTCGCCGAGGTCACCGTACGCAAGGTGATTGTGGTGCCGGGTAAACTGGTTAACATAGTAGCCAATTGATGCCCGGGAGATACTCCATGTCGCGGACCCTCACCACTGTGCTACTGGCACTGGCCCTGCCGGCACTGCTTGGCGCCTGCGGCTTCCAGCTGCGCGGCGCTGCCAGCTCGACCGGTCTGCCGGAGGACTGGCGCCAGCTCTACCTGGCAACCGGCAATCCGAACAGCGAGTTCAGCCGCGACCTGCAGGCCCGCTTCTCCGCCAATGGCATTAACTGGGTAGAACGCAGCGAGGCGGCCTATATTCTTGAGCTGGGGCCGGAACGCTTCAGCCAGCGCAATCTCTCCCTCAACAGCGAGGCGCGGGCAGCGGAGTTCGAACTCACCATGCAGGCCAGCTTCTCCGTCCGGGCCCCCGACGGCAGCCTCGCCATGGAGCCCGCCGATGCTGTTGTCGTCAAACAGATGGAGAACGACCCCCGCAACGTAGTCGGCAAGGCCGAGGAAATCCGCATCCTGCAGAGAGAAATGCGTGGAGAACTGTCGCAGCAAATCCTGCGCCGGATCGGTTTCCACGCCGCTGCCCGGTAATGCAGCTCAAGCCCGAGCAGCTGCGGCAGCACCTGCAGAAGCAGTGCCTTCCGGTCTACCTGGTCAGTGGCGACGAACCGCTGCTGGTGCAGGAGTGTGCGGACCTGATCCGCGGCGCCGCCCGCGTAGCCGGCTGCACCGACCGTGAAATTGTCGACACCGCTGCCCGCGACTTTGACTGGCAGACTCTGCTGCACAGCGCCGCGGAAATGTCCCTGTTCGGAGACCGCAAGCTGATTGAGCTGCGCCTGCCCGAGGGCAAACCGGGCGCGGAGGGCAGCAAGGCCCTGTGTGAATACATCGATCGCGCCAGCGGCGACGATATCCTGCTGGTGGTGAGCGGCAAGATCGACAAACAGTCCCAGAGCAGCAAATGGTACAAGACCCTGGATAAGGCCGGCGCTACCCTTCAGGTCTGGCCCGTCGGTGCAAGGGAAATGCCCCGCTGGCTGCGCCAGCGCCTGCAGGGAGCCGGTCTCGAGATTGACGCCGATGCCCTGGAGCTGCTGGCGGAGCGACTGGAAGGCAACCTCTTCGCCGCGGTACAGGAGGTGGAGAAATTGAAGCTGCTGGCCAGTAACCAGCAGGTCACCATCGCCACGGTCACCGCCGCCGTTCTGGACAACGCCCGCTACAATCTCTTTGCGATGGTCGATACCGCGCTGGCTGGCGATGCCAGTGCCGCACTGCGCATGGTTCACGGGCTGCGCGGCGAGGGCAATGAACTGGTACCCCTGCTGTGGGCCGTGTCCCGGGAAGTACGCAGTCTCTACGCCATGCAGTTAGACTGTGAGGCGGGCCAACCGGTGAGCCGGGTGCTGAACAGTTATCGCGTCTGGCAGAGCCGGTCGGCGGCAGTACAGGCCTGCCTGCAGCGTCATGACAGCAACTCACTCGGTGGGCTGCTGCAACAGGCACTGACCGTGGACGGCAGCCTCAAGGGCTTCGCCGAGGGCAATCCCTGGGATCAGCTGGACCGGCTGCTGCTGCAGCTGGCGCAATAAGGAGGTAGCAGGGTGGCTGAGTTGCCGCCAAATAATCAAGGCAGTCCAGTCGGCGCCGGAGGCACCGATGCGTTCCAGTCGCTGGTGCTCGACATCGCCATGACGTTCATCAATCTGCCGCTGGACCGGATCGACGAAGCCGTGCACGCCGCACTGGGGCAGATGGCGATTTTCTTCCAGGCCGATCGGGCCTACGTCTTCGACTACGATTTTGCTGCGGGAATAACCTCCAATACCCACGAATGGTGTGCCGGAGGCATAGAGCCCCAGTTGGATCTCCTCCAGCAGGTGCCGCTGGCGGGCATACCGGACTGGGTGGGAGCACACCTGCGCGGGGAGTGCTTCCTCGTCGCCGACGTCAGCCGCCTGCCTGCAGGGCCGCTGCGGGAATTGCTTGCATCGCAGGACATCCGCAGCCTGCTGACGGCGCCTATCCAGTGTGATGACACTGTGATCGGCTTCGTAGGTTTTGACGCAGTACTTGATTACCGCGACTACGGGGAGAACGAGCGCCACCTGCTGACCCTGTTTGCCAACCTGCTGGCGAATGTCACCCAGCGCAAGCGCTCTGCCGACGCCCTGCGGCAGCAGTCCGAAGCCTTGCAGCGAACCAACGCCAGACTGGAGCGTATCGCCCACTTTGACACCCTCACCGACTTGCCCAATCGGAACCTCCTGGCCGACCGCCTGCAGCAGGCGATGGTTCAGTCGCACCGGCACAAGGCCTCCATCGCCATAGCCTATCTCGACCTTGACGGTTTCAAGGAGATCAACGACCGCTATGGTCACGATGTGGGCGACAGACTGTTGCGGGCCCTCGCAAAGCAGATGGGTGGCGCCCTGCGGGCCGGGGATACCCTTGCCAGGCTGGGCGGGGATGAATTTGTGGCGGTGCTGCTGGACCAGGCCGCCAGTCCGCAATCCTGCGACCCGATACTGACACGTCTACTCGAAGCCTCCTCATCGATCGTGACCATCGACGGGCACACCCTCCAGGTCTCAGCGAGCATCGGGGTCACCTTCTATCCCCAGCAGCAGGAGATCGACGCAGACCAGTTGCTGCGCCAGGCCGACCAGGCCATGTACCTGTCCAAGGTCGAGGGTAAAAATCGCTTCCACGTCTTCGACACCGCATTTCACCGAGCCCAGGAGGGCCAGAACCGGCGTCTCGATGAAATCAGGGACGCGCTCCGGAACGAGGAGTTTCTGCTGTTCTATCAGCCTAAGGTCAACATGCGTACCGGAGAGGTGGTTGGAGCTGAAGCACTGGTCCGCTGGCAGCATCCGCAGCAGGGCCTGCTCTCGCCCGCGGCATTCCTGCCCCTGATCGAAACCCATACGTTGTCCCTCGCGCTCGGCAGCTGGGTGATTGACACCGCCCTCGCCCAGATCACTTCCTGGCGCCAGGCCGGGCTGCGCCTGCCCGTCAGCGTCAACGTCTCGGCGTCCCAGCTGCAACAGCAGAGCTTTGTCCAGGACCTGCAGGCCCGGCTAGGGGCGTACCCGGATGTACCTGCCGACCTGCTGGAACTGGAGATCACCGAAACCCGTGCGCTGGACGACATCGACCATGCCTCCGCGGTAATGGCAGCCTGTGATGCAATGGGGGTCAGGTTCGCCCTGGACGATTTTGGCACCGGCTACTCGTCCATGATGTATCTGAAGCGGCTGCCGGCACGAACCCTGAAAATCGACCGCAGTTTTGTCCGCGACATGCTGGTGGATGCGGACGATATGGCAATTCTTCAGGGAATCCTGGGTCTGGCCTCCGCCTTCCGGCGCGAAGTGCTGGCGGAGGGGGTGGAAACCGAGGCCCATGGTGTAAAACTGCTGGACCTGGGCTGCGAACTGGCTCAGGGTTTTGGTATCGCCAGTCCCATGCCCGGTGGTGAGGTAGCCGATTGGGTAGCCTGCTGGCAGCCACCGGCGAGCTGGCTGCGCGGCAAGGAAGCGTAGGCACGTACAAGGTTGACCCTGGCCTTGCGTCAGATCAAGACAGGCAGCGTCCCCCTGTGGTCTTATAACGGGCAAAGGATATCAGGAGTGGCCAGAGCATGACCCGGATGTTTGAAACGGCGGAAGCCTGTGTGGACCACGCCATCGCCACCCTCGGCAAGGAAATCCGACTGGGCGCTCCACTGGGGCTGGGCAAGCCGGTGCAGCTCATGAACGCCTTCTTCCGGCGCGCGGTTGCGGACCCCGAAATCGACCTGCACATCTTTACTGCCCTATCCCTTGAGGTACCCAAGCCCAGCAGTGACATCGAGGCGGAGCTGGCCGGCCCCATCGTCGAACGCCTGTTCGGAGACTACGAGGCCCTGGCGTACATGGAGGCCCTGCGGGCAGGAAACCTGCCGCAGAATATCAAGGTCAGCGAAGTGTATTTCAAGGCCGGCTCGATGAAGGAGCTGCCCTCCGCGCAACAGAACTACATTTCCAGCAACTACACCCACATCGCCCGCGATATGGTGGCGGCGGGCGTCAACGTGCTGACGCAAATGGTTGCGGCGCGGGACACCGACGCGGGGCTGTCGCTCAGCTTGTCCTGCAACCCGGACGTGGCGCTGGATGTTATCCGGCTGCGTCGCGGCGAAAACCAGCAGCCATTTCTCTGCTACGCCCAGGTGCATAGAGACCTGCCGTTCATGCGCCACGATGCCGAGGTACCGGCATCCCTGTTTGATGGCGTCTTAGAAAATGCCGACTACCACCGCACCCTGTTTGCGGTACCCAATGCCGCGATACCCGTGGCCGACTATGCCACCGCGATCAATGTCAGCAGCCTGGTGGTGGACGGTGGTACCCTGCAGATCGGAATCGGATCCCTGGGGGATGCCGTGGCCCACGCCTGTATCCTGCGCCACCACCACCACGACGCCTGGCGCGAACTGCTGCAAAACCTGACCCGAATCGACAGCGGTTGTGCCGCCGAGCCCTCCGTATTCGACGAGGGACTTTACGTTTCCACAGAAATGTTTGTCAACGGCATGCTGCACCTGATGGAAGCGGGCGTGGTCAAGCGCAGGGTATTCGACCAACTGGCGCTGCAACAGGGCCTCAACGACGGTGCCATCACTACGGCGATCGATGCGACGATGCTGGATTACGTCCGCGAATGCGGCCTGATGCCGCGCGTGCTGGACGAACCCGCCCTGACAGAGCTGCAGTATTGGGGTCTGGTGCCTGCCACGCTGGCTCTGGACGCTGAATATCTGGCGCTGGACGGCGCCCGTCTGGGCAATGACATGGATGCTGCCGACACCCGCGCCGCGGTGCTGGAAGCCACCGCGGGCACGACGCTGCGCCACGGTCGGGTGCTGCATGGCGGCTTCTTCCTCGGGCCAATGGATTTTTACCAGAAGCTGCGCGACCTGGACCATGCCGGCCACGAGAAGATCTGCATGACCAGCGTCCAGCGCACCAACCAGCTGCTGCTCAACCATCCGCTGTACTGCGCCCAGCGCCGCCACGCCCGCTTCATCAATACCGGCATGATGGTCAGCCTGAGTGGCGCGGTCACCTCCGACGCCCTGGAAGATGGCACTGTGATCAGTGGTGTCGGCGGGCAGTACAACTTTGTCGCCATGGCCCACGATCTGCCGGGCGCGCGCTCAATCCTGTGTATCCGCGCCACCCGCGGCAAGGGCAAGCACGCGCAGTCAAATATTGTGCCGCACTATGGCCACACCACCATTCCCCGCCACCTGCGGGATATCATCGTCACCGAATATGGCATCGCGGATTTGCGCGGACAAAGCGACGCCGAGGTGATCCGCCGCCTGATCGCCATTGCCGACAGCCGCTTCCAGGAGGAACTTGCGGCTTGGGCCATCGAACACGGCAAGCTACCGGAGGACTACGAAATACCGGCCGCGGCCCGGGACAACACGCCCTACCGCATCGCCAGTGCACTCAGCAGCCATATCGCCGATGGCCTGCTGCCGTCCTACCCCTTCGGTACTCAGCTGACTCCGGAAGAGGTGACCCTGAGCGCCAGCCTGCGGCGGATCAAGGCCCTTAGCGAGGAGCCCACGCACTTCCTCAAGGAAATCGTGCGCGCCCTGTGGCACCGGGGCGACAAGGAGGCCGCCCGCCCCTGGCTGGAGCGCATCCAGCTCATGCACCCGGACAGCAGCAAGGAATTCATCGTCCAGCAGCTGCTGATGCTGGAGCTGGAGGAACACGGCCTGCTGAAAGTACGGTAGTAGCGCCCCGGCGCTACCCCAGGCAGCTCGTAACCGGCCTGTCATGATCGCGGTGGATACTATGCGGCTGTCATCTTCCGCAACATCCGGAGCCAGCATGCCGGCGAGAACCACCACGGCGTTAATCCTCACAGCAGGCTGCCTGCTGCAGGGCTGCACCTCCGGCGCGGAATCTCCAGACGAGCACTTCGAACTCACCGTGCTGCATGTCAATGATCACCACTCACACCTTGAGCCGCACCAGTTCGAGCTTGATGTCAGCGCGCTGCAGCTACCGACACGCGGTGCAGAAGGCGAACAGCTGCGGAAAGTCACAGTGACTCACGGTGGTTTTCCGCTGCTGGCAGGGGCTGTAAAACAGCTTACGGCAAGCACGCCCAATGCCATCACGGTGCATGCCGGTGACGCGATAACGGGAACGGCCTACTACAGCCTGCTCGGAGGCGCAGCCGATGCAGCGCTGATGAACAGCATCTGTTTCGATGCCATGGCCGCGGGCAACCACGAGTTCGACGGTGGCGACAGCGGTTTCGCGGCCTTTATCGATGCGCTCTGGGCGGGTAACTGCAAAACACCTGTATTGGCCGCCAACGTCGCTCCAGGGCCACACTCGGCTCTGGCGGCTGGCTACCTGCAGCCCCACACCGTGCTGGAACGCGGAGGGGAGCGAATCGGCATTGTGGGTATCGTTAGCGCCGACAAGACGCAGAACTCCTCGCGCCCGGATCCGGACACCCGTTTCCTCAATGAGTTGGCGACGGCACAGCGGCATATTGATAAGCTCACTACTGCCGGGATCAACAAGATCATTCTTCTCACACATCTCGGTTACGCCCGCGATCTGGCACTGGCCCGCGAGCTGCGCGACGTCGATGTCATTGTCGGCGGCGATTCCCACTCCCTGCTGGGAGACGCCAGCCTGGCCGGGTTCGGCCTCCGGCCGGTAGGACCCTACCCCACCCGCACAATAGACGCACTGGGCCAGCCAGTCTGTGTGGTCCAGGCCTGGGAGTACGCCCGCCTGCTCGGCGCCCTCAGCGTCAGCTTCGACAGCAAGGGCGTCGTGACGCGTTGCAGCGGCGCGCCGGTGCTGCCGTTCGCCGAGCACTACAACTATGCAGCCGCAGACGGCAATGTGGCGACCTTGCCGGCGGACGACACCGCCCTGGTGTCCGGCCTGTTGCGCCAAAATGGTGTGATGCTGCCGGTAAGGGCTGATGCCGGGGCCGACGCCACGCTGGCGGGGTATCGGACGCGGCTCGGCGATCTGGCGGGGACAATGATCGCACAGGCCGAAGAGGACCTGTGCCGGGACTACCTGCCCGGCACCGGACGCTCCCTCCTGTGCCCCGCCGCCACCAGCTGGCGGCACGGCGGTGACATCTCCCAGTTGGTAAGCGTCAGTATGCTGGCGGCCACCCCGACGGCCGCCATCGCCTTGCAAAATGCCGGCGGGGTGCGGCGGGACATCGCCCGGGGCGACATCAGCATCGCGGATGTCTTCGCGCTGCTGCCCTTCAGCAACACTCTGGTTACCCTGGAACTGACCGGCAGAGAGATTGTGGCCGTGCTTGAGGAAGCGCTGGAACACGCCCTCTCCAGCCCCGCCAATGCCGGTGCCTATCCCTACGCCGCCGGCCTGCGCTACGCCGTGGACGCTACGCGAACCCAGGGCGAACGCCTGTCCGCAGTGGAGGTCAACCCGCAGCTCGCCGGTAGCTGGCAGCCACTGGCCCTG
Source organism: Haliea sp. (assembly GCA_041746975.1). Classification (GTDB taxonomy): domain Bacteria; phylum Pseudomonadota; class Gammaproteobacteria; order Pseudomonadales; family Halieaceae; genus Haliea. The sequence continues at coordinate 3,464 of JBGTGB010000214.1, read as the reverse complement.
GGTTCCAGCTATACGGTGGTCAGCAACGATTTCATTGCCTCGGGCAAGGATGGCTACACTCTACTTGGACAGAAATTCGACAGGGGAGAATATGAGGCAACCTACACTGAGTACGCCCAGGCCTTTATCGACTACCTGCGTGGCCTGACCGCGCGCGGGCAAAAGCTGGCCAAGCCTCCCGCAGACAGCTATTCCACACGCAGTTATCGGAATGCCGCCGGCTGCGCCTACCCGCAACCGGGCAACTGCAACAATACCGTCACGCCCCGGTAACCCCCCTGTAACGCCCCATCACTAGGATGCCCCGAGTTTTCATTTCCTGGGGAAGAAACCATGAATATTTTCACGAGACGCAAGCAGCTGGCACTGGCAGTCGCCATGACAGTGGGCCTGAGTGCACCGGCACTCGCGCAGCAAACCACTTCCGCCATTCGCGGCAATGTCACCACAGCCGCTGGCGCGCTGGTACCGGGCGCCCGCATTACCGTACTCGACACTCGCACCGGCGCCTCCCGCGAGCTGACCGCCACCGAGACCGGCGGCTTTTCCCTGCGCGGCCTGCCGGTTGGCGGCCCCTACACCATCACGGTGCGCGATGCCCGCGGTACCCAGAGGCTCGAAGACATCTACCTGAGCCTGGGCGAGACCGCGAACCTGACGGTACAGCTGGAAGGCCAGCGGGATCTGGAAGAGGTGGTCGTGACCGCCTCTGCCGGCACCGGCGCTGCCACTACCCTCGGCCCCACCGCCAGCTTCAACCTGGACGACCTGCAGTCAGCACCGGCGGTGAACCGCGATATCAAGGACCTGATTCGCATCGACCCGCGGGTTTATATCGACGAGGCCTTTGCCGATTCCATCCAGTGCGCCGGTGCCAACTCTCGCTTCAACAGCCTGACCCTGGACGGTATCCGCACCAACGACAACTTCGGTCTCAACAGCAACGGTTATCCCACCGTGCGCATCCCCTTCTCCTATGACGCCATCTCCCAGGTATCGGTAGAGCTGGCGCCCTTTGACGTCCAGTACGGTGGTTTCACTGCCTGTAATATCAACGCGGTCACCAAGTCAGGCGACAACGAGTTCCACGGCGGCGTGTTCTTCGACTATACCGATGACTCCCTGCGTGGTGACAAACTCGAGGGCGAGAAGATTACCGTGGGCGAATTCGACGAGAAGCGCTACGGCTTCAATGTCGGCGGGCCCATCATCGCCGATACCCTGTTCTTCTTTACCGCCTACGAAAAACTGGAGGGTGTATCCCTGTTCGACCGCGGCCCTGCGGATTCCAATGCCGCGGTGCCGGTGCTGGGCTTCTCCCAGGCCCAATACGACGAAATCCTCGACATCGCCCGCACTCGCTACAACTATGAGCCGGGCCCACTGGTCAGCAGCCTGCCGGTGGAGGATGAGAAATTTATCGCCCGGCTCGACTGGCAGATCAACAATGATCACCGCGCCTCGTTCATCTACAACTACAACGAAGGTAATATTGTTCGCGAGTCCGATAGCGACTCGGACGAGTTCGAGTATTCGGATCACTATTATGACCAGATCGGTGAGCTGGAATCCTATGTCGTTTCCGTGTTCTCCGACTGGACGGAAAACTTCTCCACCGAGCTACGCCTTGGAACCTCCGACTTCGAGGCCACGGTCGCGTCCCTGGGCGGCACCGAGTTCGGCGAAGTGCAGATCAGCACCGAGAACAACGGCGCTTTCGCTACTGTCTACCTGGGTGCCGATGATTCACGCCACTCCAACAAGCTGAAATACAGCACAGATAACTTCAAGCTGGCGGGGACCTATGTCTTTGGCGATCACGTCATCACCGGCGGCTTTGAGATGGAAGAGCTGGACGTATTCAACTTGTTCGTACAGGAGACTGAAGGCGAGTACCGCTTTGACTCCATCGATGACTTCCGTGCGGGCACGCCGGAACGGATCATTTACGAGAACGCTGCCTTCACCAATAACCCCAACGACGGCGCCGCAGAGTTTTCCTACCGCATCAATACCGCCTATCTGCAGGACGAGTATTTCCATACGCCCTGGAACACCAGTTTCACCTTCGGCCTGCGCTACGACTGGTACACCAGCAGCGACAGGCCGGTGGAAAACCCCGTGATCGAACAGCTGTACGGCTTCTCCAACCGCCAGAACCTGGATGGCAAGGACCTGCTGCAGCCGCGTTTCGGCTTCAACTGGGGCGTCAACGATGAGCTCGAAGTCCGCGGCGGCTTCGGCCTGTTCTCGGGTGGCAATCCCAACGTCTGGATCGGCAACAACTACCAGAACAACGGCGTGATCCTGAAAGAAGTGCAGGACCGCTCCGGGACTTCGGTGTTTGACATCCCCTTCACCGGTGAAGGGCGCCCCATCTACGATGTACCGCAGGATCTGTTTGACAGGGTAGCCCGCGGCGAGGGCAGCCTCGGCGGCATCAACGTGCTGGACCCTGACTTCGACATTCCCTCGGAGTGGAAGTACGCACTGGGCTTCAGCTACAACCTGCCCCAGGACTATCTGCTGATGGGTGACATTCTTTATGCCGAGAAGAAGGACGCGGCCATCATCCGTGACATCACGCGCACACCCACCGGCGCCAACGCGCCCGACGGACGCCCGATCTACACCAGCGTCAACGGGCGCTCCCAGGACTTCATGTTGACCAATGCCCGCGGTGACTCGGGCGACTCTACCAGCCTGTCCCTGGCGCTGAGCAAGTCCCATGACTTCGGCCTGGACTGGACGCTCGCCTATGCCTTCACCCAGGCCAAGGACGTCAGCCCCATGACCAGCTCGGTGGCGTTCTCCAACTACACCAACATCGCGTTGGCAGACTCTGAGAATCCCGGTGCCCGCACGTCCAACTATGAAATCCCGCACCGCTTTACGCTGCGCATGAGCTATGCCAAGGATTTCATCGCCGGCTACACCACCCGGGTGACTCTTTTCGGCAGCGCCAACGAGGGTCGCCCCTACAGTTACGTTTTCGCCGGCGACCTGAGCGGCGCGCTCGGCAGCTCGGTGGGCTTTATCGACAAGAACCTGGTTTACATCCCCGAAGTTAATGATCCGCTGGTAGTCTACGCCGACAGCTTCGACAAGGCGGCCTTCGACGCACTGATTGACAGCGAGGGCCTGAAGCGGGGTGGGATCATGGGCCGCAACAGCATCAACAGCGACTGGTGGACCAAGTTCGATCTGAAAGTCGAGCAGGAAGTGCCCGGCTTCTTACCCGACCACCGTGGCAAGGCGTTCCTGGTGGTGGAGAACCTCGGTAACCTCCTCAACGATGACTGGGGCGTCATGAATGAGGCCAGCTTCCCACGCAAGCAGCGACTGGTCGGCGCCACCATCAACGAACAGAACCAGTATGTATTCCAGCGCTTCTTCACCCCGGCCCAGCAGAGCCGTGTGGCTGACGCCTCGCTGTGGCAAATCCGGGTCGGGGTCAGCTACGA
>JBGTGB010000213.1:0-25108 GCA_041746975.1 Haliea sp. | reverse complement strand
GCTGTCACCGAGATAAACTTAGCCCAGAGAGGCAAGAAGAAGGCCGCGTAACCCGCTTCGCGGCCTAGCCCCACAGGGTCAACCAAAAGCGGACAACTCATGTGCTATAAAAACCGGACAGATCTATTTGCTACCAACATACAGTAGCCATGGGACTTGCGTCCGGCGCTGCGTCTGGTACTATGCGCGCCTATTTTTTCACGTCATCTCCACAAGTCCGGTGCGGTGCCCGACGGGATCGGGTGGCGGCGCCAATACACAGGAGCAACACCATGAAAGCAGAAATCCACCCCAAATACGAGGCCGTAACTGCAACCTGCAGCTGCGGTAATGTCATTGCCACTCGCTCTACCCGTTGCGAAGATTTTCACGTTGACGTGTGCTCGCAGTGCCACCCGTTCTTCACCGGCAAGCAGAAAGTGATGGACACCGGTGGCCGTGTTGATCGCTTCAAAAAGCGCTTTGGTGCTCGCGGCGCCACACGCCAGGAATCCTGATCCCGGCTGCGGATACCGCAGCCTGTAAAAAGCCGGGTCCCGCAAGGTGCCCGGCTTTTTTTTGCGGCTTGTGAGCCCGAGATCTTTTCTATATTCTCATGCGACTTTTCCGCAGATACTTCTAAAAGCGCGATCACGACTATGAGCAATGATTTCAGACAGGCAGCCCTGGATTATCACTCCGGGCCGGTGCCGGGCAAAATCAGTATTGAGTTGACCAAGCCCGCCGAAACCCAGGCTGATCTTGCCCTGGCCTATAGCCCCGGGGTCGCTGAACCCTGTCGGGAGATTGCCGCCGATCCGGAAGCTGCCTATCGCTATACCGGTAAGGGCAATCTTGTGGCCGTTATCAGCAACGGTACTGCGGTGTTGGGTCTTGGCAATCTGGGTTCACTCGCGAGCAAGCCGGTCATGGAGGGCAAGGCGCTGCTATTCAAGCGGTTTGCCGGGATCAACTCGGTGGATATTGAGGTAAACACCGAAGACGCGGCGAGTTTCATCGACACGGTCGCCAACATTGCCGACACCTTTGGCGGCATAAATCTTGAGGATATCAAGGCTCCCGAATGCTTCGAGATTGAAGCCGAGCTGGGGCGGCGCTGCAGCATACCCATCTTCCACGACGACCAGCACGGCACCGCTATTGTCACCGCTGCGGGGATGATCAATGCCCTGGAAATCCAGGGCAAGCGGCTGCAGGACGCGGTGATCACCTGTCTCGGCGCCGGCGCTGCGGCAATTGCCTGCATGCGCCTGCTGCTGAGCATGGGCGCGCGGCAGGAAAATATCTACATGCTTGACCGCCGCGGTGTTATCTATGCTGGGCGAGAAGGCGTCAACGCCTACAAGCAGGAGTTTGTAAACCATACCGACAAGCGCAGCCTCAGCGATGCGGTGAAGGGAGCGGATGTATTCGTCGGCCTCTCCGGTGCGGACCTGCTGAGTGCGGAAATGTTGCTGTCGATGGCCGACCGTCCGGTTGTGTTCGCCTGTTCCAATCCGGACCCTGAGATTCGACCTGAACTTGCTCACAGCGTGCGCGACGACCTGATCCTGGCCACTGGCCGCTCTGACTATCCCAACCAGGTCAATAACGTTCTCGGGTTCCCGTTCATCTTCCGTGGTGCCCTGGACGTGCGCGCCAGTGCCATCAACGAGGCGATGAAGGTAGCTGCGGTCAAGGCGCTCAGCGAGTTGGCGCGCGAACCGGTGCCGCCCTCGGTGCTCGCCGCCTGCGGGGAGACCGAGCTCTCCTTCGGCCCTCGCTATATCATCCCCAAGCCAATGGATCCGAGGCTGCTGGAGCGCATCGCGCCCGCGGTAGCGAGGGCGGCAGTGGATAGTGGTGTGTCGCGGATCCCCTATCCGCAGGATTACGCGCCCAGCATGGCCACCTTGTCCTGAGGTTACCCGGCGGCAACGCCGTCACCCCTCAGAATATATCTTTTATCAGCTGGTCGTTGGTCCTGCCACCGGCGCGCTGCTCCTCACTGTCACCGGGATGGGCCGGAACCCTCTCTTCCAGGAAATATTCGAAGATGGCATTGCCCTGCCCCGGGCGAGCCAGGAGTCCGGTGTCGGGGTCAATGCGGACATGGACAATACCGGGTGGCAGGGGGCGCTCCGCGTCCGGGCTGTCACGCAATGCCACCCGCATGTAATCGATCCAGATCGGCAGGGCCGCGGTGCCGCCGAATTCCCGGCGGCCCAGGGGCGTATAGTTGTCGAAGCCGACCCAGGTTGTGGTGACAACATCCCTGTTGTACCCCGAGAACCAGGCATCCATGGGCCCGTTGGTAGTACCGGTCTTGCCGGCAAGGTCGTTGCGGCCCAGGGCCAGTGCCCTGCGCCCCGTGCCGCGCTTGATCACGTCCTGCAGGATACTGTTGAGAATAAAATTGACCCGCTCCTCCATCACTCGCTTGGCTTGCGGTGGCTGGTCGCTTGCGCCCACGCCCGCCAGGATTTCCTCCATCCGCAGCTCGCGATCGTCCTCCGCGGCAACAACCTTGTCCTCGCAGTCCCGACACACAGTGTCCGGCATGGCCTGGTACACCGTGTTGCCATCGATATCCTCCACCCGCTCGATCAACCAGGGCTTTACCGCATAGCCGCCGTTGGCCAGTACCGAGTAGGCAGTTGCGAGTTCCAACGGTGTCATTACATGAGTGCCCAGGGCGAGGGAAAGGTCCGGGGCAAATTCGCTGGTGTCGATGCCGAACTCTTGCACATGGCGGAGCAATTGCGGCACGCCGATCTGTTGCAGCAGACGAATGGATACCAGGTTGCGGGATTGAGTGAGGGCCCAGCGCAGACGGGTGGGACCGTAAAAGCGGCCACCGTCGTTCTCCGGGCGCCAGACATCCTCCAGCGAAGTGTCCTGCAGCACGACCGGCGCATCATTGATGATGCTGGCCGCGGTAAAGCCTGCTTCCAGGGCGGCGCTGTAGACGAATGGCTTGAAGCTGGAGCCAGGCTGGCGTCTGGCCTGGGTAGCGCGATTGAATTTGCTGTTCTCGAAGCCCATACCGCCAACAATGCTGACAATTGCGCCGTTGTCGGGGTTCAGCGACACCAGCGCGGCCTGGGCGGCTGGAACCTGCGCCAGCTGCCAGCTGCCGTCGTCCCTTCGTTGCACGCGTATGAGGTCGCCCACGCCAACTACTTCTTCCACGCTTTGCGGGGCTCGGCCGACAGCGTTTTCGGAAAGGTAGGGGCTGGCCTGGCGTAAACCGTGATCCCAAAGCAGAATGTCGCTGCCGCCGCCGCGGAGCAGGATACTGACCTGCTGGTCTCCGAGTTCGGTGACAATTGCCGGGGCCAGCCCGGCCACTACCGGCGTGTCGCGCAGAGCGGCTTGCCACCGGGTCAGGGCATCGGCCTCGTTGTCCGCTGCCGGTAGCTTGCGCTCCGCGCCACGGTAGCCATGGCGCTTGTCGTAGGTAATCAGCCCCTGGATGATGGTCTCCTGCGCCAGCTGCTGAAGTGCGCTGTCGATCGTGGTGTAGACCTTGTAGCCGTCGGTGTAGGCGGCCATGCCAAAACGGTCCAGCATCTCCTGACGCGCCATCTCCGCGGCGTAATGGGCAGCGAACGACAGTTGGGCTCCGTGATGGGTAGCGCTGACGGGCTCCGCCACCGCCTCGGCCCAGGCTTCGCGGTCGATGTAGCCGAGGCCCAGCATGCGCCCGAGAATCCAGTTCCGCCGCTCCAGGCTTGCCTCGGGTCCGCTGATCGGGTTGTTGCGTGACGGGGCCTTGGGTACGCCCGCCAGCATTGCGTGCTGGGCCAGGTCCAACTCGCCGATGCTGGCGCCGTAGTACACCTGGGCCGCTGCCTCGAAGCCGTAGGAGCGGTGACCCAGGAAAACGCGGTTGAAGTACAGCTCAAAGATTTCCTCTTTTTCCAACGCACGCTCGATCTTGACGGCGAGCAGTATTTCGTTGAACTTACGCATGAAGGTGCGTTCCAGGCTCAGGAAGTAGTTGCGCGCGACCTGCATGGTCAGGGTGCTGCCTCCAGAGCCTTTCTCGCCAGTGAGTGCAAGTTCCGATACAGCGCGCATGAGACCGGTGAAGTCCACGCCGCGGTGGCGGAAGAAGCGGTCATCCTCCGCTGCAAGCAAGGCCTGGATGAATTGCTGCGGGATGTCGTCGAATCGCATCGGATTGCGCTTCTGTTCGCCGAACTGGCCGATCAGGTCGCCATCCCGGGTAAATACCTGCATCGGGGTCTGCAATTTGACATCGCGCAGGGTCTCGACGTCCGGCAGGGCGGGGTTCAGGTAGAGGTATGCGCCTGCCAGGAGCCAGCTGGCCGCAAGAATTCCGAGCAGGGAGCAGCGCAATAAAAAGCGGAGGAAGTTCATTTATTCCTTTACAAAGCAGTGACTTGTATTACTGTAGGTTGGTCGGGTAGCGGTGTCGTTTGGTAATTATAAGCTTATTTTGCTTTTTGATTGCAGGAATGATTATGCTATACCTATAATTAATGTATTAGTGTATAAAAACAAGCTAAGTGAGTGAAACTCATAGGAAAATGTTTTGCTGGGGATACTAGGGAAGAAAAGGTCAGCGCCGGTGCTGGGGTTGGACATCAGCTCCACCACAGTGAAGTTGCTCGAGCTTAGCCAATCCGGCGGACGGTACCGGGTGGAAAGCTATGCGGTGACATCGCTGCCGGTAGACGCGGTCATTGAGAAAAACGTCAATGACATCGACGGCGTTAGCAACGCTATCCGTACCGTTGTGGCCCAGTCGCGGACCAAGTTGAAGACGGTATCCGCAGCGGTTGCCGGTTCGTCGGTCATCACCAAGGTTATCGACATGCCTTCCGGGCTCAACGACGATGACCTGGAAACCCAGCTCACCCTGGAAGCCGACCAGTATATTCCCTACCCGCTGGATGAGGTGGCGATTGATTTCGAGATCCAGGGTCCCTCCCCGGAGCGCGCCAACCAGGTTGAAGTGCTGCTGGCGGCCTGCCGCCGCGAAACCATCGATTCCCGCGTCGATGCCATCGAAGGTGCCGACCTCACGGCCCGCATCATGGATGTTGAGGCCTACGCCATGGAGCGCGCCTACGGTCTGATCCGGCGCCAGCTTGATCTGGAAGTAGAGAGCATGGTGGCCGTCGTGGATATCGGCGCCACCATGACCACCCTCAGTGTGCTCAATAACGGCAATACCATTTATACCCGCGAGCAGCTTTTCGGGGGCAAGCAACTTACCGACGAGATCATGCGCCGCTATGGGCTGCCCCTGGAAGAAGCCGGGCTAGCCAAGAAGCAGGGTGGATTGCCCGACGACTACGAGCCCGAGGTGCTGATCCCGTTCAAAGAGGCCGTGGTGCAGCAGGTGGCGCGGTCCCTGCAATTCTTCTTCTCCTCCAGCCAATTCAACGACGTCGATTACATTATTCTGGCAGGCGGTGTGTCCTCCATGGAGGGCCTTGTTGACCTGGTGCAGGACAAGCTGGGAACCCCGACGGCCGTTGCCAACCCCTTTGCCGAGATGACGATTTCCTCGCGGGTCAATGCGGTGGCCCTGAGCAGCGATGCACCGGCCATGATGATTGCCTGCGGCCTCGCACTGCGGAGCTTTGACTGATGGCGCAAATCAACCTCCTGCCCTGGCGCGAAGAGCGCCGCGCCGAACGCAAGAAGGAGTTTCTGATCCTGCTGGCAGTCGTTGCAGCCATCGGTGCCGGCCTGGTAATGCTGGGCGACCGCGTGGTCAATGGCCAGATTGACTATCAGAAGGCGCGCAACCAGCATCTGACCGATAACATTCGTGTGCTCGACAAACAGGTTGAGGAAATCAAGGAATTGCAGCGGCGCCGGAACCAGTTGATCGAACGCATGCGAGTGATCCAGGAACTGCAGGGTAACCGCCCGATAATTGTGCGGGTGCTAGACCAGATGGTACGCACCGTTCCGGATGGTGTCTTTTACACCAGTCTGTCCAGCCAGGAGAACCTGATCAGCCTCGTCGGTATTGCAGAGTCCAACAACCGGGTCTCCAGCCTGATGCGGCGGCTGGATGGATCAGACTGGTTGCAGCAGCCCAATCTGGAGTCGGTCCGCGCGGCAACCCAGTTCGGGGACCAGGCAGCAACGTTCAACCTGAAGGTCAAGGTGCAGTTGCCTGCATCCGACAACGACTCGGGAGAATAGGTTGTGGCATTCGAAGATACTCTCCGCTCGCTGAAGGAATTCGATGTCAACGACATCGACTTCGACAATATTGGTTCCTGGCCGGCGGGCGTCAAGGCGGTGCTTTGCGCGGTGCTGCTGATCGCGGTGATGGTGGCTGGGTATTACTTCCACATCAAGGACCTGCAGCTGCAGTTCGACCGTGTGCAGGCAGAAGAGAGCCGGTTGAAGCAGGATTTCGAGAAGAAGGCCTTCGAGGCAGCCAATCTGGAGGCCTACAAGGAGCAGATGATCGAAATGGAGGAGTCTTTCGGTGCCCTGGTCAGCCAGCTGCCCAGCGATACCGAAGTCCCGGGCCTGTTGGAGGACATTACCAACAAGGGCCTGACGAACGGCTTGGAAATCAACAGCATCAACCTGCAGGCAGAACAGGCGCGCGAGTTTTACGTGGAGCTGCCGATAGCCATTACCGCTACGGGTTCCTACCACGACCTTGGCGCCTTCATCAGCGGAATGGCGGGTTTGCCACGGATCGTGACACTGCATGACTTCTCTATCACTGCGCGGACCGGTAACAGTAATGCTCTCAATCTGAGCATCACTGCCAAGACCTACCGCTACAAGGATGGAGAGAGCTGATATGAGCAAGGTGTGGCGTCTGGCCGTGACGGCGGTGTCTGCAGCCCTGCTAAGTGCCTGCGGAGGAAACAATTTCGACGACCTCGATGCATTCATGGCAGAAAAGCGCGCGCGCCCCGGCGGTCTGATCGCGCCAATCCCGACATTCCCGGCCTACGAGGCGTTTTCCTACAGTGCCACTGCCCTGCGCAGTCCTTTTGATCGTCCGGTGGAAGTGCGGGATATTACCCAGATGCAGGCCATCAGCGCGATCAAGCCCGATGACAACCGGGCCAAGGAGTTTCTGGAACAGTACACCTTCGACTCGCTATCGATGGTGGGGTCCCTGGAGCGCGGTGGCACCCAGTGGACCCTGGTCAGGGATCCCGAGGGTGGTGTGCATCGCGTCCGTCTGGGTAATTTCCTGGGACGCAATCACGGCAAGATCGTCGAGATGACAGAGACATACGTCGCCGTGGTGGAAATCGTCAGTGACGGTAGCGCGGACGGGTGGGTTGAGCGCCCGCGGACAATCGAATTGAGCGGCATCTGACGCAGGGGTCATTGGTGACAGCCATGTTGAATAAAACAGCGAATTTGGGGAAGAATGCCGTGAGAGAAGGATCTTGCAGACGCGGGTTGGGACTGCAACATCTGGCAGCGATGCTGGTATTCGGTCTGTTGGCGCAGGCCGTATACGCGGCCCCAACGGTGACTGACATCGAGTTTGCCTCGCGTCCCGGCAGCATGTTCGAGTTACGCCTGGATTTTGACGAAGCGCCTCCGGAAATGCAGGCCTATACGATTGAAAAGCCGGCCCGGATCGCGATCGATTTCCCCGGCGCCCGCAGTGCCCTGCCGCAAAAGAGTTACACCCTGCCCTATGGCAATGCCACCGGCGTGGTGGTGCTGGAATCCGGCGACCGCACCCGTCTGGTGTTGAACCTCGTCAAGCTGGTGCCCTATGCGACCCGGGTGGAAGGCAATAGCCTCTATCTCGTTGTTGGCCAGGACAACGCCGGTGACTATGTCAAACCGTCCAGCGACCCCAATCGCCTTATCTCCCGGGTCGAGCAGGTTACCCGGGAGCGCTCCAGCATTACCGACCTGCAGTTCCAGCGTACCGGTGATGGTGAGGGCCGGCTGACTCTGGAGCTGAGCAATCCCTCGGTCGATGTCAATGTCTTCAGCGAGCGCGGGGATATCCGCGTGCAGTTTCTTGATACCAGTGTCCCGGAGCGCCTGATGCGGCGCTACGACGTGACCGACTTCGCCACGCCCGTCACCAGCGTCGACGTCAATAGTGCCGAACGCGGCGCTACCCTGACCCTGAAAACAACCGGCGAGTTTGATTACCTGGCTTACCAGACCGACAACCAGTACGTGCTGGCAGTCAAGCCTCTGACGAGAAAGGAGCAGGAGGCTCGGCGGGAAGAATTCGACTATGTCGGTGAGCGTATCTCCCTGAATTTCCAGGACATTGAAGTTCGTGCGGTGCTGCAGCTGATCGCCGATTTCACCGAGCTTAACCTGGTGGCGAGCGACACCGTTTCCGGGCGTATCACCCTGCGCCTGCAGAACGTTCCCTGGGACCAGGCGCTGGAGCTGGTGCTGCGCACCAAGGGCCTGGACAAGCGCCAGGTCGGCAACGTGCTGATGGTGGCACCGGCCGCTGAGATCGCCGAGCGCGAACGGCAGCAGATTGAAGCCAACAAGCAGATTGCCGAGCTCGCCCCCCTGCAGAGCGAGTTCATTCGCATTCGCTATGCCAGCGCTGCCAGTGTAGTCAATCTGTTCCAGGCCGGCTCTGAAGATGGCGGCACCCTGATTTCCTCACGCGGGTCGGTGATCGTAGAGCCGCGTACCAACTCACTTATCGTGACCGAGACAGCAACCAAGCTGGCAGAGATTCGCGGCCTGATTGATCTGGTCGACATTCCGATCCGCCAGGTCATGATCGAGGCGCGCATTGTGATTGCGCAGTCCGATCTGGAGAAGCAGCTGGGTATCGAGTGGGGTGGCGGCTTTGTAGAAAACAACTTTAACGGCAACGCCCTGGCGATTTCCGGCGACACTGCAAACGTGGCCGCGATTAACCAGTCAGTCATTGATGGCACAGCGTCCAGCGTCAATTTTCCGGGCGCACTGCTGGTGGATCTCGGCGTCGCCTCAAGGGCAGGCGGCTTTGCCGTGGGCTTTACCAGCTCCGACCTGTTCCTGACCGCGGAGCTGTCCGCACTGGAAGCCGCAGGTTCGGGTGAGGTGGTCTCCCAGCCCAAGGTGATCACGGGCGACAAGCAGAAAGCGATAATCAAGTCAGGTACGGAAATTCCTTACCAGGAAGGGTCTCTCAGTGGCCAGAACACCACCGCCTTTAAAGAGGCAGTGCTGCAGCTGGATGTGACTCCGAACATCACTCCGGACGACCGTATCCTGCTGGACCTGGTTATTACCCAGGATTCTCTCGGTGACCTGGTGCCCAGTGGCCAGGGCGGTTTTATTCCGTCCATCGACACCACGGAGTTGACCACACAGGTACTGGTCGGCAACGGTGAGACCGTGGTGCTGGGCGGTGTCTTCAGGACGGAGAACCTCCAGACGGTCAGCAAGGTCCCGTTCTTCGGTGACATCCCCTACATCGGTGCCCTGTTCCGGAATGAGTCGAATTCCAAGACCAAGACCGAGACGCTGATCTTCATCACCCCGCGGATTCTCGCCGACAGCCTGCTCGACTAGGGGGCCGCCCGCGTCCCCGATGCATGACCTGCAGCGCGTATTTCTGGTCGGCCCCATGGGGGCCGGCAAAAGCACTATTGGCAAGTTCCTGGCGCGCCATCTCGAGCTGGCGTTCGCCGACACCGACACAGAGATTGAAAACCGGACCGGTGCCGACATTCCCTGGATTTTTGATGTGGAGGGCGAGGCGGGATTCCGGGTTCGCGAGCAGCAGGTGGTGGAGGAGATGACCCGCGTGGACCACATTGTCCTTGCCACCGGCGGCGGCGTGGTGATGCGCGCGGAAAACCGCGAGGCGCTGGCTTCACGGGGTTTCGTGATTTATCTGCATGCCACCGTGGCGGAGCAGGTGCGCCGCACGCGGAATGACCGCAAACGGCCCTTGCTGCAGACGGGCAATCCCGAGCAGGTCCTGCGCGAGTTGATGGCGATACGCGATCCACTCTACCGTGAAATCGCCGACCATGTCATTGATACCGATGGCTGCAGCCCGCGCACCGTGGCCCAGCGTCTGCTCCAGTCTATCGTCGCCGTCAGCTAAAGACAGGGCGGGGGGCGAGGTACTAAACTAGCCCCCTTTTCCAGCGCGGAGTCGCCTGTGTCTGTCCTCATGCACACCCTTCATGTCGACCTGGGAGAGCGCAGCTACCCGGTATATATCGGCCGCGACCTCTTTGCAGACGACAGTATTCTTGGGCGCCATGTCCGCGGCAGTGAGGTGGCAATAGTCAGCAACGAAACTATCGCGCCGCTCTATGTGCCAAAAGTTCGCCGCGCCCTTGGTGAAGGCCGGCGGATAACGGAAATCGTGCTCCCGGATGGCGAGCAGTACAAAACCCTGAAGTCGCTGGAGCACATTCTGGAACGTCTGCTGCAGGAGCGTCACAGCCGCAGCACCACGGTGGTCGCGGTTGGCGGCGGCGTGGTGGGTGACATCGCCGGCTTTGCCGCCGCCTGTTACCAGCGCGGTGTAGGATTCATCCAGATACCCACTACCCTGCTGGCACAGGTGGACTCCTCGGTCGGCGGCAAGACCGCGGTCAATCACCCCCTCGGCAAGAACATGATTGGCGCTTTTTACCAGCCCCGGGCGGTCTTTATAGATACCGATAGCCTGCGCACGCTGCCTGCCCGGGAATTGTCCGCCGGCCTGGCCGAGGTGATCAAATACGGGCTGATCTGCGATCCCGGATTTTACTCCTGGCTGCAGGAGTCCATGCCCAGGCTGCTGGCGCGTGAGGAGAGCGCCCTGGCCGAAGCGATCGAGCGCTCCTGCAGCAACAAGGCCCGGGTTGTCGCCGCCGATGAGCGCGAAGGCGGGGTGCGGGCCATCCTCAATCTCGGCCACACCTTCGGCCATGCGATTGAGACCGCCCAGGGCTACGGCAATTGGCTGCACGGCGAGGCGGTGGCTGCGGGCATGCTGCTGGCGCTGCGGCTGTCGGTGGCGCGAGGCTGGATAGATGCCAATGAGATACCACGGCTCGAGGCTTTGCTGCGGCAGGCTCAGTTGCCGCTGCAGATTCCCGCAGGCATGACCCCGGATGTGTTTCTGGATCTGATGGGGCGCGACAAGAAGGTTGTCGATGGCCGCCTGCGGCTGGTACTGCTGCGCGCTATCGGGGCGGCCTGCCTGGTCGATGACGTCAGTAGCGAGGAGCTGGAAGCGTTACTATTGGGCGCTGTCGAGCGGTCGAAAGGCTCTCGCTGAGGTGGTTTGTTCCGCACAGGCCAACTGTGTAAAATGACTTCCCCCTTTTGCCCGAGCGCTGTCGAGCTGCGGGGCTTTTCGGTGTAACCATTTGTTTTCTCTAATTATTCTGGACCAGGTATGAGTGCAGGACTTTATAGCCCTGAAGAGTTTCGTGACAACTGCGGCTTTGGCCTGATCGTTCACAGTGCGGGTGACGTCAGTCACCGCCTGCTGCAGACAGCCATTGAGTCCCTCACCTGCATGACCCACCGCGGTGGAATTGCCGCCGATGGCAAGACCGGTGACGGCTGCGGCCTGTTGATGCAGATGCCTGGTCCCTTTATGCGCACTCTGGCGCAAGAATGTTTCGCCTCTGAGCTCGGCGAACACTTCGCAGTAGGACAGATCTTCCTCAGCCCCGTTGCGGAGCGCGCAGCCGCCGCCCGGGCCGCCATGGAGCAGGCGCTCACTGACCAGGGGCTCGGAGTGGTCGGCTGGCGCGTAGTGCCCACTGACAGCAGCGTCTGCGGCGAGATCGCCCTGGCCGCCCTGCCGCGTATCGAGCAGGTGTTTGTGACCGCCGCGCCCGGTATCAGTCAGGACGAGCTGTCGACCCGGCTGTTCGTCAGCCGTCGCAAGGCCGAAAACGCCAATCAGTCTGATCCGGAATTCTATATCTGTAGCCTGTCCGGGCGGGTTATCTCCTACAAGGGCCTGGTCATGCCCGTGGACCTGCCGCGCTTTTACACCGACCTCGGGGACGAGCGCCTGGAGACAGCGATCTGCGTGTTTCACCAGCGCTTTTCCACCAATACCATGCCCAAATGGCCACTGGCGCAGCCTTTCCGCCTGCTGGCCCACAATGGTGAAATCAATACGATAGACGGCAACCGCAACTGGGCCGAGGCGCGCACCGCGCTGTTCGAGACCGACAAACTGCCCAACATCCGCGATATCGCACCGCTGGTAAACCGCACCGGTTCCGATTCCTCCAGCCTCGACAATATGCTCGATGTGCTGCTGACCGGGGGTGTCGACATGCCGCGTGCCCTGCGCATGCTGATTCCCCCCGCCTGGCAGAATATGGAGGACATGGACCCGGACCTGCGCGCCTTCTATGAGTACCATTCCATGCACATGGAGCCCTGGGATGGGCCGGCGGGCATCGTCCTTACCGATGGCCGCTATGCGGTTTGCCTGCTGGATCGCAACGGCCTGCGCCCGGCGCGCTGGGTCAAAACCAAGGACGGCTTTATCACCCTGGCGTCGGAGGTGGGCACCCACGGCTATCGCAGCGAGGACGTGATCGCCAAGGGCCGGGTCGGGCCGGGACAAATCCTGATGGTCGATACCCAGACCGGTGAGATGTTGCACACCAAAGACATCGACAACCGGCTCAAGAGTCGCCATCCCTACAAGCGCTGGCTGAAGGAAAATGCCAAGCGAATAGAGGGCACCTTTGGCGGAGAGCAGGCGCCGGGCATAGAGCGTGACATGATCATGCCCTTCCAGAAGATGTTCCAGGTAACATTCGAGGAGCGTGATCAGGTGCTGCGGCCCCTCGCCGAGTCGGGCAATGAGGCTGTCGGCTCGATGGGGGATGACACACCCATGGCGGTCCTCTCCCGGCAGGAGCGCCCCCTGTACGATTACTTCCGGCAGAAATTTGCGCAGGTCACCAACCCCGCCATCGATCCGCTGCGGGAAGCCATCGTGATGTCGCTCGAGACTGATTTAGGCTGCGAGAAAAACATCTTTCACGAAGGCCCCGAGCACGCGGACCGGGTGATCCTGAGTTCCCCGGTGCTGTCCCAGGGCAAGTTCAATACCCTGCTGGCCCTGGAGCGCCCCGGTTTCGAGGTGTGCGATATCGACGGCACCTACGACCCTGAGGCAATGGACCTGCAGCAGGCCGTGGCCGAGCTGGTACAGACCGCCGAGCAGGCGATACGCGACGGGTCCACCATACTGATCCTCTCGGATCGCAGCATCTCTCGCGAGCGTTTGCCCATTCACAGCCTGATCGCCACGGGTGCGGTACACCACCACCTGATCAAGCAGGGCCTGCGCTGCGATGCCAACCTGGTGATTGAAACCGGCAGCGCCCGCGATTCCCACCAGATTGCCTGCCTGCTGGGGTTTGGTGCCACCGCGATCTACCCCTATCTGGCCTACAGCGTGCTGGAAGATCTCATCCGCGACGGCGAGCTTTTGGGTGAACCCAGCAGTTGCTATAAGAATTACCGCAAGGGCATCAACAAGGGCCTGCTCAAGATCATGTCCAAGATGGGCATCTCCGCGGTCAGTTCCTACCGCGGCGCCCAGCTCTTCGAGGCTGTGGGGCTGTCCTCCGAGGTGGTGGACACGGCCTTTCGCGGCGTCGCTTCGCGCATTCAGGGTGCCGGTTTTACCGAACTGGAAGATGACCAGAAGCGTTTGGCCAGGCTGGCCTGGAACCCGCGCAAGCCGCTGCCCCTGGGCGGACTGCTCAAGTATGTCCACGGCCAGGAGTATCACGCCTTCAACCCGGATGTGGTCACCACCCTGCAGCAGGCGGTCGCGACCGGCGACTACGCCGTCTATCAACGTTACGCTGATCTGGTCAACAAGCGCCCCGTTGCCACCATCCGCGACCTGCTGACGCCGGTACTGGCGGAGCGGCCGCTGGCCCTGGACGAGGTGGAACCGATTGCGGCCATCCTGCCACGCTTTGACTCCGCGGGCATGTCTCTCGGCGCCCTGAGCCCGGAGGCCCATGAGGCCCTGGCAGCGGCGATGAACCGCCTCGGCGCCCGCTCCAATTCCGGTGAGGGCGGTGAGGACCCCGCTCGCTATGGCACCGAGCGCAGCTCTAAAATCAAGCAGATCGCCTCCGGCCGTTTCGGGGTGACACCGCATTACCTGGTGAATGCGGAAGTGCTGCAGATCAAGGTTGCGCAGGGTGCCAAGCCCGGCGAAGGCGGTCAGCTGCCTGGCGGCAAGGTCAACGAACTGATTGCCCGCCTGCGCTACTCGGTACCCGGGGTGACCCTGATTTCACCACCGCCGCATCACGATATCTACTCGATTGAGGATTTAGCGCAGCTGATCTTTGACCTCAAGCAGGTCAACCCGCAGGCGCTGGTCTCGGTGAAGCTGGTGTCGGAGCCGGGGGTAGGGACCGTCGCTGCCGGCGTAGCCAAGGCATACGCCGATTTGATCACTATCAGCGGTTACGATGGCGGCACCGCGGCCAGCCCCCTGACTTCCATCCGCTATGCGGGCTCGCCCTGGGAACTGGGGCTGGCGGAAGTGCAGCAGACCCTGCGGGGCAATGGCCTTCGCGGCGTTATCCGCCTGCAGACCGACGGCGGCCTCAAGACCGGCCTGGATGTCATCAAGGCGGCGATTCTGGGTGCCGAGAGTTTCGGCTTCGGTACCGGCCCCATGGTCGCGCTGGGCTGTAAATACCTGCGCATCTGCCACCTCAACAACTGTGCCACCGGTGTCGCGACCCAGAACGAAAAGCTGCGGGAGGACCACTTCAACGGCACCATCGAGATGGTGACCAACTTCTTCACCTTTATCGCTACCGAGACCCGGGAGTGGCTGGCCAAGCTGGGCGTGCCCTCGCTGGAGGCGCTGATCGGGCGCACGGACCTGCTGATGCGGTTACCCGGAGAGACGGTCAAGCAGCAGCGGCTGGACCTGGCGCCGCTGCTGTTCAAGCACGCCGATGCCGACGGCCGGCCTGAGTTCTGCCAGGTGGCTGCGAACCAGCCGTTCGACCTGGGCGAGAAGGCCGAGGCCATGGTGGCGGCGATGCTGCCGGCAATCGAGGCCCGCAGCGGCGGGGAGTTCAGCTTCACGGTCACCAACTGCGACCGCTCCATCGGCGCCCGCATCTCGGGCGAAATTGCCCGCCGCTACGGCAACACGGACATGGAAAGCAACCCCGTGGTGCTGCGCCTCAATGGTACCGCGGGCCAGAGTTTCGGGGTGTGGAACGCCGGCGGCCTGCACATGTACCTGGAAGGCGATTCCAACGACTACGTGGGCAAGGGCATGGCCGGCGGCAAGTTGGTGGTCTACCCGGCCCGGAACGCCGAATTCCGTTCCCAGGACACCGTGATCATCGGTAACACCTGCCTCTATGGGGCAACGGGCGGCCGTCTTTTTGCCGCCGGCATTGCCGGCGAGCGCTTTGCGGTACGCAACAGCGGCGCTCACGCCGTGGTCGAGGGTGCAGGCGATCACTGCTGTGAATATATGACCGGCGGTACGGTCACCGTGCTGGGCCCCACCGGGGTCAACTTTGGTGCCGGCATGACCGGCGGCTTCGCCTATGTGCTGGATCAGGATCGCTCCTTCATCGACAGGTACAACAGTGAGCTGGTTGATATCCACCGGGTCAACTCCGAGTACATGGAGCCGTACCGCAATTACCTGCGCGGCATGATCAGCGAATTCGCCGCGGAAACGGGCTCGGCCTGGGGCGCAGCATTGCTGGACGACTTCGAGGACTACGTGGGCAAGTTCTGGCTGGTCAAGCCCAAGGCGGCCGATTTCAACCAGCTGTTGTCGCGTCTGCGCAACACCGACTAGGCGCCGGGAGGCCCGAGCATTCATGAGCAATCGTTTATCGAACCACTTCCAGTTCATCGACGTCGGCCGCAACGATCCCGACAAGAAGACGGTCGCGGCGCGCAAGACCGAGTACGTCGAGATCTACGAATCTTTCAACGCCGACCAGGCGGCGGAGCAGTCGCACCGCTGCCTCGAATGCGGCAATCCCTACTGCGAATGGAAGTGCCCGGTGCACAACTTCATTCCCAACTGGCTCAAGCTGATCAGCGAGGGCAACCTGTTTGAAGCGGCCGAGCTCAGCCACCAGACCAATAGCCTGCCTGAGGTCTGCGGCCGGGTCTGCCCCCAGGATCGACTGTGTGAGGGTGCCTGCACGCTGAACGATGGTTTTGGCGCGGTCACCATCGGCGCCTCGGAGAAGTACATCACCGATACCGCGCTGGCCATGGGCTGGCGTCCGGACATGTCCAAAGTTGCGGCCACCGGCAAGAAGGTCGCCATCATCGGCGCCGGCCCCGCCGGGCTAGGCTGTGCCGATGTGCTGGTGCGCGCCGGGGTGAAGCCAGTCGTTTACGACCGCTACCCGGAGATTGGCGGCCTGCTGACTTTTGGTATTCCCGAATTCAAGCTGGAAAAGGAAGTGATGGTCCGGCGCCGGGAAGTCTTTGAAGGCATGGGAATCGAATTCCGCCTCAATACGAACGTGGGCGAGGACATTTCCGTCGCCGAGCTGATGGCAGAGTACGATGCCCTGTTTCTGGGTATGGGAACCTACAAGGCCATGCGCGGCAGCTTCCCCGGCGAGAACCTCCCGGGCGTGCACAAGGCCTTGTCCTATCTCATTGGCAACGTCAATCACAACCTCGGATTCGAGCAGGAACCCAAGGCCTACGTCAACCTCAAGGGCAAGCGTGTGATCGTTCTCGGTGGCGGTGATACTGCGATGGACTGCGTGCGTACCGCGGTACGCCAGCAGGCCAGGCAGGTGACCTGTGCCTACCGCCGTGACGAGGAGAACATGCCGGGCTCGCGCAAGGAAGTAGCCAACGCCCGCGAGGAGGGGGTGAGATTCCTGTTCAATCGCCAGCCGGTTGAGATTGTGGAGTACTTCGGCCGCGCCTGCGGGGTTAAAATGGTGGAGACCGAGCTTGGGGCCCCCGACGCCGACGGTCGCCGCCGGCCGCAGCCCATTCCCGGCAGTGAGAAGATCATAGAGGCGGATGCAGTCATTATTGCTTTCGGTTTCCAACCGGACCCGCCGCAGTGGCTACAGGAACTGTCCGTAGCTACCAACGACTGGGACGGCGTGGTTGCGCCGGAGGAGCAGGCCTACCGGTTCCAGACATCCAATCCCAAAGTGTTTGCCGGGGGTGATATGGTGCGTGGCTCCGATCTGGTGGTGACCGCCATCTGGGAGGGCCGCCAGGCCGCCGAAGGCATACTTGATTTTCTCGAGGTCTGACCGGAACTGGACCAATAATCACAAGACTGGAGTCGCCGTGACTGAACTGAAGAATGACCGCTTCCTGCGGGCCCTGCAGCGCCAGAGCGTTGATCGTACCCCCATCTGGATGATGCGCCAGGCGGGGCGCTACCTGCCCGAATACCGCGCCACCCGGGAGCAGGCCGGATCTTTCCTGGACCTGTGCAAGAATGCGGAGCTGGCCTGCGAGGTTACCCTGCAGCCGCTGCGGCGGTATCCCATGGATGCAGCCATCCTGTTCAGCGATATTCTGACCGTGCCCGACGCCCTCGGGCTGGGCCTGTATTTCGAGGAAGGTGAGGGGCCGCGCTTTCGCAAGACCGTGCGCAGCGAGGCGGATCTCGCTGGTCTGCAGAGCATCAAGGCAGCGGATGACCTTTCCTATGTCATGAACGCGGTACGCACCATTCGCCGCGAGCTCAACGGCCAGGTGCCCCTGATCGGATTCTCCGGCAGCCCCTGGACCCTGGCGACCTATATGGTCGAAGGCGGTTCTTCCAAGGATTTCAGTCAGGTCAAGGGCATGGCCTATGACCGTCCGGAGTTGATGCACCAGCTGCTGGCGCTGCTGGCAGATGCGGTGGCGGATTACCTGACCGAACAGGTCAACGCGGGAGCCCAGGCACTGCAGATCTTCGACACCTGGGGCGGCTCCCTGAGCGCCGCGGGGTACAAGGAATTTTCCCTCAAGTACATGCAACGCATCATCAGCCGCCTGCCGACGGAAGCGGACGGCCGCAAGGTGCCGGTGATCGTGTTCACCAAGGGTGGCGGCCAGTGGCTGCCGGCGATTGCCGAGTGCGGGGCACAGGCGGTGGGGATCGACTGGACTACCGATATCGCTGTCGCCCGCGAGCTGGTCGGCGATCGGGTGGCGCTGCAGGGTAATATGGATCCGGCGATGCTGTACGCCTCACCGGCCCGGATCCGGGAGGAGGTGGCGGGCATCCTGGCGGGTTACGGGCACGGCAGCGGGCATGTATTCAACCTGGGCCACGGGATCACGCCCGGAGTCAATCCCGACCACGTGACGGCCTTTGTTGACGCTGTGCAGGAGCTGTCGCCGCAGTACCACAGTAACTGACCACCCTACGGGGCCGGGCGAGGGCGCTTCGGGGCGGCACCTGCCGCGCACCTAGCCGGCCGCACCTACCCAGCGTTGTGCTGCAGAGCGGACGGCACCGCTGCCTCTTCCTCGTCTTCGTCCCCGCAGCAAAAATGGTGGTCCATCTCCAGGGCCGGCGATTCCGAAGCGGGCCGTCCCACCACCCTGGCTGGAACGCCGGCCACGGTAGTATGCGGCGGCACCTCCTCCAGCACCACGCTGCCGGCACCTACCTTGGCGCCATCGCCCACCCGGATATTCCCCAGAATCTTGGCGCCGGCGCTGATCAGTACGCCATTGCCGATCTTCGGATGGCGGTCCCCGTCTTCCTTGCCGGTGCCCCCCAGGGTGACCGACTGGAGGATGGAGACATTGTTGCCAACTACCGCCGTTTCGCCAATGACCAGCCCGGTGGCGTGGTCCAGCATGATGCCATGGCCCAGCTTCGCGGCGGGATGAATATCAACTGCAAATTCGGCGGATACCCGGTTCTGGAAGAACAGTGCCAGTGAGTGGCGGTCTTGTTGCCACAGCCAGTGCGCCACACGATGTGTCTGCAGCGCGTGGAAGCCCTTGAAAAAGAGAAAGGGTATGTACAGCTCGTGGCAGGCGGAATCGCGATCTTCCACCGCCAGCAGGTCGGCGCGAATGGATTTGCCCACGCAGGCGTCGTCCCGGAACGCATCCAGAATCACGTCCCGCAGGAGCAGCGAGGAGGCCGTCGGGCTGTCCAGCTGGCTGGCAAGGTGGAAACTGAGTGCGCTTTCCAGGTTGTTGTGGTTGAGGATGGTGGCGTGCAGGAAACTGGCGAGTATCGGCTCCTCTGCCGCATGCTGGATGGTCTCGCGCACTATCCGGTCCCAGACCGGATCAGCTTTCTTCGGTGACATGTCGGTTCCTCTTGTCCGGGCGCTCACTTTAGCCTATCCGCCCCTGATACTGCCACAGCACCTGGCCGCTGCGCCGATACTTGTCCTCGAAGCGCGTCAGCGCCGGCGCCTCCGGCAGTTGCCGCACCAGGCCCCGGACCCCCGCCAGGTGCATCGCGACCCCGAATTCCTCGGCGTACAGCTGCCAGTTGCAGCGCAGTTCGACCTGGCCGCCGAGGGCGAGTAAGTCGCGAAACCCCGGGTGGCCGTGAACCCGACGCTGCA
Organism: Haliea sp.; assembly: GCA_041746975.1. Classification (GTDB taxonomy): domain Bacteria; phylum Pseudomonadota; class Gammaproteobacteria; order Pseudomonadales; family Halieaceae; genus Haliea. Next base: position 5,603 of record JBGTGB010000213.1, on the reverse strand, counting down.
GATGGCGGGATTTGGGCCAGGGGTTGGGGTAGAGCAGGTAGTGGTAGTCCACCTGCCTGCCAGTGGCGGCCAGTTGCTGCCATAGCGGTTCGCAGTCGGCCTGCAGCAGCAGGTAGTTGGCGCCGGCTGCAGCGCTGTGTTTGTGTAAACGGTGCGCGGAGCGGTCGATGCCGATCACCAGGTGTCGCGGATGGCGCTGCGCCAGCAGAGCGGTACTCATGCCCGTGCCGCAGAACGAATCGAGTATCAGCCGCCGGCTGTCTGCTTGCAGCCTCGCCAGCAGGTTTTCCCAAGCGGCCTGGTTGTGCGTCGCGAGGGGGCTGCGGTGAGAGTGTTGCAAGTGTCTGAGTACGGTGCGTGCCAGCCGGGGGTGCAAGCCGGGCTGGTTGCTGACCACATGCCGCGATGACGCTTGCACCTTGTGCGCGCTCCTGTAACAGTTGCCCGCGGCGCTTGAGCGGCGTCGCATGGGCTGCCATTCTAAATCCCCGTGCCCACTACAACCAGACATTGGGAACCATCATGCACAAGGACCTGCGCCCCTTCTGGCTAAAGAAGGCCTATCTGCGCTATCGCCGCTGGTATACCGACTACTATCTGCGCCCCCGTTGCACTTATCTCGGCCCCTGGCATATGGTGATGAAGCCCTGGTACGTCCATATCTCAGGGGCCAACATCCATATTGGCCGCTGCTTTACCGCCATTGGCGAGCCCATGCACCGGGTGGAGATCGGAGTCTGGGGCCGGGAGGAAGGGCAGGGTCGCATCCGCATCGGCGACTGTGTCCTGATGAGTCCCGGCTCTCGCATCAGCGCCAGTGACGAGATTGTGCTGGGTGATGGCGTGATGCTGGCCAACGGCGCCTATGTCACCGATTCCGACTGGCACACCCTGTACGATCGCATCGCTCGCCCAACAGAACCGACGCCGGTGCATATCGGCGATAACGTCTGGCTGGGGGACCACGCCACCGTGCTCAAGGGCGTAACCATCGGCGCCAACAGCGTGGTGGCAGCACGCGCGGTGGTCACCAGGGATGTGCCCGCCAACGTGGTGGTGGCCGGCAATCCGGCCCGGGTGGTGAAGGATCTGGAACCGGAGCGGGGCTTTACCACGCGCATGGAGCTGTTCGCCGATCCAGCGGGATTGTACGCTTTTTATGAGGCTGTCGACCGGGAGGTCCTGCGGCGCAATAGCCTGCTGCGCTGGCTCTGGTCCTTGCTGTACCCGGCATCCGCTGCCAGCCACGCAGAACCTGTCGATATTTAGCAGGCAGCGTACTACAGCAGGCGCAGCGGCTCTTCCTGCAGGGCGGAGAGCTGTTCCCGCAGCTCCAGGATGTGGTTGGCCCAGTAGCGTTCGCTGTTAAACCAGGTGAAGCTGCGGGGAAAAGCGGGGTCAGTCCAGCGTTTGGCGAGCCAGCCCGCGTAGTTGATTACCCGCAGGGTACGCAGTGATTCGATCCAGCGCAGCTGGCGCGGCTCGAAGTCGAAAAACTCGCTGTAACCCTCTACCAGCTCCGCAAGCTGCAGCTCGCGTTCGTGGCGCTCGCCGCTCAGGCACATCCACAGGTCCTGGATGGCGGGTGCCATGCAACAGTCGTCGAGGTCGACGAAGTGGGCGCAGTCGTCCCGCCAGAGGATATTGCCCACGTGACAGTCCCCGTGGACGCGGATCAGGTCCGGGCCCTGGACCTTGCCGTACACGGCGGTAACTTCCGTCAGCAGGTCGCGGGTCAGGGTGCTGTAGGCCGGCTGCAGGTCCCGGGGGATGAAATTCTCCAGCAGGTACTCCCGGTTCCGGGTCAGCATGTCTTCGATGTTGAGGGTAGGCCGGTGGCTGAAACGAGCGCTGGCGCCAACCGCATGAATCCTGCCCAGGGTGCGGCCCAGAACCAGAAGGCTGTCCATGTTGTCCAGCTCAGGCGGGTAGCCGCCGCGGCGTGGGAAGAGGGCAAAGCGGAAGCCCTCGAAGCTGTGCAGGCAGTTGCCGTCGGCGTCTACCAGCGGTGCCACCACGGATATCTCGGCATCCTGCAGCTCCAGGCTGAACGCGTGTTCTTCAGCAATCTGCTCATCCAGCCAGCGGCCGGGGCGATAGAACTTGGCGATCAGGGGTTCGCTGTCCTCGAGGCCCACCTGGTAGACGCGGTTCTCGTAGCTGTTGAGGGCCAGCAGGCGGGCGTCGCAGGGATACCCGGCGGACTCCACCGCATCGATGACCCGGTCCGGGGTCAGTCGATCATAAGGGTGCTCCGCGTGGTTCATTGCCCTGCTCCGGTATGGGACCGCCTCGCCCTGTGCCGCGGACCCAGGGGAGCAGTGTATCAGCTACCAGGAGTCGGCGTGCGGGCCAGGCACCAGAGCTGGACGTCGGTGGCACCCGCTGTCTTCAGGGTTACTGCGATGGCATCGGCCGTGGCGCCTGTGGTCATCACATCATCAATCACGGCGATGCGCAGCCCGCGCACGTCGCCGCGGACCTGAAAGGCTGTCTGCAGATTGGAGCTGCGCTGTTGCGCGTTCAGGCTGCTCTGGGCGGGCGTTGCTCGGCGCCGGCGCAGAATGTCCGAGCGCAGGGGCAGGGACGCCAGTTGCGGCTCACCAGCGCGGATCGCCAGCCCCAGCAGCGCGGCCTGGTTGAAACCGCGCCAGAGCAGGCGCCGCCAGTGCAGGGGTACCGGCAGCAGCAGATCGCGGTCCGTCGGCGGAATCACCCACGCCTGCCAAAGCTGGGCCAGCAGCCGGGTCAGACGGCGTTCACGCTGGAATTTCCAGCGCGAGATCAGCAGGGCGATGTGCGGCTCGTAGACCAGCGGTGCGATGACGCTGTCGAAGGCGGGCGGCTGCGCGGCGCACTGCCTGCATAGGCCGCCTGTGTCAGTGGCCAGGGGCAGGGCGCAGCGCTCACAGGCGTGGTCGTTGCCCTGCAGGTGGCTGAAGCATTCCCCACACAGGGGCAGCGGGCTGTGGCTGCGCAATCTGCACAGCAGGCAGTACTGGGGAAAGACCGCCTCCAGCAAAGAGTCTGCAATCCTGTTAACCCTCATGACACCTCCGGGTTGACAGTGGCCGGTGTGGACTTATCATGTGGGCTCTTTGTACCTGCCGAGACCACGCCATGACCGCCCCCGCTGCCGCGCCCTACGACATCCGCCACGACTGGTCCCGCGGGGAAATCGAGGCGCTGTTCGCCCTCCCCTTCAACGACTTGCTGTTCCGCGCGCAGAGTCTCCACAGGGCCCATTTTGACCCGAACGAGGTCCAGATCAGCACATTACTTTCCATCAAAACCGGCGCCTGCCCCGAGGACTGCGCCTACTGCCCCCAGAGCAATCGCTATGACACCGGGTTGGAAGTGGAAAAGCTGATGGAGGTGGAAAATGTCCTGGAACAGGCCCGCGCCGCCCTGGAGAGTGGCGCCACCCGCTTCTGCATGGGCGCCGCCTGGCGCTCGCCCAAGCAGCGCGATATGCCCTACGTGGTGGCCATGGTGAAGGGCGTCCGCGAGCTGGGGCTGGAGAGCTGCATGACCCTGGGCATGCTCACCGACGCCCAGGCCAGAGAGCTGGCGGAGGCCGGGCTGGACTACTACAACCACAATCTGGACACCTCGCCGGAGTACTACGGCGAGGTCATTACCACCCGGACCTACAAGGACCGGCTCGATACCTTGTCTCACGTCCGCGACGCCGGCATGAAAATTTGCAGCGGTGGCATTGTCGGCATGGGTGAAACCCAGCGTGACCGGGCCGGACTGCTGCAGCAGCTGGCCAACCTGCCCGAGCACCCGGAGAGCGTGCCGATCAACATGCTGGTGCGGGTTGAGGGCACGCCGCTGGCGGACGAGGCGGATATGGACCCCTTCGACTTTATCCGCACCATCGCCGTGGCCCGTATCCTGATGCCGGCCTCCCATGTGCGCCTGTCCGCCGGGCGCGAGGAGATGAACGAGCAGATGCACGCCCTGGCCTATTTCGCCGGTGCCAACTCTATTTTCTACGGCGAGAAACTGCTGACTACCCCGAATCCCCAGGCGAACAAGGACATGACCCTGTTCAGCCGGCTGGGTATCCGCCCTGAGCAGCGTCAGGTAACGGAGTCGCCCACTAACCCCTCGCCGCAGTTCTATGATGCCGCTGCGGCATCGGGAACACAGGCACAGCCGCCTCGCCAGGCGGCGCACTAAGCCTCCGCCGGCATTCGTGGACGCCTTCCCGCAGCGTCTCCGGGCGGTGCTGGAAGAGCGCCGCGCGGCCGGCCTGTACCGTCAGTGCCAGACCCTTGAAAGTAGCCAGGGGCCACTGGTGCGTGTCGATGGACGCGAGTATCTGAATTTCTGCAGCAACGATTACCTCGGCCTTGCCTCCCATCCCAAAGTGATCCAGAGCCTGCGCGCGGCCGCCAGCGTCTGGGGCGTCGGCAGCGGCGCCTCGCATCTGGTCTGCGGCCACAGCGCGCCCCACCGGGCGTTGGAAGAAGCACTGGCGGAGTTTACCGGGCGGCCCCGGGCACTGTTGTTCTCCAGCGGCTATGCAGCGAACACCGGCATTTTGCAGGCGCTGCTGCAACCCGGCGACAGCGTACTGCAGGATCGTCTCAATCATGCCTCCCTGCTTGACGGAGGGCTGCACAGCGGGGCGCGCTTGCGACGTTTCGCTCACAACGACTGCGCTGATCTGGGCCGCAAGCTGGCGCGGGCTCCCGGCCCGGCTCTGGTAGCGGTAGATGGCGTGTTCAGCATGGACGGCGACAGCGCGCCGCTGGCGGAGATCGCCCGGATTTGCGGCGAACGGCAGGCCTGGCTGATGGTCGACGATGCCCACGGCTTTGGTGTTACAGGCGCAAACGGTGGCGGCAGCGTCCAGTCTGCCGGCCTGGGATTGGCCGAGGTGCCGGTGCTGATGGCCACTCTGGGCAAGGCTCTGGGCACCTCCGGGGCCTTTGTCGCCGGCAGCGAGCTGCTGATCGAGGCCCTGATCCAGAGTACCCGCAACTACATCTATACCACCGCGATGCCGCCGGCACTGGCTGCCGCCAGCCTCACTGCGCTCGGCCTGCTACGGGAAGAAGCCTGGCGCCGGGACCATCTTGCGGTGATGGTCACCACATTTCGCCGGGGAGCCGGTGACCTGGGGTTGCCGCTCATGGCGGCGGACAGCGCGATCCAGCCCTTGTTGGTTGGAGATGCCGCGCGCGCCATTGAACTAAGCCAGCAACTGCGTGATCGCGGCATTATGATCAGCGCCATTCGTCCGCCGACGGTTCCGGCGGGAACCTCACGGTTGCGCATTACGCTGAGTGCCGCCCACAGCGGCGAGCAGGTGGACAGGCTGTTGGCGACCCTGGCGGAAGTCTGGCCCCGTGTCTGAACAGTCGTTGCGTCGGGAATATCTGCCCGCGACGGACACTGCCCAGTGCGACCTGGTGCTGCTGCATGGCTGGGCAGGAGGACGCGATTGCTGGCGACCGCTGCTGCCGGCACTGCGGCCCTGGGCCAACCTTACCCTGATCGACTGGCAGGCGCCGGCGATGGATGGTCTGGAAACACTGGTCGCGAATATTCTTGAGATAGCCCCAGAACAGGCGACCTATGTGGGTTGG
>JBGTGB010000212.1:0-11932 GCA_041746975.1 Haliea sp. | reverse complement strand
GGCGTGCAGGAGTCGACCAGCTATGTGGTGATGGAGCAGGTGAAGGAGACGCTGGCGTTACATATTCCGTAAGCCAGATTTAGCGGCCGCCGCCCTGGCCGTCGTGATCCACATCCTTGTACTGCAGGTTGGTAAGCTGCTCGGCCAGCAGGCCAATCAAAAAAACAATCATGCCCGCCAGAACCAGCAAGGTGCTCATATTGGTAAAGCGCAAGGAACCGCTGCCGATCGCCGCGCTCAGATAGTTCACCACCCCCAGCCCCGTCATTAGCACTGCCATCGGAAAGTACACCTTGAGCGGCGAATATAGCGTACCGATCTTGAAGATGATCAGGAAGAACCGAACGCCGTCCCGCAAAACATTGATGTGGCTCTTGCCTAGGCGCTGCGTCACCTCAATGGGGACAAAGCCCACCGAGTAGCCGGCACGGAAAAAGGCCATGGTCGACGTGGTGGGGTAGCTGAAGCCATTGGGCAGCAGGTAGAGGAAGCCGAGGAATTTACGCCGGTTCACCGCCCGAAAGCCTGAAGTAAGATCTTCGATGCGCCGATTCACCATCCAGCTGGCGAGCCGGTTGTAGAATGCATTGGCGCTCCAGCGCGCGATGCTGGCCTGCATCCCGCGCCCACTGCGGGCGCCGACCACAAGGTCGTAGCCAGCCGCCAAAAGCTCCAGCAAACGCTCGATATCCTCTGGGTTGTGCTGGCCGTCGCCGTCCATGAACACGATATAGTCGCCTTTCGCCGCCAGGGCGCCGGCCTTGATCGCGGCACCGTTGCCCTTGGAGTAGGGCTGGCGAAGCACTTGCACACCCGCCTCTTCGCACACGGTGCGGGTGCCATCGGTGGAACCATCGTCGACGACGATAATCGGCACCTGCGGGTACAGCTCCCGCAGCCGCGGCAGGAACACGGCGAGACCCTGCTCCTCGTTCTTTGCCGGTATCACAATCGAAAATTTCAATTACGGCTGCTCCGTGTACAGCGCCAGCGTCTGCTGCTCGCCAACATTCAGTTCCCCTGCAGCCTGCTTGCCCTGCAGGGCTGCAATCATTTGCTCCGCGACCTCCACTTTACCCAAGGCGGTGGCGAAATGCAGCTTCATTAGTTGGCCGCGGGTGTTGGTGGGGGAGAGTGCCAGGAACAGCTCGGTGTAGGCATAAGCTCTGTCGAATCGTTGAAGGGCGTTTTCCAGGCCAGCCAGCACGGAATACATATTGGCCGACGCCCTGTGAGTTCGATTGTCGATCAGGTAAATACCTGCGAGATGATCAGCCAAGGCAATCCAATCGAATTCGGGGCAGACATCATCCTGCAGCATCTGCACCAAAACGTGGAACGTGTTCACAGAGCCCAGGGGCCGCTCGGGATTAACAGACCCAATCTTCTGTAAGTGGGGCAGCGGCAGCGGCTTGCGGGCGATACAACTCAAGGCAATATCTCTCACGAAGCGGTCGCCTTCCCTTTCAGACGCACTGGACTTATGAATCTGACTAAAACGGTAAGCACGCTCCGAGTAGTCCAGGGCAGACCCCAGCTCGCCTACGCTGGCCATGTGGGAAGCCATGTCAATATTTGCCCTCGGTGACTCAGGGTGCCCATTGACATGGTTCATCGCCAGTAATGGCCCATTCGACCACATTTGCACCTGAGACCCAGTCTTGGCGGCAGTAACGATGAGAAAAATCGTAGTCCAGGCCAAAAGGGGTGGCATGAGGTTGGGCCAATTTCGACCAATGGTGCCCAAGAGCGCACCAAAGAAGATAATCAAACCCACACTGGGCAAGTAATTACGATGCTCGAAGTATATTTCGAGGGGCCAGACAGTCGACTCCAGACTGTGTGCTGCCAGGAACAGAAACAGCCCGAAAGCGAGTATACGGCCCTCTCTCCAAAAGGAACCAGCCAATAGTGCAAGCACCAGCGCTATCCAACCCAACGCAGCATACAGAGTTGCTTTCGGATCAGACAGCGAAGAGGAAACCGGGTAGTCGTCATGATATAGACCAAGCCGAGCCATATCAGGCCAGATCGACTGCCGCATGTAGTCCCACACCACGCGCAATTGAGTAAGTAAACGCTCTTCGAGCGTGAAGTCTCTGGAACCATAGCGGTTCGCCAACCATTCGAATTTCAGGCTCAAGAGCAGAACTACCGACAGCGCGCCTATGGCAATGAGTCCCAACGTGAGCTGCGCCAGCCAAATCTGCTTTCTTCCGTCAGCCCCGATAAACTGAAGCCAGAAGACCTCCATCAAAAGCAGAATCGGAATCACTACCAGGGCATTCTCTTTCGAGAAGACCGCCATGGAAGCGAACACGGGCACAAGCAATAGCCAGAATATACTGGTCCTTCGCTCGCATTGGGCGCGACGGAATTGCAAATAGGAAATACAACTCAGCACAACAAACAGGCATGCCAGCATTGCCATGCGCTGAACAACATACAGGACGGTACTCACGTGCAGGGGAAGAAAAAGCCACACTGCCGCCAGCGCTACCGACATCCACGCGGCATAAGGGAACTTTGCCCATTGGAAAAGCAACAAAAGTAGCCAGGCAATGAAAACACCGATTAGCGCGTGCAGGATGATGTTCACTTTTTTACTGGTAACGGTGCCATTGTCGAGCAGAAGGCGTTCGAGGACGAACGTTGCCATCGACACTGGCCTGCCCAGGGGCCCAGAAGTGTCTCCTAAAACAAAATCCCTGGCTCTGGATGTGTCTTCCAGCACCTCAAGGACAGAAACACTGGACTTGTCATCCAGCAGCGATGGACCCGCTGCCCCAGGCCAATACGCCCAAATTAACAGCCCTGCTACCAGCGTCAACAGCAGAAATGGTCCGCTCCGATTCATCGCCTCCCCGGCACTCCTCATCACTTCTCTATCCGTCCGTGAACAGTCGCTTTAGGAGTGGAAGACGCCGCCTGGCCGGATCCTTAAGCATAGATTCGCGCAGATTCTCATACACTTCAGCGACGTTACCCACACGGCTGTAGTGCGTGATGAGCCAAGGGTAAACATTATTGTCTTGGGGGTTAGCTGCCACGGCTTGCAGCAACAGATCCTCAAGCTTCGCGTTGGTTGGGTCAAGCAGGTATTGCATACGATACTGAAGCACGTACATGTCTGGGCGATTCGGATATCGCGTCGAGAGTGAACGCAAAATGTCCACCACACGGGCCTGGCCGGAATTGCAAGCACCCATCTCAAAACAATCAAGCAAAAAACGCAGCCCAATAAAATCAGTGGCCTGTAGCACGCGTGAGTTCGCGGCAGACCCCATGACCTCCAACCAGTCAACATAGTCCTTCAGCTGTGGAAAATAGCGCTCATCCAGGTAATACAGCATGGAAATTGCTGCAAGATTATCCGGGTCTTCCTGATGCATCCTTTCATAGAAGTGTCGTGAAAGTGCCAGAGGTTCCACTTCCAACACCTCATCCTCAGGTAGAGCAATAAGGCGTTCTTCATAGTCCTCGATCAAAGCAAGCGCATAAAAATAATTTGAACGAGATGAGGTCGGGTGATTCCTAAGATTGACTTCGCTAAGACGCAAATCATCCGCCCAAGTATGTACACGTACAGCGAGGGGAAAGGTCAAAACAAGGAAAACACCAGCGATCGCAATTAGTGGCTTGCGAATCTCAAATCGGTCCACCAGGACAGCAAATCCGAAGCCTAGGAGCAAGCAGACCCCGACTCCCGGAAGATAATTGCGATGCTCATACACCATTTCCAGAGGCAGAATGGTCGACTCCATACTGTGCCCCACCAGGAAGAAAAGCACGCCAAACAAGAGCAATGGAATACGGCGTCGAAATACCCAGGAAATCGAAAGAGTCAATGCCCACCCAAGAATACTGAGCATTGTGGTCAGCGGCACAAGGACACCTTTAGATATCACTATGTCATCGTGCTGAAACCCCATTTGATCGATGCGCGGGAGTACCAGCCACGAAACGTACTGCCATAGCACTCTGGTCTGCGTAAGAACGCGCTCGTAGAGGGAAAAACTTCTTCCGCTATATCTGCCGATGAAATAATCAGGGGCGAAAACAAATATGGTGAGGACCACAATAAATGGGAGCGAGAACAATGCAATTCCGGCGATCGCCAACCACGGTCGCTGCCGACCATCCCACTCTCCGCGGAAAAGGCAAACTTCACATAACAGTACCAGCCAAACCAGCAGCAGCCCATTTTCTTTACTGTAAACAGCAAACATTCCAATGAGAGCCAGCCATAAGGCAGCCGTTAGGATTTCCGCCGGCAAAGCTCCTTTTAACGCCCAGGAGACACGATGTTTTAGAAATACGATTAGCCCGAGTAGTACACACAAAGTCGACAGTTGCGCCATGCGCTGAACGGCATAAAGAACTGTCGAGACAAAGAGCGGGTGAAGCATCCAGACACCCGACGCTATGACGGCCGCTGTAAGCGTGATCGACTCTCTGTTCGAGGTATGTCGGAGGGAATGCAGTAACACCAACCTTGAAAAGAGAAATACGAACGCACCCGAAGCAAGATGAATTATCAAGTTGCCGATCTTCAGCCAGAAGGAATCAAAGCCCCCAGTCAAAGCGTAATTGAGTCCGAATGTCAGCATAGGCAGGACGCGACCAAGGGGGCCGGAGTCGGAACTCAAACCAGCGACACGCCAATCATCAAATTCTAAGCCTTGAATCTTAACGAGCGGGTTATGAGATATCGCAGACGCATCATCGAACAGAAGCGGGCCGTCTAGCCCGTGAGCATATGCCAACCCTACCAATACCCATATTGAAAGGAGTAGCATTAAATTTTTATGCCCGGACAGCAGTGTTCTACTCCTTATGTCCATGAATACATTATGACTGACGGACAAAAAAAAGCCCGGTAAACCGGGCTTTCAAAAGGACCCCCTGGAGCGAGATCACCCCGCTCTACGGTTTCATTAGCTGCGGCAATTTGAAGGCAAGTACTTCGCTTGTTCCTCAGAGAGTGCAGTTGCACCACTTGCGACTGTTGAGCGCTTGCAAGTCCACTGTATAGAACCATCTGACTTGGTGATGCTTGACAGTGAAAAGCCCAGCAAGCTGTCAGTGCTGTTAGGAATGACGCCCTGCCTTACTGTAGCTGTGACCACCGCTTCGTCTGAAGCTACCTGCTCATATTTCAGCGATACCACAATTGACTTGTCGGGGTTGGTGCTGATTCCAGCAAGCGTGGCAGTGGCAGGGAAAACTCCGCTGTTCGTAACATAGTACTCTGACAATGTGGTCTTGGCTTCTGCCAAAGCCGCCATAGGCTCAGACATCTTCGCCCGCACCGTGTAATCCTGATATGCGGGCAGCGCGATCGCAGCCAGAATACCGACGATCGCGATAACGATCATCAGTTCGATAAGGGTAAAACCCTTTTGAACGTTTTGCATCTTCATGTTCCCTGCTCCTTGCCCCAGAGGGGTTGTCTGTTTGCAACGCCGCCTTGGGCAGCATCTTGCGGATTAGGTTAAGCACACTTCGTGCCAACATCGTGCTCAAAGTGTGCACCACATCGTCTACCTCATAGTTTTCAATGTGTTACCGACAGCAACCAGAATACGCCTAGTTTTCAGATTTGTCCAAATTTGAGCCACGCGGGGCATGCTCCGACGGATTGTGACATTTTTTGTCACGCCAGAGCCGTAAAGCGAACTCCCTATCATCACCACTACTGGAATCCCGTTCGCAAAATCCACAAAAATCCACATAAAATCATGCTTTTACACAGGATACAGGGTATTAGCCTTAAGTGACTGTGGTTATACTAGGGCTAATTCGTTAACACGTGCAGACAATAATGCGACGGTCAGGGATGCACATCGGATGAATGAAAGAGCTATTGGGCAGCTAAGCGGCCTGGCCGGCCGCCTGGTCGTGGAAGGCTTGCTCAGCGCCGAGCGCGCCAAGGAGGCCCAGCGCGAGGCCGCCTACGAACGCATCCCCCTGGTGAAGTACCTGGTGGACAAGCTCGACCTGGATAGCCAACGTATCGCCGAAGTGGCCTCCATGGAATTCGGCGTGCCCCTGTTCGACATCACCGCCTTCAATCTCGCCACCCAGCCCGTGGGCCTGGTTGATGTGAACCTGGTATCCAAGCATCACGCCCTGCCGCTGTACCGCCGCGGAAACCGTCTGTTCATTGCCGTTTCCGACCCCACTAATCTAGCCGCATTGGATGAAATCAAGTTCCACACCGGCATTAACACCGATGCTGTGCTGGTCGAAGAGCGCGCTCTTAGCAAAGTTATTGCGGGTTGGGTAGAAGCCCAGGACAACCTGTCCGAGGGTCTTGGAGACCTGGAGTCGGAAGACTTCGAGAACATCGACATCTCCGGCGGCGAGGAGATGGGCAAGGAGGAAAATACCGACAGCGTAGATGAGACGCCAATCGTGCGCTTCATCAACAAGGTTTTGATCGACGCCATCAAGCAGGGTGCCTCGGACATTCACTTCGAGCCTTATGAGAAAAACTACCGGGTGCGCTTCCGCACCGACGGTATTCTGAGGGAGGTGGTGAAGCCGCCGAAGAATCTCTCCGCGCGCATGGCGGCGCGCCTGAAGATCATGTCGCAGATGGATATCTCCGAGCGCCGCATGCCCCAGGACGGGCGCATCCAGATGAAGCTTTCGCGCAACCGGGCCATCGACTTCCGGGTCAACACACTGCCCACCTTGTTTGGGGAGAAGGTGGTGTTGCGTATTCTCGACCCCGGTAGTGCGCAGATGGGGATCGACGCGCTGGGCTATGAGGAGGACCAGAAAGAAATGTACCTCAATGCCCTGAGCAAGCCCCAGGGCATGATCCTGGTGACCGGACCTACCGGTTCCGGTAAAACCGTGTCGCTCTACACCGGCATCAACCTGCTGAACCAGCCCGAGCGCAATATCTCCACCGCGGAAGACCCCGTGGAAATCAATATGGAGGGCGTCAACCAGGTTCATGTGAATGCCAAGGTTGGGCTCAACTTTGCGGAGGCCCTGCGCTCCTTCCTGCGTCAAGACCCCGATGTGATCATGGTGGGAGAGATCCGGGACCTTGAGACGGCGGAAATCGCTATCAAGGCAGCCCAGACCGGTCACCTTGTCTTGTCCACCTTGCACACCAACAGCGCCGCGGAAACAGTCACCCGTCTGCTCAACATGGGCGTGCCCTCCTTCAACCTCGCGACTTCGGTCAACCTGATTATCGCCCAGCGCCTGGCCCGGCGGCTTTGCAAGGAATGCAGCGTACCCGCGGACGACATCCCCAGAGATGTGCTGCTGGAGCATGGCTTTACCGAGGAACAACTGGCTACCGCCACCATCCGCAAGGCAGTGGGCTGCGACCATTGCACGGACGGCTACAAGGGCCGGGTGGGTATTTACGAGGTAGTGCGCATTACCCCCAGCATCGCCCAGATGATCCTGGCCCAGGGCAATGCCATGGAAATTCACAAACAGGCCCGCGCCGAAGGCTTCAGGGACCTGCACCAGTCGGCACTGATCAAGGTCGCTAATGGGCTAACCACTTTGGAAGAGATCAACCGGGTGACAACGGACTAGAATCAGCAACGCTAGAGCACTAAACGGGTACGACTATGGCAACAAGTGCAGCAAAAAATGTGTTTGTCTGGAACGGCATCGACCGCAACGGGCGCAATTCCCAAGGGGAGATAGCGGCCCAGAGCTCAGCCATGGCCAAGGCCCAGCTGCGCCAACAGGGAATTAAGCCCAAGACCGTTAAAAAGAAATCAAAGCCGCTGTTTGGGGGCGGCAAGCCGATCAAAGCCGCCGATATTGCCATTTTCACCCGGCAGCTCGCCACCATGATGAAGGCGGGGGTGCCGCTGGTGCAGAGCTTCGACATCGTCGCCGAGGGCCTGGATAAACCGAAGATGCGTGAGTTGGTAGTCAGCATCAAGAATGACGTCGCCTCGGGCTCGGGCCTGGCGCCCTCCCTGGCCAAGTATCCACGCCAGTTTGACGACCTGTTCTGTAGTCTGGTGGCGTCCGGTGAGGCTTCCGGTACCCTGGAAACAATGCTCAGCCGGGTCGCCACTTATAAGGAGAAGACGGAGCAACTCAAGGCCAAGATCAAGAAGGCAATGACCTACCCCACCGCGGTCGTGGTGGTTGCCATCGTCGTCACCGCCATCCTGCTGATCAAGGTGGTGCCCCAGTTCGCGGAAACTTTCCGCAGCTTCGGTTCGGACCTGCCGGCATTCACCCTGATGGTGGTGGGGCTGTCCAACTTCATGCAGGAATGGTGGTTTATTATCCTGATAGGTTTGTTTGCTGCTTTCTATGCGTTCAAGGAAATCAAGCACCGCTCGGTGAGGTTCTCCGAGTTCCTCGACCGCCTGGCCCTGCGCTTGCCCGTAATCGGCGGCATCGTGCACGATGGGGTAATCGCGCGCTTTTCGCGCACGCTGGCCACCACTTTCGCAGCCGGCGTGCCGCTGGTCGACGCGCTAAATTCCACCGCCGGCGCCGCCGGCAACTCAGTGTACGCCAGAGCGATTATCCAGATCCGCGACGACGTCACTACCGGTACCACGCTGTACCAGGCGATCAAGGCCACCGGCCTGTTCCCCAACATGCTGCTGCAGATGGTCTCCATCGGCGAGGAATCCGGCGCCCTGGACGATATGCTGGACAAGGTGGCTCAGCACTACGAGGAGGCGGTGGACAACGCCGTGGACAGCCTCAGCTCACTGATGGAGCCGATCATCATGTCGGTGCTGGGCGTGCTGGTCGGTGGCCTCATGATCGCCATGTACCTGCCCATCTTCATGCTCGGCTCGGTTATCTGAGGCGTCTGTCGGCGGGGGAGCGAGTTTGCTAGACGTCTTTACCCAGCACCCCTGGTGGCTGGCAACCTGCCTGCTGCTGCTGGGACTGGTAGTCGGCAGCTTTCTTAACGTGGTGATCTACCGGCTGCCGCTGATGATGCAGGCCCAGTGGCGCCGGGACTGCTGCGAGCTGCTGGAGCAGCCGGCGCCCGCCGATGAACCCGCTCTCAGTCTCGCAGTCCCCAATTCCCACTGCCCGGCCTGCAAGGCGCCGGTCAGGCCCTGGCAGAACATTCCAATATTCAGCTATCTGGCGCTGGGTGGCAAATGCGCCAACTGCAAGGTAAGTATTTCCCCACGCTACCCGGTGGTTGAACTGCTGACCGGCCTGCTTACCCTGTGGCTGGGTTTGCACTTTGGCGCCAGCCTGCAGCTGCTTGGTGCGGTACTGCTGACCTGGGCACTGATCGCCCTCACTCTGATCGACTACGATACCCAGCTGCTACCCGACGACATCACCCTGCCCTTGCTCTGGGTGGGGCTGGCCTTCAACCTCACCGGGACCTTCGTGCCACTGGCGGACGCGGTGCTGGGGGCCATCGCCGGCTACGGTATTCTGTGGAGCGTGTACTGGTTGTTCAAGCTGCTTACCGGCAAGGAGGGCATGGGCTATGGCGACTTCAAGCTGCTTGCCGCTCTCGGCGCCTGGCTGGGTTGGCAGGCACTGCCGCTGATTATATTGCTGTCATCTCTGGTGGGGGCGGTCGTCGGTATCGCGCTGATGGTGATCAAACGCCGCGGCCGCGAAGTGCCGATTCCCTTCGGCCCCTACCTGGCGGCGGCGGGCTGGCTGGGCCTGATGTGGGGGGAGCAGATTCTCGCCGCCTGGCTTGGGGCTACGGCCCTGCAGCCTTGAGCGCAGGAACAGCCTTGAGCGCAGGAACAGCCGTGAGCGTAGAAACAGCCATGAGCGTGATTCAGCCGTGCATCTGATAGTAGGCGTTACCGGCGGTATCGGCAGCGGCAAGAGCGCGGTCACCGACCGCTTTGCGCGGCTGGGCATTACCGTGGTCGACGCGGACCTGGCAGCGCGGGTGGTGGTGGAACCGGGGCGTCCTGCCCTGGAGGCAATCGCCGCTCACTTTGGCGCCGACATCCTACAGGACGACGGCGGCCTTGATCGGGGGGCCCTGCGGCGCATCGTCTTTGCCGACCCGGCGCAGCGCGTCTGGCTGGAGCAGCTTACCCACCCGCTGATCGGCGAGGAGATTCGTGCGCAACTGGCTGCCTCGCGTTCGCCCTACACCATCCTCAGTTCACCGCTGCTGCTGGAGTCATCCAGCCAGCGCGAGCTCGTGGAGCTGGTGGTGGTGGTGGATGTGCCCGAGGAAGTACAGGTCGCCCGCACCATGGACCGGGACGCCAACGACGAGGCCCAGGTACGCCGCATCATGGCCGCACAGCTGCCGCGCGACGAGCGGCTGGCGCTGGGGGATATCGTGGTGGACAACAGCGGCCCGCTGGAGGCGCTGGATGACATTGTCGCCGAGCTGCACAAGGAATTCCTGCACCGGGCGGAGCAGCGCCGGCTGTAGGAGCCCGCTGGCCCAGGCCACCTTCTCTGGCCGCTACGCGGCCATTCACCTTCTCTGCGGGCGACCGATGAGGGTGCCAGCTCACCCGGCAATTGCATAAATCCTTGGCATGCAGTGATGAAGCACCTTGTGTTTGATCTGGCGCGCGCAAGGTGGGGAGGGGTGGACGAATTTGATGTAACGCAGTTCTTGGGGTTTTGCTGCGGCGTCGCTAATATACTGGTTATCCATACAGTATTGAGGACCTTGTCATGGGCATGCCAGCGATTGTGGAAGATCGGCCCCAGCGGCTGACTGGTTCGCAGCTGGGTCAAGCTATAACCCTGCTCTCGGCGCAGATCAATGCAGCCAATCATCGCCTGTTGCGGCTGATTGCCGAGTTCGATCGCAGTGGCGGCTGGCGCGAGCAGGGAACGATGCGCTCCTGCGCCCACTGGCTGGTGGCCCATTGTGGCATCACCCTGGGTGCTGCACGGGAGAAGGTGCGGGTGGCGCGGCAGCTGGAGGTGCTGCCCGGGGTTAATGGTGCCTTCTCAGAGGGCGGCCTTTCCTATTCCAAAGTGCGCGCGATCACCCGGGTGGCCACGCCGGAGAACGAGGGCTTTATGGTGAACCTGGCGCAGCAGAACAGCGCCGGTCATCTTGAGAGACTGGTGAGTCGGTATGAACCCGTTGCGGAGCCGGGGTTGGCAGGATTACTTGATTGCGGGCCAGATGAGATAGCGGCGGCGGGGGCTTCAGACGCCTGGGCTTCAGACGGGGCGGTCGAGAGTGCCGCTGCCGGTGGTTCGGATGCTGCAGCCGGGAGTGGTGCCCCACCGCCGCTGGATGCCGAAGCCATGCACGAGCTGGCCCGTGAGCTGTACTGGTTCCAGGACGAGGACGGCATGTGGGTCATGCATGCCAGGTTGCCGCCGGAGCAGGGGCAGCTGATCATCAAGGCGCTGCAGGCCGTGGCCCGCCCGCTGGCGGAAGCGCGCCAGGAAGAGTGGCAGGCCAAGCAGAAGGCGCGCATGCAGGCGGTGGCGCGCAAGCTCCTGGAACGTCGGGGCGCAGAGCCAGATACGGTTGCGGAAAGCGGCGTGCAGCAGGCTGATCACGGAGTGGGTGCTAAAGACCGTGCGAACCAGGGGCTGCATACACTAGCCTCCACCGGCCGTGTGAGCCCCGGTCTGCCTGCTGAGACTGCCCTCGGCAGTTCAAGTCCGGGAGAGACTTCAGATTACAGTATCCGGGAGGTCCTGCAGGACCATCTGGTTTACGCGCTGGCGGAGGAAAAAATCTCCGCTGAAACTTTTTCGCAGCATATGAACCAGATACACGCCGAAGCACTGGTGGCCATGGTGGAGCACTTTCTGGCCTCGGGGCCGGATTATCGGGGCCTGCAAAGTTTAAAGGGCGCGGAGCGATGTCAGGTGGTGATGCATGTGGATGTAAATACCCTGCGGGAACAGCGATCGGGGGTGTGCTGCACCCACGGGCGGGCGCACTTCGAGGATAAACCGTGGCTGTCGCCGGCCACCGCGCGGCGGCTGAGTT
>JBGTGB010000211.1:0-13020 GCA_041746975.1 Haliea sp. | reverse complement strand
GCGGGGGTCGCCCATTATCAGATCCCGGACCCGCGGTCCGGAATTGATGGCGGCCATGGGCGGTGTCCAGGCGACCCGCAGGGGGGCAATGATGGTCTCGTCGGTGGCGGCAAGCTGCTCGCGTAGGCTGCCGGTGTCGATCCCGCGGCGGTCATCGCCAAGGTCCAGGCTCAGGTGCATGCTCTTGCGCCCCTCGCCCTGTCGGGTCTCGGCGTGGGTTGCAATCCAGCGTTCCAGCAGTTCCTGCTCGAAACCGTTGCGGGCGTCAAGGATGAAGACCACAGGTGCGTCGCTGGCGGGCCAGGGGCTGGCAGTGAACTTGTCGTCCAGACTCACGACCTGGCTGCCCGCGATCCGGATTTGGATTTAGGTCTGGATTTAGTCTTGGGCCTCGGCTTCGGCTTCGGCTTGGCTTTGGAGTTGGGCTTGGATTTGGGCTTTGGTGCCGCGCGGCCAGAGGTCTGCGCCGCTTCCTGTTCCAGGGGCTGGCGCAGGCTGCGCAGGAACAGGTTGCGTACCTCGCGCACATGCTGGTCCAGCGTCGCCGTCGTCCAGGCCGAAGTATCGATGGGCTCCAGCACCTCGACGTCGACGATGGCGGGCCGGAACACAAATTCGCCCTTCGGTGCCACATCGCCGGCATTGCGGATTACGATAGGGACTATGGGAACTCCGGCCTGCATCGCCAGGTGAAAGGCGCCCTTCTTGAACGCGCCCAGTCGCGGCGAGATGCTGCGGGTGCCCTCGGGTGCCAGCGCCACCGATTTGCCCTCTTCCCGCATGGCTTCCACCAGCGGCGCCATGGCCTCAATGGCGCTGGCGGAATTGGCGCGGTCGATCATCACCACGCCGCCCAGTTCCAGCACCCTGCCAATGACCGGCATGTCGCGTATTTCCTTCTTGCCCACCCCGGCCATGTCGCGCCGCAGCAGGCTGGCCATGATGACCACGTCGGCCTTGCTCTGGTGATTGAAGATGAACACGGCTGGGCGGTGCGACCACAGGTTCTCCTGACCCTTGACGTTGAGGTCCAGGCCGATCAAGGCACTGGCGGTGTCGGCGAACAGGGAGAGGGAGAAATTGAGTGACTGGCGTCTGGAGCGGGTCAGGGCGTAGACGGGTAGCCCCGCCAGAAAAGTGGGTACCAGGCTGACCGTGGCCGCCGCAGAGCGGACGTACTGGGCGACGGAGGGGCGCCCGCGGCTGGTGAAGCGCACCACCGGCCATTGTCGGTCGCGGGCGATCCCCAGGAGGCGACTGCTGGGGTTCAGCACCCGCGGATAGCACACGCGCTCCAACAGCTGTAGATCGTCCTGGCTATCGCTGTAGAAGAAACTTTGGTCGAGATCAGCGCCCTGTTCCACCGCCAGCTGTTCGGCAGCGTCTACCTTGCCCTGGCCAAAGCAGGTGGGACGGACGACGCCGCCGGTGAACTTGCCATCTTCAACCTCCAGCGCCGTGCACATGACATGCTCTATGCCCAGGTCCCGCGCCGCAGGCTCGACCTGGTAACAGGTGGCCGAGGAAATGATCGCCACCGTGTGGCCCTTGGCGTGATGGGCGTCGATAAGCGCGCGGGACTCGGGGTAAACCCGGCGCGCGATCTGGTCCTGGTACAGGGTTTCCCCGAACTCGTGGTAGCTGTCTTCATCGATACCGCGCAGGAACTGTGCCGTCACGGTCATCATCGCCGAGAAGCCCATACTGCCGAGACCGAAGCTGGCCATGGCCTGCACCAGTTCAATCAATTCCCGGGCTTTCAGATCTCCGCGGCGCAGTTGCTCGCGAATGAACAGGGTTGCGGAATAGCCGGAAATGACCGTGCCGTCGAAGTCAAAGATGGCGGCAACCTCAGGTCCAGCCGGTGCCGCGTCGATGTCCTTGAGTAATTCTCGGATACTTGCCATGCCACTCCCTGCAGCGCCCGGTACCCGGGCTCATTATTCTCAGGGCAAGCATACTGATCCCTCCCGGGATAGGGAAGCGCTCAGGCCAGCGCCTTCAGGTTGCCCTCCGCGTCGATTTCCATCAGGGCATTGCGGGGGTCACCAGTCTCCCAGAAGCCGCGCAGGGATAACAGCTTGCCTTGGGCATCGACGTGGTAGGTGAAAATCCCGTGCACTTTCTGTTGCAGGGTCTTGCCCTCGCCGCCGTCGATGGTGATGGTCAGATTGACGTGGTTGGCGACTTCATCAGCAGCAGCGAAGGATTCCAGGATCTCGATGCGGATGTCCACCGGCGCAATGAAATTGTCCCAGAAAGCTTCCCGCGCCGCCGGCCCCCGGTGGCCGTGGCCCTCCGGATCAATGTGGGAGACCCCGATGGGGTCCTGGATGATGGCATCTTCTGCGTACAGGCCCAGCCAGCCCGCCTTGTCCTTGCTGTGGACGTATTCCCTCGACAACAGCGCTGCGCGGCGTGCGGGATGTTCATTCTCAAACATGATTGTTCCTCAGGTGGGTTCGGATGGCGGTGTAGTCCCGGACCAGGGTGGCAATGTCAAAGCCGGGGAATCCCAGGGCATCGATGCGCCCCGGCTCAAGCACGGCCTGGAGCTCGCCGTCGGGATTCAGCAACAACAGCGACACTCCGTGACCGACCTGATAGTCGCCGTCTTCCAGGGTGGTGCCCTCTGCCGGTTCCAGCACGGACATGATGCCCAGGCTGCTGGCAAAGGCGGCCGCACCCGCTTCATCTCCCGCCGTGGCCGTCAGGCCGGTAAAGCCGGGGTCGAAGAAGGAGACATAGCTGGCCAGCTGAGCCGGTGTGTCCCGGCGGTGGTCCACACTGTAGAACAGCACCTGCAGGTCGCGCTGGATTTCTGGCGCCAGCTGGCTGCGGAAACTGGCAAGCTCGGCCAGGGTTGCAGGGCAGACGTCAGGGCAAGTGGTGAAGCCATAGCTGACCAGGTGCCAGCGGCCTTTGAGGTCGCTGTTGCTGAACTTGTCGCCGCGGTGGTCGGTCAGCTCAAACGGCGCCAGCGCTCGCGCCTGGGGCAGCAGCACGCCCTCGATCTGGGGCGGAGGTAGTGGCCGATTCAATAACAGTACCGCGGCTACCGCGGCGATAGCGCTATTTGCCAGGACAAAGCCCAGCAACATCCGCTGGCGAGGCTGCATGCTCATCCGGGGTCGAAGAAGTTGTGCCGGGTAGCGAATGTGTAGTCACCCTCAATCATCATCAGGGCAATCAGCACCAGGATTGCCAGAGTCGGCAGCAGTAGGGTGTATTTCAACGCCAGCCGTTCCCACTGGAAGTGCATGAAGATGGCGACGATAAGGCCTGCCTTCAGGGTCATGAAGATCAGGATCAGGGTCCAGCGCAGGTAGCCCTGCACCTCGAAGTAATCGACCATATAGGAAAAGGCGCTGAGCACAAACAGCAGCAGCCAGATCTTGAGGTAGACGCCAATGGGGTGCTGTTCGCCCGCGGTATCGCTCATGTAATCCTCCTTACCACAGATAGAAGAAGGCGAAGATGAAGACCCAGACCAGGGCCACGAAGTGCCAGTAGAGGCCGGTGATCTCGACGATAGCATAGCCCTTTTTCTCGTAGTCCCCCCGTGCCACTTTACGGGCGATGATGGCGAGGTAAATGACGCCGGCGCTCACGTGCAGGCCGTGGAAGCCGGTGATCATGAAAAAGGTGGAGCCGAACTGGGCGGCGCCCCAGGGGTTGCCCCAGGGGCGCACTCCGTCCTGGATCAGCTTGGTCCATTCGAAGGCCTGCAGGCCAACAAAACTGGCGCCGAGCACGGCGGTGGCGGCCATCAGGATCACGGTGCGGCGGCGGTCGCCGCGATAGGCATAGTTCACCGCCATGGCCATGGTGCCGCTACTGGTGATCAGGATAAACGTCATGATGGCGATTAACAGCAGCGGCAGGTGAACGCCGCCTATGGTCAGGGCGAAGATCTCGCTGACTGGCGGCCAGGGATCGGTGGCCGACAGTCGCACTTTCATGTAGCCGGTAAGGAAGACACTGAAAATGAAGGTATCACTGAGCAGGAAGATCCACATCATCAACTTGCCCCAGGGCATGTCGAAGGCCTGCTTGTCGGTACTCCAGTCCCGGACCATGCCGGGGACGCCGGGCTCGGTGTAGTCGCTGCTGACGGGTTCAGCTGGTTTCATGAGCGCTGCCTCAGAAGCCGCACAGGGCTGCCAACAGGTTGATGGTTTCGACGCGGGCGGTGAGCAGGGCAAACAGCAGCAGCCAGACCACGAGCAGGAAGTGCCAGTAGTGGGTGCAGAGTGTGAGCGGCCCACTCAGCCGGGCCATGGCGCCGTCGTACCAGACCCGGAACACGACGTTGGCAAGCACTATCAGACCGCCGAGGATGTGCAACCCGTGCACCGCAGTGAGCAGGTAGAAGTAGCTGTTGGCAGGATTGGTATTGACGTAGTAGCCCATGCCCTGCAGGTGGCGCCACAGTTCCAGTTGTGCCACCAGGAAGGCCACAGCAAAGAATACCGCCGCGCTGATGCCGGCCACCGCCCGGTTGACCTGCTCGTGCCGCGCCGACCACAGGCCCCACTGCAAGGCCACGCTGCTGAGGCCCAGGAGGATGGTGTTGAGCCAGAGTCGGGTTGGGTCGGTGAACGGCTGCCAGGGCTGCCCTGCCAGGGCCTGAAAGTCCGGATACTGGGAGCGCGCCAGGAAGGTGATAATGAAGAGGAAAAACAGCACGCTGATGAAGCCCATGATAAAGCGCAAGGCGGTACGCGGTGCCGCCAGCGGGTCGACCGCTACCGCGACCCCGGCGGTACTCACCATGGTAGGGTCGAGCCAGGGCTTGGTGCCCAATATTTTGAAGAATTTCATCCTTCAGCTCCTTTTGCATTGGGCTCGTTCTGCGGAATGAAATCGCGCTCTGCCCCCGGGACGCTGAAATCGTAGGCCCAGCGATGCACGACCGGCAGCTCCGGGCCCCAGTTGCCGTGCCGCGGTGGCACATCCGGGGTCTGCCACTCCAGGCTGGTCGCGCCCCAGGGGTTGTGCCCGGCGGGCTCGCCCCGGCGCAGGCTCCAGATCAGGTTGTAAATGAAGATCAGCTGGCTCAGGCCTACAATCAGCGCTGCCACGGTGATGCTGGCATTGAGTGACTGCGCGGACTCGGGGATGAAGTCGGTGCCACCCATGGCGAAGTAGCGCCGCGGTACCCCGAGGAAACCGAGGTAGTGCATGGGCAGGTAGATGGCGTAGGTACCGAGGAAGGTGAACCAGAAGTGGGCCTTGCCCAGCCCCACATGCAACTGCTTGCCCGATACCAGTGGGAACCAGTGGTAGATGGCGGCGAACAGCACCATGATCGGCGATACACCCATGACCATGTGGAAGTGCGCCACCACAAAGTAGGTGTCGGACAGTGGCAGGGCGATGGTGACATTGCCCAGGAAAAGACCGGTCAGCCCGCCGTGGGTAAAGGTAAAAATAAAACCGATGGCAAACAGCATCGGCACAGTCAGCTGGATGTTGCCGCGCCACAGGGTCAGCACCCAGTTGTAGACCTTGATCGCGGTGGGTATCGCGATGATCAGCGTGGTGGTCGCAAAAAAGAAACCAAATGCAGGGTGCATGCCGCTGACATACATGTGGTGGGCCCAGACCACAAAGCTCAAGCCGCCGATGGCGACTATGGCCCATACCATCATGCGATAACCGAAGATGTTCTTGCGGGCATGGGTCGCCAGCACATCCGACACCATGCCAAAGGCGGGCAGGGCAACGATGTAGACCTCGGGATGGCCAAAGAACCAGAACAGATGCTGGAACAGGATCGGGCTACCGCCGCTGTAGTCGAGTGTCTCGCCCAGCGATACCAGCGCCGGCATGAAGAAGCTGGTGCCGATCAGCTTGTCCAGCATCATCATGATTGCGCTGACCAGCAGCGCGGGGAAAGCCAGCAGGCCAAGTACGGTGGCGGTGAAGATGCCCCAGATAGTGAGCGGCATGCGCATCAGGGTCATGCCGTGGGTGCGCGCTTGCAGCACGGTGGTCACGTAGTTGAGTCCGCCCATCGTGAAGGCGATGATGAAAATGGCCAGCGAAACCAGCATCAGGATGATGCCCCAGTCATAGCCGGGCGTGCCCTGCAGGATCGCCTGTGGTGGGTACAGGGTCCAACCGGCGCCGGTGGGCCCCCCGGGAACAAAGAAGCTCGCCAGCAGCACGATTACCGACAGCAGGTAGGTCCAGACGCTAAGCATATTGAGGTAGGGGAACACCATGTCTCTGGCGCCGATCATCAGCGGGATCAGGTAGTTGCCGAAGCCTCCCAGTAATAGCGCCGTGAGCAGGTAGATAACCATGATCATGCCGTGCATGGTGACAAACTGCAGGTAGGCGCTGGGGTCGATAAAGTCGAAAGTATCGGGGAAGCCCAGCTGCAGTCGCATCAGGCCCGAGAGGACCAGCGCCAGCAGGCCGACGAAGATTGCGATGATCGAATACTGAATGGCAATGACCTTGTGGTCCTGGCTCCAGATATAGGTGGTGAAGAAGCTGTGTGGTTCGTGCTGGTCTTCTTCGATCTGGTCGGCG
The DNA here is from genome assembly GCA_041746975.1 of Haliea sp. Lineage (GTDB taxonomy): Bacteria > Pseudomonadota > Gammaproteobacteria > Pseudomonadales > Halieaceae > Haliea. The sequence goes on along the minus strand of JBGTGB010000211.1, from coordinate 6,477 downwards.
AGTGCGGTGTGTTGCATGCCTTTTTCCCTCAAAGCGTGTTCAGGTAGGAGAGCAGGTCGTCGATGGACTGCTCGTGTTGCAGCGAGCGGGCCATCAGGACCATCTGCTGGCCGTAGCGGTCGTCGCTGTGGCCGCCGCGCACGCCCTTGCGGAAGTTCTCCAGCTGCTGGCGGATGTACCAGTCCTGCAGGCCGACCAGACCAGGTGCCTGCAGAGCTTCGTTGCCCTGGGCCCGGCTGCCGTGACAGGCGCCGCAGCTGTTGTAGTGGGCTTCGCCCCGGCGTGGGTCGCCACTGACCGTACTTGCCAGCTGAGCCGCCGGTAGTGAAGCCAGCCAGGTGGAAACATCCCGCACCGCTTCCCCGCTGACCAGGACGCCGGCCATGGGCGCCATTTGCTGGCCGAAGGTATCGGCCTCGTGCGCACCGCGGATACCCTGCTGGTAGTGTTTCAGTTGCCGCTGCAGATACCAGGCCGGCATGCCGGCCAGCTGTGGTGCATTCATGGCCTGATTGCCTTCGCCATTGGCACCGTGGCAGGCGGCACACACAGCGTATTGCGCCTTTCCGGCTACCGGATCGCCTGCGGCATCCCCCTGGATTTCAGCCCAGGTACGCTGCCCTTCAAGCCATTGGGCGAAGTCCTCCGGTTCCTCCACGATGACATTGCCACGCATGGCGTAGTGGGCGATGCCGCACAGCTCCATGCACATCACATCGAAGCGACCGGTGCGGGTGGGAGTAAACCAGACGTAGCTGACAGTACCGGGCACCATATCCATCTTCACCCGGAACTGGGGAACTGCGAAATTGTGCAACACGTCCCGTGACCGCAGCAGGACCTTGACGGGGCGGTCCAGCGGCAGGCGCAGGTCCTCCCCCCGGACCAGAATGTCATCGGCGCCGGCGGGATCATTTGGGCTCATGCCGAAAGGGTTTTCGGCCGACATGAAGCGGGCGTCCACCTCCCCCAACTGGCCGTCAGCGCCAGGGAAACGATAGCTCCACTGCCACTGCTCGCCGAACACCTCGATGACGTCGGCGTCTTCAGGCACCTTGATAAAGTCCGCCCAGACCACCAGCCCGGGCGCCAGCATGGCGACAATGCCAACGGTAGTGATGCCTGTGAGCCATTTTTCCAGGGAGGCGTTTTCCGGTTCATAGTCCGCACGGCGGGTGGCGGAATAGCGGTAGCGGAATACTGCCAGGGCGAGGAACAGATTGACGGCGACGAAAACAATGCCGGTGATCCACAGGGTAATGGTGATCGTGGTGTCGATCGTGCCCCAGTTAGACGCCAGCGGCGTAAAATACCAGGGACTCCACCAATGAAAGACCAGTGAACCAAGCACCAGTAGAACCAGCGCAATCACTATTTTCATGCCACCTCCATGTACTCGCGCAGCTGGCGATCGGACCCCCCCGGCCGCTGCGGAGCAATTATTGTTATGTGAGTGTTACTGGTGTCGCCAGGCGGTACCTTTCATCAGGTCTTCCATTTTCGTCCGGGCGCGTATGAACCAGCCGGGCGCCGCAGGGCCCTCGCCGGCGTCTTTCAATTTGGGGTGGGCACTAACAATGCGGTGCAGGATCTCTTCCTGTTCCTGACTCACATCGACAAACAGCACGTGCCTGCCGGCCCGCAAATCCTCGGTGAAGCGTTTGAAATCGGAATGCGGCTCCTGTATCCCGATCAGCCCGCCTTCCCAGGTGCAGAATCCAAGCACAATGATGGCGAGAAAAATCGGTGGAACCCAGGTGATGGTATCGGCGATGCCCGTCGCCCAGGTGGCAAGCAGGACCAGGGCTGCGCCAATGGCGCCGATTACTGCACCGCGCTCTGTGCCATGGACCACATCCTTGCGGAGCACTGCTTCCACGCCGTTGAGGTGGTGCGTCTGCACGCCCGCATCGTCCTCGCTGAGGACATGGATCTGTGGGGTGGAAACGCCCGCTGACTCCAGATCGAGCTCTACCTGCTCCAGCTCGTCGAGATCATCACTGAGGTAAAAGTGCCGTTTCATTATTTGAATACTCCTCCCCGGACAGCCGGATGCGCACTTGTTGCAGCCGAGTATAGCACTGTCGCTCTGACTCACTAGCCATGTCCGCGGATGCAGACTTTTTAAGTCTGGTACGTGCTTAGAAACATCTTTTTTAAGAAATAAAAGTGCTAGACATTTAAGTTTTTCGCAGATTACAAGACTGTTTATTTCTTTGCACGCGTCTATTTCTGGTATTCAGAGAACATTTTTTTATATAGAGGATTTTTTATAGTTCCAGATGGCCTAAGCATTGAGCCTGGATTCCTGCGTATTCTTTTCGAAATAGTGCCGCCAACAGGTAGGATAGGGGCTGCGAATACTGGCACTGGAGTCTCCGGCATGGCGCGGGAAAAAGAAAAACAAGAACATTCTGGCGAGGAAGGTGCCAAAACGGTTCTGGCTGATGTCTCGGATCAGACCTACCTGGCCCCGGAGTCCGACCCCGACCCACGGCCTCACCTGCCCGAGGGCAATGAGGATGAAACCCTGCTGGCAATCCCCGCCGCCACCGAGGGCCCCGGCATGCACACCGCCGCGGAGCTACCCACTCGTGCGATCGATGAGGACTCCACCCGGCTCAATACCAACGCCGGTGCATCGCCCCTGACCGGGCGCAGCTATGTGCCTCATTCGAGCAACGTCATCAAGGACCGTTTCGTCCTCGAGTCCCGCCTGGGCAAGGGTGGCATGGGCCAGGTCTACAAGGCACGGGACCTGCGCAAGGAAGAAGCCAACGACGACAACCCCTGGGTCGCCATCAAGTTCCTCGGCGAAGAGTTCAGTCGCCATCCCAAGGCCCTGATCAGCCTGCAGCGGGAAGCGAAAAAATCGCAACAGCTCGCCCACCCCAACGTGCTGACCGTGTACGACTTCGACCGTGACGGCGACCGGGTCTACATGACGATGGAGATGCTGCAGGGTGATGACCTCTCAGGTCTCAAGAAAATCAAGTTCGCCGAGGGCAAGGAGCCGGACATAGAGACGCTGATCGAGCAGATGGCGAGCGGCCTCGCCTACGCGCATGAAAATGGTCTCGTGCACTCGGATTTCAAGCCCGACAACGTGTTTGTTACCACTGAAGGCCGGGTCAAGATCCTCGATTTCGGCATCGCGCGGATTATGGATTCCGCGGTGCAAAAGGACAGTTTCGACGCCGGCGAGCTGGGGGCCATGACCCTGCGCTATGCCTCCCTGGAAATGCTGCGCCGGGAAAGCGATCCCCACCCCGCGGACGACGTCTACGCGCTTGGGTTGATCGCCTACCAGCTGTACGCGGGCGCCCATCCCTATGGCGGCAGAACGGCGCTGGACGCGCTGGAGCAGGGTCTGATGCCGCAGCCTATCAAGGGCATGAAACGCCATCAGTGGCGGGCCATAGCCGGCGCCATCGCCCTGGAGCGAGCGGACCGGACACCTTCGGCGGAACAGTTCCTGAAAGAGTTTTCCGGCACCAGCAGGCGCAACCGGATCCTGATGGCAATGGTCTTGCTGCTGGCGCTGGCGTCGGGCTACTTTGCCTGGGAAGCGAGCAAGCCCGAGGGTCCGGCGGTGCCCTTCGCAGAGCTGCCTGCGCAGGTCCAGAACGAGTTCCGCAGCCAGATTGACCGTGGCCAGCAATCTGCCCAAATCGGTGACTGGGACGGCGCCTCCCGCTATTTCATTGCCGCCTATGCGCTGCACCCGCGCAACCCTGAAGCAGAGAATGGCTTGAACATGCTGGTTCAGCACCTGGTAGAAGTGGCTCCGACCATGGTTACGCCGCGGCAGCAGGGGTATCTCCTCAAACTCATTGACGCCTACGCCGAGGAGAACGAGTACCTGGCCAACAACAAGCAGCTGGGACGGGTACGGGATACGCTGCACGCGCAGCTGAATCCTGAATAATCTCGGCGGCCGGCGTGCCGTTCAGTTGCTGCTGGCCAGCACCTGGGCCAGAAGCGCCGGCCATGCTTTCACCCAGCAGCAGCTGTGGTCGAAATCTTCATATAGCCAGTATTCGGCGGCGGGGTGGCGCTCCCGGTAGCCAACCGTTGTTGCGGGCGGCACCACGCTGTCTCGGCTGCCAGCGAGGTGAACCTGCCTGAAGGCTGCGCCGGGTGCTATTTCCAGCGTCGGGTTCAGGGAGCCCGTCAGTGGCAGATGCCGGTGGTGTTCGGTCCAGGCTGCCGTGTCGAGGTTGCTGGACACCGTGATCACCGTGGTCGGTAGCGTCTGCTGCTGCGCCAGCAGCAGTGCCAGCACGCCGCCACCGCTGAACCCTACCAACACCAGTGAGCGGGGCTGGTACTCGGCCAGTAGCCGCTGCATCGCATCGGCCAGCGCGTCCAGAACTACCTGCGAGTAGCGGGCCTCGGTCCACAGGCCCGGCTCGCAGGGAGAGGTGGGTGCTCCCTGCTGGTGATAACAGGGCCGGCCCAGCAACAGGGACGGGTTGGGGTCCGCCAACATCAGCTCCAACCCAATGGTACCGCGGCCGGTGGGGTTGACAGCCCGCTCCCGCCCCAGCCAGGGGCGCCCATCGCCCTCAATATATAGATGCAGGCGCCCGCCCCGCGCCAGTTCGGGCCGGGCCAGCACCGGGAGGAGGAAGGGGCCGCCCGGGACCTGTTGCAGCTGGAGTTCGTACCTGTCGGCCAGCTGTTGTGCATCCCCAATGCCACTGCAGGCACCAAGTAGCGACACGGTTAGCATAACCAGCCACAGACGCTTGTGGCCGCTCCGCGAATGAACTATGTTCAGGACTCCCATGAGAATAACAAGCAGGTTCCTTTGCCATGACCAGTGTCTTTTCGTCCCTTCGGACCGCTGTCGGCCGCAACACGCGCAACGCTCTCGCGGCGGCCGCGGCCTCTGTCTTGCTGGCCGCCTGCGCTGGTGGCCCCAGCGGCCCGATCGAGATTCCCGAGGGGGCGGCAGTCGCGGACCTGTACATTGTAGACTGCCTGTTGCCGGGGCAGGTACGCCAGCTGGGCAATTCCACCTACCTGACACCGCGGCGACCAACCCGTACCACAGCCCAGGACTGCCGCCTCCGCGGTGGTGAGTATGTGGCCTTCGACCGGGCGGACTACAAGACAGCCCTGCGGGTCTGGATGCCGGCTGCGGAAGGAGGTGACGCTGACGCGCAGAACTCCGTCGGGGAAATTTTCGAGCGCGGACTTGGCACAGAGCCCAACTACGAAGTGGCAGCCCTCTGGTTTGAGCGCGCGGCGAAGCAGGGCCACAAAGGCGCCCAGTTCAATCTCGGTACTCTCTACGAAGCCGGCAAGGGCGTGCCTCAGGACAAGGCCTTGGCCCTGAACTGGTATCGTCAGGCCTGGGGATTGGCCGAGGACCAACTGGTGTACAAGTCCGACGCGGAGCAGGCGCTGCTGGCCAAGGCCGAGGAAAACGTAGCCCTGCAGGCGCAGAACGTAACGCTCGCCGAGCAGATGGCCCAGGCGCGCGCCGAGCGCGAGAAGGCCCGGGCTGATGCCGCGCGGGCGGATTCTGCAACGCCGGCTCCAGCGCCCGCACCGGCTCCCGTCACCTCGCCAGAACCCCTGGTGGACAGCGGTCTGGTCAGCATTGGCGCCGCTACCGCTACACCCGGCGCAGACGTTTCCAAAGATGGGCGCAATTACGGTCGCTACTACGCCCTGGTCATCGGTAATGGCAGCTACCAGTTCCTGGATGACCTGCAAACCCCGGCCTCTGATGTGGACAAAATCGCCCGCGTGCTCAGCGACAAGTATGGCTTCGCCGTGCAGGTGTTGAAAAACACCAGCGACGTCGGCGTGCTGCGCGCCCTCAACCAGCTCAATGGCGTCCTGCAGGAAAACGACAACCTGCTGATCTACTACGCCGGCTACGGCAACCGCAGGCCCGTGGGCGCCTATGAGGCCGGGTACTGGCTGCCGGTGAACGCCGAGCCACCGCCCAACGATACCTTCTGGGTGCCCACAGAACAGGTCAGTAGCCACCTGGCCCGTCTGCCTGCCCGGCGCATCATGGTGGTCACCGACTCCGCTTTCGCCGGCCTGCTGGCGGACAACCCGGCCTTCCTGCTGGCCAGCGGCCGCGACAGCCTGCTCTCTGATGCCTACATCGGCCTGCGCTTTCCCAACAAGTCGCGCCTGCTGCTGACATCCGGCCAGGATTTCCCCCTGGCCAGCGAGCGCGACCCCGGCATCTCGGTATTCGCCGAGGCCTTTATCCGAGCCCTGCAGGACAATGAGGCGGTGATCACCGGCCCCGCCCTGTTTCTCAGCATGCTGGACCTGCTGGATGAAAGCCTCCCCGGGCTGGACCCTGAGTTCAAGGCCATCAAGCGCGCGGGCGATGAGGTGGGTGAGTTCTACTTCGTGGCGCGCTAACCACCTGACCCCGTGGGAGCCCGCTTCTGCGGGCGATACGCCAGGAAACAGTTGAGGAAACTCCGGCGCGCCCTTATA
>JBGTGB010000210.1:0-20182 GCA_041746975.1 Haliea sp. | reverse complement strand
CAGCAACGCCTGCACCCAGGCCACCTCTGGCGCCGGTTACGGCCTGGCGCTGGCCCGCAGCGGGACCAGTCACCCGGGGCTACTCGGCGACGGTGCACAAGGGTATCGATATCGGCGGCCGGCGCGGTGACGCGGTGCTTGCGGCGGCGGCTGGTGAAGTGGTCTACGCCGGCACGGGTATTGTCGGCTTCGGTGAGCTGCTCATTGTGAAGCACGATGACGTGTATTTGAGCGCCTATGGTCACAACGACCGCCTGTTGGTTGCCGAAGGCGAGCTGGTCAACGTGGGGCAGCAGATCGCGGAGAAGGGAAGCAGTGGTACTGACACCGTAAAATTGCATTTTGAGATTCGCCAGGAAGGGAAGCCCATTGATCCGCTGCGGCTGCTGCCACCCCGTTAGCCGCGCACGCGGTGTCTTGTGCTGAACATTCCCCTTGAGGTAGTCTCTCTAGCCCGGCCCGTATACGCTCAGCAGTCAAAGCGCACAATGAGGTATAGCCATGGATGTGGACTCAAGAAAAACAAGGCCTAAACGGAGGTCGGCTGGGGGCGAGAAAAGCTCAGCGAACCCGCGCAGTGCCCATTCTCGGCAGCAAACTGCGGAATTTGCGGATGAAGACGGACAGCTTAACGCGGCGTTAGCCGAGAACGGCGCGGAAGAACTCCCCACCGAAGACAGCAACGACGACGATGCCGAGGAGCAGGCCTTCGACCGCGCCCGGTCCGCCCGCTGCGTTGAAAAGTCCCTCGATGCCACCCAGCTTTACCTCAATGAGATCGGTTTCTCTCCTCTGCTGACGGCCGATGAAGAGAAGTACTTTGCCCGCCTGGCTCGCAAGGGTGACGCCGCCGCCAGATGCCGGATGATAGAAAGCAACCTGCGCCTGGTGGTGAAAATATCCCGGCGCTATATCAACCGCGGGCTGACCCTGCTGGATCTTATCGAAGAGGGAAACCTGGGTTTGATCCGCGCCGTGGAAAAGTTCGACCCGGAGCGCGGATTCCGCTTCTCAACCTACGCCACCTGGTGGATCCGCCAGACTATAGAGCGGGCGATCATGAACCAGACCCGCACCATTCGCCTGCCCATTCATGTGGTCAAGGAACTGAATGTCTATCTGCGCGCCGCGCGTGAGCTTACCCAGAAGCTTGATCATGAGCCGAGCGCAGAAGAAATCGCGCAGATGCTCGACAAGCCTGCGGAGGATGTGAAGCGATTGTTGGGGCTAAACGAGCGCGTCACCTCAATCGATGTTCCGGTGGGGCCAGAATCAGATAAGGCAGTCTTGGAAACCATTGCCGATCTCGGCGGTAACGACCCGTCCCAATTGCTGCAGGATAACGATATTCGCGACAGTATCAGCCACTGGCTGGACGAGCTGTCGGAAAAGCAGCGCGAAGTGGTCTCCCGGCGGTTCGGCCTCCGGGGACACGAAAGCAGTACGCTGGAAGAGGTGGGACGGGAGATCGGGCTGACCCGCGAGCGCGTGCGGCAGATCCAGGTCGAGGCTCTGCGTCGGCTGCGTCAGATTATGGAGACTGAAGGCTTGACCGGCGACTCCCTGTTCAACTGAGCTCAGCGTTCCAGCAGAGGGAGCTTATTGGGTTTGTGCGCCCATTCCTCGGCGTCGTCCGGCGGTGGCTTCATCTCGGTGATATTCGGCCAGATTTCCGCCAGCTCGGCATTGAGTTCCAAAAATGCCTGCTGGTCTTCCGGCAGCTCATCCTCGGAATAGATCGCGTCTACCGGGCACTCTGGCTCGCAAAGGGCACAGTCGATGCACTCGTCAGGATGGATGACCAGAAAGTTCGGCCCCTCGTAGAAGCAATCCACCGGGCAGACTTCCACACAATCCGTGTGCTTACACTTGATACACTGCTCGCCAACAACAAAAGTCATGCCAATCTTGCCTCATGTGCCCGTGGGCCTGCTCGAAGGAGGGGAAGTTTAACCGCTGTGGGGTGAGTTTTAAAGTGGCTGGCACGGCATTGGGCGCATCCCTCACTGCACCCGGGCACGCAGCTGATACAGTATCTCCAGCGCCTCGCGTGGGCTCAGGCTGTCTACATCCAGCGCGTCCAGCTGCTTCAGCACCGGGTGTGCAAGGGGTTCGTGGAATAACTCCGCCTGGGCGGGCATCGGCGTCTGCCCGCCGCGATCGCGGCCCAGCTCCAGTTCCCGCAACTTGTCCCGGGCGGCGCGCAGTACCGGATCCGGAATACCCGCCAGCTTCGCCACCTGCAGGCCGAAACTACGGTTCGCGGGGCCCTCCTGGATGTTGTGCAGGAACACCACGTGGTCCTGATGCTCGGTGGCATCAAGGTGCACATTGGCCATGGTCGGGCACAGCTCGGGCAGGGCGGTGAGTTCGAAGTAGTGGGTGGCAAACAGGGTGAAGGCGCGAACCTGCTGCGCCAGCTGGATTGCCGCCGCCCAGGCCAGGCTCAGGCCGTCAAAGGTGCTGGTGCCGCGGCCGACTTCGTCCATCAGCACCAGGCTGCGTTCGCTGGCGTTGTGCAGGATATTGGCGGTTTCCGTCATCTCCACCATGAACGTGGAGCGGCCGCTGGCAAGGTCGTCCGAGGAGCCAATGCGGGTGAAAATGCGGTCTATGGGCGACAGGCGGGCGCTCTTGGCCGGGACAAAGCTGCCGCTGTGTGCGAGCAGGGCGATGATGGCGTTCTGGCGCATATAGGTCGACTTGCCGCCCATATTGGGGCCGGTGATCAGCAGCATGCGCCGGCGCTGGTTGAGCAGGGCGTCATTGGCGATGAAGGGCTCCTCCAGTACCTGCTCCACCACCAGGTGGCGGCCGCCGCTGATCTCGAACAGCAGTTCGTCGCTGAACTCGGGCTGGCACAGGCGCAGCGTGTCGGCACGTTCGGCCAGATTCGCCAGTACGTCCAGTTCCGCCACCGCCGCGGCGCTGTCTTGTAGCGGAGCCAGGTCCTCGTTCAGGCGCTCCAGCAAGGCATCGTACAGGCCTTTCTCCCGCGCCAGCGCTCGACTCTTCGCCGACAGGGCCTTGTCCTCGAAGGCTTTCAGTTCCGGGGTGATGAAGCGTTCGGCGTTCTTCAGGGTCTGGCGCCGCTGGTAGGTGTCCGGCGCGCGGTCCGACTGGCCGCGGCTGATCTCGATGTAGTAGCCGTGGACCCGGTTGTAGCCCACCTTCAGCGAGTTGATGCCGGTCGCCTCGCGCTCGCGCTGCTCTATCTCCAGCAGATAGTCGCCGGCGTTGCTGCTGATGCGGCGCAGTTCGTCCAGCTCCGCGTCGTAGCCGGTGGCGATGACGCCGCCTTCGCGGATGACCACCGGGGGATTGTCGCCAATCGCTTTTTCCAGCAGCTCATAGAGCTGCGGGAATTCGGCGGCCTGCTGCGACAGGGCTTCGAGCTGCTCCGAAGCGCAGCTGGCCAGTGCCGAATGCAGTGCGGGCAGGGCTTGCAGAGAGCTGCGCAGGCGAGTGAGGTCGCGGGGGCGGGCGGAACGCAGGGCCACCCTGCTGAGGATGCGCTCCATGTCGCCGATGGGCTTGAGCGCTGCGCGCACCGGCTCGTATTGGTACTCCGCGCACAGTGACCTGATTGCTTCGTGGCGACGGCCCAGGATTACAGTGTCTGTCAGCGGGCGATGCAGCCAGCGCCGCAGCAGGCGGCTGCCCATGGCGGTAACACAGCGGTCCATCACCGACAGCAAGGTATTGCTGTCACCGCCTGCCAGGTTGCGGTCGATCTCCAGATTGCGGCGGGTGGCAGCGTCCAGAATCACGCTCTCGGCCCGGCTCTCGTGGGCAATGGCGCGAATATGGGGCAGGTTGCTGCGCTGGGTGTCCTTCACATACTGCAGCAGGCAGCCGGCGGCGCCCAGGGCCAGGCCCAGGTCGTCACAGCCAAAGCCCTGCAGGTCGTGGGTCTGGAACTGCAGGTTCAGGGCCCGGCGCGCGCTGTCCTGGTCAAACTCCCAGACCGGCTGGGCGCGGGCGCCGCGGCGCCCGGTAATGACCGGGTAAGCGATACTGTCCTGATACAGGGTTTCCGCCGGGTTCAGGCGCTGCAGTTCGCTGCCCAGGGCTTCCTCACCGGCCACTTCCAGCACCCGGAAGCGGCCGCTGGCCAGGTCCAGCCAGGCCAGCCCGAACTGCTCGCGGTGCTGGGCTACCGCCAGCAGCAGGTTCTCCGCCCGCTCTTCCAGCAGGGCCTCGTCGCTGAGCGTGCCCGGGGTGACAATGCGCACCACCTTGCGCTCCACCGGACCCTTGCTGGTGGCCGGGTCGCCGATCTGTTCGCAGATGGCCACCGACACCCCGGCTTTCACCAGTCGCGCCAGATAGCCTTCTGCGGCGTGGTAGGGCACCCCGGCCATGGGGATAGGCTCGCCGTTGGATTTGCCGCGAGCGGTGAGGGTGATATCAAGCAGGTCCGCCGCCCGCTTGGCGTCGTCAAAGAACAGCTCGTAGAAGTCGCCCATGCGGTAGAACAGCAGCTCCCGCGGATGCTGCGCCTTGATCCGCAGAAATTGTTGCATCATGGGGGTTTGCTGGGAAAGGTCGGTGGTCAAGCCTTGGGGTCCTTGCTTTGAGGTCTTAGTGCAGCACCGAGCGTGGCTGCTGGCGGGTGCTGCCGTCCTCTGAGAACAGGTAGTCCAGCCGCAGGCACTCTTCCGCCAGCTGCAGGGTGGCCTGCATGGCGATGGCGATGAAGTGATTGAACTGTCCCTGAGTCAGGCCTTCATTGCCGGGGAAAATACTCGCGGCCACCAGTTGTGGGGTGGCATCGTCGACGATATCGAGGAAGATCTTCAGCGTCGGGTACTCCATGTTCAACCGTCCAAGATCTGCAGACACGGCGAGCAGGGCCATGGGCCTGATTTCCAGCTCGGTGGTGAACAGCAGGCCGAAGGACTCCTGGATCAGGCGGCTGTCCAGCACGCCTTCCTGGGTACGGACTTCGCTCAGGTGCAGGTTTTCGCAATGCTCGCACACATAGCTCTCCACTGCAGCGGCGTTGAGCCAGCTTTCCAGCAGGGAGCGATCGGGGGTGACGGGTGTGGCCATGGCAATGGCGTTTCTGGCAATCGGGGAGTGGATTTTACGCCAAGGGCGCGCGATCCTCTAGCGCCGTGTGTGCTGGGCGATCTCTGCGAGTCGGGCAACTGTGCTATAAACCATCCATGGGCATGGATATTCAGCACACGCAGTACAGCGCCGATGATCATCGCTGTTTCGGTGAACGTCTGGAGCGCAATCTCGAGCGGCTGCGGCAGGCGCTTGCTGTGCCCGGCTTCGGCGAAGGTGCCGGCTCGCTGGGTGCGGAGCTGGAATTGTATATAGTGGATTCCCAGGGGCGGCCCGCGCTGCTCAACGAAGAGCTGCAGAATGCGGCGCAGGATCCACAGCTGACGCTGGAACTGAATCGCTACAATCTCGAGTACAACCTGACGCCGGTTGCCATCGCCGATAACCCACTGCGAGCGCTGGAGGAGGAGATTCTGGGCAAGCTGACTTCCTTGCGGAGTCTCGCCGCGGAGCGCGAGGCGCGCATTGTGCCCATCGGGATCCTGCCCACCCTGCAGTTCGCGGACTTCGGACCGGCCTGCATGACAGGCCAGGCACGGTTCGGGGCCCTGGTCGAGCAACTCATCGAGCGACGCGGCCGCCAGTTCCGGATCGACATCAATGGCCGGCACCCGCTGCGGCTGGAGATGGACGATGTCACCCTGGAGGGGGCCAACACCTCTTTCCAGATACACTACCGCGTCGACCCCCGGCATTTTGCCGATACCTTCAATGCCATGCAGGCTGTCACCCCCCTGGCGGTAGCAATTGCGGGTAATTCCCCCACGCTGTTCGGTCACTGCCTGTGGCAAGAGACCCGGATCCCACTGTTCAAGCAATCAATTGATACCCGCCTGCCGGACCGCTATAGCTGGAATGAGCCGGCGCGCGTCAACTTTGGCCAGGGCTGGGTCCGGCGCGAGGCTTCTGAGCTATTTGTGGAAGCGGTGCGCCTCTACCGGCCGCTGTTGCCGGTTCGTGCTGAAGAGCTTGCGGGCGGTGATCAGCCGGCGCAGCCGCCGCAGTTGCCTGAACTGCAGCTGCACCAGAGCACCGTCTGGGTCTGGAATCGCCCGGTATACGATGCCTCGGAAGGGGGCCACCTGCGCATTGAAATGCGGGCACTGCCAGCTGGCCCGACCGCTGCAGACATGGTCGCCAACACCGCCTTCCTGATCGGCATGGCGGAGGGACTGCGGCCCAACATCAACACCTGGTTGCCGGCGCTGCCGTTCAGTTTCGCCGAACATAATTTTTACCGGGCGGCCCAGTACGGTCTCGACGCGCGCCTGGTGTGGCCCCGGGACAGGCAGTGCGCCTGTGAGGAGCAGACTGCAAGCACCATCATCGCAGCTATGCTGCCGGTGGCACAGCGCGGGCTGGTCGCCATCGGCATTGACGAAGCCTCCATCGCCTACTATCTCGGTATCATCGAACGGCGGCTGGCGAACGGCCAAACCGGGGCCCGTTGGCAGCTGGCGCAGCTGGCGCAAACTGGAGCAGACAGCCGGCCAGACCCAGCTGATTTGCAGGCAATGCTGGAAGCCTACATGGAACGCAGTGCCGGCAATGAGCCGGTGGCGGAGTGGTCGTTGTGAAGCGCTTCCGCTTGATTCGCAATCCTCTGGCGACCGAGATCGGCGCCAGTGTGGAATCATTCCTCCATTATCTCGGCGGCCCTGCGAGTATTTTTCTGGATGGCAGCGACAGCGATCGGACCCGTGCCTTCGTCACCCTGCTCCACGGCAATGAGCCCTCCGGGGCGATGGCCCTCTTCCGCTGGCTCAAATCCGGCCGCCAGCCTGCGGTCAATACACTCTGTATTGTCGCTTCGGTAGAGGCGGCCCTGTCGACCCCCCGATTCAGCCACCGGATGCTGCCGGGAGAGCGCGATCTCAACCGCTGCTTCCGGCCGCCCTTCGACGACGAGCAGGGGCGTCTGGCAGAGGAGCTTCTGGAGATCCTGCGCCTCCATCACCCAGAGGCGGTGGTGGACATGCACAATACGTCTGGCACCGGTCCAGCGTTCGGGGTCTGCACTCACATGGATCGGCAGCATGACGCTCTGGTATCCCTGTTCACTCGGCGCATGATCGTGACCAGGCTTAATCTGGGCGCACTGATGGAGATCAGCGAGCACAGTTATCCTACGGTGACGGTGGAGGTAGGTGGGCGCCTGGATGACTGCGCCCACGAGTTGGCCTGGTCGGGCCTGTGCGAGTATTTACAGAGGCCGCAGGTGCTGGCGGGAGATGCTACCGACTGGGGCTTGGAACTGTTGCGTAACCCTATCCGGCTCGAACTCAATCCCGGTATTGGCCTCGCTTATGCGGAGCACCCGGATGCCTCGTTTCCCGTGGTGCTACGGCCTGATATCGAGCAGTTGAATTTTGGCGTGGTGCAACCGGATGTGCCCCTGGGCTGGGTCAATGGTGAGCTGCGTTCACTGTTCTGGGCCCAGGATGCGAGCGGCCGCTGCGCGGTCAGCCGCTTGCTGCGGGTGGAAGCGGGGCGCCTGTTCCCGGCGGCGCCGCTCAAGCTCTTCATGATCACTACCAGCGCAGTCATCGCGCGCAGCGATTGCCTGTTTTACGCCATCGAGCAAGACCCCGCCGCTGACGTCAGCTGACCTTCCGGTGCGGCCTGCGCTGCTCAGTCTTCCCAGCCCCACGGTGCCGGCGGCGGCGCCACCGGTTCACTGAGGTCGAAGTCCACCCGGAAAACCCGTGGAGTGCCCAGCCGCCAGAGACCATAGGTAAAAACTTCCCCGGGTGTGACCCGCATGGTCCAGACGTTGGCGAAGGCAGGCTCGATGATCTCGCGGGTTTCTTCATCGGCGGGAAACATCTGTGCCCCCGCGCGGCCGGCATTGGTGCTGGTGCCACCGTACATGGTGATGTCTTCGTGGCTGCCATCGGCGTGCCGGTGGTCGTGCTTGAGCGTGATGCGGTCGCCACTGCGGGTCAGCACCCAGGTTCGGGACAGGTCATCGCCGACCACGAAGGGGATGCGAATACGGTTCTCGGAGCAATCCCGGACATGCATGACCAGGGATTTCCCGGAGAAGTCGTCGTCGGCCGGAGCATCGATGAGTTCCCCGGCGAAGGCTTTGCCGCAGAGGCTCGTCAGTGCCTGCCAGTAGTCTGCAGTGGGACTGGCCTGGGCCGAACCCGCCAGCAGCAGGGTAAGCAGAAGGGCTAACGGTCGCATGGCATCTCTCCCGAAACTTTGGCTGGGGGGCTGAGCTTACACCAAAACGACCCCTGTGCACCTCCTCTGGCGCACCTCTGGCGCTATCTGGTGCAAACCTGTCGCCTGGACACGCAGGTGTTCAGACGTTGGCTGGAATTGCCCGTATTTGTCTGGATTTGGGGCTTGCATTTCCGCTTGAATGCACTGAGTATATATACAGTAGTCTGGTCGGGCGCCAACAGGTCGTCGGGCCCTAATCACGCAGCAGCGCCGCAACAACGACAGGAGCAGTCGATTATGGATGCCAACAAGCAAAAAGCACTGGACGCGGCCCTCAGCCAGATTGAGCGCCAATTTGGCAAGGGTACAGTCATGCGCATGGGGGACAACGAACGGGTCGCCATGCCCGCCATCTCCACCGGTTCCCTGGGGCTGGACATTGCCCTCGGTATCGGCGGCCTGCCCAAGGGGCGTATCTGCGAGATCTACGGCCCCGAATCATCGGGCAAGACCACGCTGACCCTGCAGGTGATCGCCGAGTCCCAGAAGGCGGGTGGCACAGCGGCCTTCATCGACGCGGAGCATGCCCTGGATCCCTCCTATGCGGAGAAGCTGGGGGTGCAGGTTGACGATCTCATCCTCTCCCAGCCCGACACCGGCGAGCAGGCCCTGGAAGTCGCCGAGATGCTGGTGCGCTCCGGAGCCGTCGATGTGCTGGTGATCGACTCCGTGGCGGCTCTGACCCCGAAGGCCGAGATCGAGGGTGAAATGGGTGATTCCCACGTAGGTCTGCAGGCCCGTCTGCTGAGCCAGGCCATGCGCAAGCTGACCGGCGCTATCAAGCACAGCAACTGCCTCGTCATTTTCATCAACCAGATCCGGATGAAGATCGGGGTCATGTTTGGCAACCCGGAGACCACCACCGGCGGCAACGCGCTGAAGTTTTATGCCTCAGTGCGCCTGGATATCCGCCGCATCGGCGCGGTCAAGGACGGCGATGAGGTGATCGGCAACGAGACCCGGGTGAAGGTGGTGAAGAACAAGGTGTCGCCGCCGTTCAAGCAAGCCGAATTCCAGATCATGTACGGCAAGGGTATCTATCACATGGGCGAGGTAATCGACTGGGGGGTCAAGCTCAACCTGATCGACAAGTCCGGTGCCTGGTACGCCTACAAGGGTGACAAGATCGGCCAGGGCAAGGCCAATGCAGCCAAGTTCCTGGAAGATAACCTGGCCGTCGCCAATGAGATTGAGGCCGAGATCCGCAAGCAAATGATGGTCGGTGTGGCGCCGGCGAAAAAAGACGCCAAGGAAGTCATTGCCGCGGAGGACGACATCGCTGAGGAATGATGTCAGAAGCCCGGTGACCCTGCAGGGTCACCGGTTGTTTTCGGCGCCGGGGTACCCACTTATCCCACTCTCACATCCCCGGCGCCTTTTTTCAGGTACTAGCAGGGGTGCACACAAATGCATGCCGACACCGGAACGCAAGCCAATAGTTCGGATGGGCTCGCTCCCACGCAAGAGCAGGATGTTCGGCCTGCCGATGTGCGTGTTGCCGCCATGAACCTGCTGGCGCGGCGGGAACATTCTCTCTCAGAGTTACAAGCGAAGTTGGATCGTCGCTTCACTGCTTCTGAGCTGGTCGCCTCAGTCCTGGAAGAGCTTCAAGGGGAAAACCTGCAGAGCGATGAGCGTTTTGCGCAGAGCCTGCTTCGGCAGCGTATGCAAAGGGGCTACGGTCCTGCTCGCATTCGCCAGGATATGCGTGAACGCGGGCTGGATGATGCAGCCATAGCCGCCGCCCACGCTGCTGTCGAGCCGGATTGGTTTGCCGCCGCTGAGGAAGTGTTTGTCCGCAAGTTCGGCGACGCTTTGGTTACTTCACCTGCCGGAGAATCCTCCGGGGGAGACGAGAATGTTCCTGGCCCCGTAGCGCGCCGGGAAGCACAACAGGCGGCCTACAAGGAAAAGGCCCGGCGCATGCGTTTTATGCAGTATCGCGGCTTTGCTTCGGATCACTTCCGGCATTTGCTGGATGGATGAGTGCAGCTGCCGGCCGGCATGAGAGCGGCTCATTCAAACTCCGAGCTGCAAACTTTGTTATTCTCCGCTGCCCGAGTAACGAGCAGCAGCAATGATCCTCAAGCCCCATCTGCCTCCAAGACCAGACCTGCATGCGGCCGAGTAACTCCGCGGAGCCCGGCCAGACCCTGAACTGGTCCATCCTGCCGCGCCTCTGGCCTTACCTGCGCGACCACCGGCGCCGTATTGCCCTTGCCCTGGTGTGCCTGTTGTTGGCCAAGGGTGCAATGCTGGTGATTCCCTTCATCATGAAATTTCTGGTGGATGGCATGAACCTGCAGGCAGGAGCGCAACTGGCAGGCATGCTGGCGTTGGGGCTGGTGTTGGCTTACGGCCTGGCGCGCTTGGCCAGCGTCCTCTTCGGTGAACTGCGCGACACTCTGTTTGGCCGCGTGACCGAGCGCGCAATGCGCAAGCTGGGACTCAAGGTGTTCCGTCACGTGCACGCCCTGGACCTGGACTTCCATCTGCAGCGACGCACGGGTGGCCTGGCCCGGGACATCGAGCGCGGTACCAGTGGAGTCAGCTTCCTGCTCCGCTTCATGGTGTTCAACATCGTGCCTACTTTGTTCGAGATCGCCGCGGTGGTCACGGTGTTTTTCATTGCCTACGGCGCCAGCTATGCGCTGCTGACCCTGGTTTCCGTGCTTGCCTATGGCTGGTTTTCCTTTGGTGCTACCGAGTGGCGGACACGTTTCGTCCGGGAAATGAATGAAGCGGACTCCGCCAGCAATACCCGCGCTGTGGACAGCCTGCTCAACTTCGAAACGGTGAAGTACTTCGGCAACGAGGAATTCGAAGCCGGTCGCTATGATGAGGATCTTGAGCGCTGGGAGATGGCACGGCGCAAGAACCGGCTCTCCCTGTTCGGGCTCAACGGTGGGCAGGCGCTGATTATCGCCCTGGCGCAGACCAGTATGATTGGGCTGGCGGTGTACCAGGTGCGCGCGGGCGTTATCACCCTCGGCGACTTCATCCTTATCAGCCAGTACATGATTCAGCTTTTCATGCCGCTTGGCTTCCTGGGGTTCGTCTACCGTGAGATGAAGGGCGCCATGGCCAATATCGAAAAACTGTTTGCCTTGCTGGATGTGCGTCCCGTCGTGACCGACCGCAGCGGTGCGGCGGCACTGGCCGTGGCTGAAGCAGCGATCTGTTTCGACGACGTGAGTTTCTGCTACCAGCCGGAGCGACCTATCCTGCAGGGTGTTAGTTTCGAGGTGTTGCCAGGACAGAAGGTAGCGGTCGTCGGTGCCAGCGGTGCCGGCAAGTCCACTCTGGTCAAGCTGCTATTTCGCTTCTACGACCCTACCGCCGGCCGAATAACCATCGACGGCCAGGATATCGCCGCGGTCAGCCAGCAGTCCCTGCGCCGCGCGATCGGCATCGTGCCCCAGGACACGGTGCTGTTCAATGACACGCTGCTGGAGAATGTGCGTTACGGCAAGCCTGGCGCTACCGATGCGGAAGTCACGGAGGCAATTCGCATGGCGCACCTGGAGGAATTCCTCGCCCAGCTTCCCGAGGGGGGCAATACCCGGGTGGGTGAGCGCGGTTTGAAACTGTCCGGGGGAGAAAAGCAGCGGGTGTCTATCGCCCGAACGGTGCTGAAACGACCTCCTATCCTGGTGTTTGACGAGGCCACCTCAAGCCTGGACAGCCGCTCGGAACAGTCCATTCTCGCGGCGCTACGCGAGATAGCCCAGCACCACACGAGCCTGGTGATTGCCCACCGCTTGTCGACAGTGGTCGACGCGGACCGAATTCTGGTGCTGCACCAGGGCCGCATAGTCGAGCAGGGCGCGCACCGGGAATTGCTGGCACGGGATAGTCACTATGCAGCCCTTTGGCGCGCGCAGCAGGATGAGCAGGCGCTGTCGTTGCCGCCCACTCAGTAGGTGTAACTGGACTGCAGACCGAGCGGCAGGCCCAGCGCCCAGTAGCCCAGCAGGAACAGGGTCCAGGTAATAATGAAGGTCACCGAATAGGGCAGCATTAAAGCCGTCACTGTGCCAATACCGGCGCTGCGGATATAGCGTTGACAGTAGACCACTACCAAGGGGAAGTAGGGCATCAACGGGGTAATGATGTTGGTGGTCGAGTCGCCAATTCGGTAGGCAGCCTGGGTCAGGTCGGGCGAGGCCCCCAGCTTCATCAGCATGGGCACGAGGATCGGTGCCAACAGCGCCCACTTGGCGGAAGCCGAACCCACGAACAGGTTCAGCACACCGGTCAGTAACACAATACCGGAAATGGTAAGCGCACCGGGCAGGCCCAGTGCCTGGAGGCCCGCGGCCCCCTTGACCGCCAGCAGAATACCGAGGTTGGAGGCTCCAAATGCGTAGATAAACTGGGAAATGAAGAACATGATGACCAGGTAGTAGCCCATGGTCTGCATGGTTTTGGTCATACCCTCGATAACATCGCGGCTGCTGGTGACGGTGCCAGCGGCTATCCCATAGACCACACCGGGCAGCAGGAAAAGCAGGAAGATCAATGGCACGATCGAAGCCATCAGGGGAGCGCCAGCCTCGGTCAGGGAGCCCCCGGGCCCGCGCCAGGCCGAGTCCGCCGGCAGTGCGCTCAATACCAGCACGACTACCGCCGCAAGCATGCCCCAGAGTGCAAAACGCAGGGCGCGACGTTCTCTGTCGCCTAACTCCTGCATGCCAGTCTCCGCAGCCACATCCTCATCCAGCGAGCTGTCGCGTAGCCGCGGCTCAACGAAGCGATCGGTCACCAGCCAGCCCACGAGGATGATCAGCACCGATGATGCGGCCGTGAAAAAGTAGTTGTTCAATGGGTTCAATACCACCGACGGGTCGATGATCTGGGCCGCGGATTGAGATATGCCCTGCAACATTGGGTCCACTGCGGAGGGGATAAAGTTGGCCGAATAGCCGCCAGATACGCCGGCGAAGGCTGCGGCGATGCCAGCCAGGGGATGGCGCCCTGCGGCGTGGAAGATGATGCCCCCGAGGGGGATGACCAGCACATAGCCGGCGTCGGCCGCAGTATGGCTGACGATGCCGACTACGATAACCATGGGCGTCAGCAGCCAGCGGGCGGTCACGCCGAGCATGGCCCGTAACGTGGAATTGATGAAGCCGGTGTGCTCGGCAACGCCAATACCCAGCATCGCGACCAGGACAACGCCGATCGGATGGAAGTGGGCAAAGGTGGTAACCATCGCCGACAGGAACTGCGTCATGGCGTCCGCCGATAGCTGGTTCACCACTACCAGCGGGTCGCCATTGCGGGGATCGATCAGGTCGTACTCGAACATCGAAAACAGCAGTGACAGGGCCCAGGTTACGAACAGGAGGGCAATGAAAAGGACCGCCGGGTCGGGCAGTTTGTTGCCTACCCGTTCAATGTTGGCCAGGACTTTCTGCGTGCGGGTGGCGGGGAGGGGTGCCTGGTTCATGCCATTGGCTTCTCGCAAAAAAACGCAGTGTAATTCGAGCCGCGACGGGAAACAAATCCACTGGCACAGTCCCGGGGGCGATCCCTTCACCCAGCCCGTGGTTTGATTTGCTGAACAGGGTGCCGCCCTAGCGGGATCGCGCTTGTACAGACCCTTGCGCTCGGTCATGCTCGAATTCATTCCAATAACGATCGGGCCGCTAGCATGCTCTCCAGATTCGATGATTATCCCATCCACCAGACAGCTGAACCGATCGCCCTGACAGCGAGCAGCGACCGCTGCACCTACGACCGCTACTGGTACAACGCCCACGACCGTGAGGGTGCTTTTTATTTCGGCGTCGGTCTTTGTCGATATCCCAATCTTGGCATCATGGACTGTAGCCTCAGCCTGGCGCTGGATGGGAAGCAATATGCTTTCCACGGCTCCCGGCGGGCGCCGGCGGAGCCCACTGATACCAGCGTCGGCCCCTTTATTTTACGCATCCTCGAACCCATGGGCAGGCATCAACTGACCATCGCAGCGAACGATACAGGCATTGAGTGTGACCTGGTGTTTACGCCCTACACAGCCTGCATGGAGGAGGGCCGGCAAACCCTGCGCAACGAGCGCCACCTGGTGATGGACGCAACCCGCCTTGACCAGTTTGGCAGCTGGCATGGCTGGATTCGCTATGACGGCCGCGAACTGCAGGTGAACGGTGCCACCACCTTTGGCCTCAAGGACCGGTCCTGGGGTATCCGCCCGGTCGGTGAGCCGTGGCCTGGTGGAGCCCCCATCAGCAGCTATCAGGCGGTGCATTTCTGCTGGATGCCCATTCACTGGGAAGACCAGTGCAGCCTGGCGGGCTGGTTCGAAGATGACGGTGGCCACCAGTGGCACTGCGACCAGGGCTTCCTGCCGCGCTACGCGAATACCGCAGACATTCCCGGTACCAGCGATCCCGCGGCCTCAGTCTGGCAGGGTGCCGTCAAGCACGACATCGCGATGCTGCCCGGCACCCGCCGTGCTGCCAGCGCCACCGTGACCATGCGTGACCGCTCCGGCAAGGCCATGACGGTCACCCTCGAGCCGATCCTGGTACACCGGATGAAGGGCCTGGGTTACCAGCACCCGCAGTGGGGCCACGCCAAGTGGCATGGCGAGCTGGTGATCGGCGGGGAGTCCTGGAGCGACAGCGACCTCGACCCACTAGCGCTGGAGAACCTGCACGTCCAGCAGGTCGTGCGCGCGACCTGCGGCGACCGCGTTGGCCACGGCGTTCTCGAACAGATGCACATCGGGCCATCGTGTAGCTATGGCTTCAAGGACTGGTTTGATGGTGCCGCCTAGATGCGGCCGCCTCGGGTCGCTGCCAATCAGGTCTTCTGTCGCAAGTCGACGGCATAGGTAGTCCGGGCCCCCCCCGGAGACACTCCCGAAGTCCCACCCAGCACCAGATATCTGCCAACAAGCGAAACCCCAGTTCAGTGGCTACGGAACCTCAGTCCAGCGGGTAGGGCGGCCGCTGCCCCCGGCACAGCACGTCAGTCACCTGCTCCGTATCCATGTACTCCGTCAGCTTCACCAGCTTGCCCTTGTCGAACTCAAACAGGAAGTGGTAGTCGTTGCTGTAGGTCTGGCCGGAGATGTGCTCGCCTTCGCTAGAGGCTTCCACTGCCACTTTCTCATCCTCTGCCACCATGCCGCGGACGGTGAAGGTAATGCCCTTGGGGAAGACTTCCATGATGCTGGCGATGGCGCCGCGCAGCTCGGGGTATTCGGTGATACCGGAAATCAGCGTTGCCCCCATCGTTTCGACGCAGCCGTTTTTCGCATAGGCGGCCAAGGCGCCATCGACGTTACCCGCGCTAAGGTCTGCGAGGAACTGGCGGGCCCTTGCCTTGTTGTCTGTCTCTGTCGTCATTGCTGTCATCCGTGCGCGAGAACGCCGGTTGGCGCTACAGGCCCATCTTAGACGGCGGCGTGGGCGACGCTATATTCCCGGTACAGCATTTCAAGCCAGCGCTGCCGTCGCGTTGCAGGCGGCGGCGGCTGGTTCAACTATTCGACAAGTGGCCCGTGAGCTAAAGGTTCGCCACCCGGATCTGAAACCGGGCAGGAGGGGGGCGGGGGATCAGCGGTTGCGACCCAGCCGCTCGTGGGCGTTGACCCACTCATTCTGGCGGGTCTCCTTGTCCACGCGGGTTGCGGCCCCCAGCGACAGTTCGCCGGCGACCACCAGCCCGGCGGCAATTTCCGCCAGCTTTAAAGCCTTGCCCTTGCCGTGGCAGTCCATGATTTCCAGACACTCGCGCTGGGTGGGCAGGTTGGTGCCGCCGCCGTAGGTGGCAAGAATCAGGGCGGGCAGCGTAATGGAGAAAAAGTAATTGCCATCGCGGGTTACCCGGGTGTAGACGGTGCACTGGTTGGACTCACCGATATTGGCGATATCCTGGCCGGTGGCCAGGTACAGGGCGGCGAGACCGTTGGCGGGATGAGCGGCGTTGTTGGATGAGTGGGTGAGGAAGGAGGCGATGGTGGTGATGCCCCAGCCGTAGTGCATGGCTTCCGGGGTAATGCGCAGATTGGCCTGCAGTACATCTCGGGGGACGGTGATTTCTGCTGTAACCCGTCGTCCCCGGCCCTTCAGCGAATTTACGGAGGAGGTGCGTTTTTCGGTGTCGAAGTTGCCGGACAACAGGTAGTGGCGCATTTTCGGGAACTGCTCGCGGATCCATTCGCAGGCGAAGAAGGTCGCCTTGCTGGTCATGTTCTGGCCGGCGGCGTCGCCGGTGCTGTAGTCAAAGCGGGTGAATACCATGTTGTGGGCGATGTAGTGTTCCACCTCGTTGAGCTTGCCCACCGATGTCGTGCTCTCGGCCACTTCCTTGATAGCGGTGAAGTTCTCCACCAGCCATTCGTTGAAATCCCGGGCGTCGCGGGCGTCCTTGAAGACAAAACAGGGCGCGCGCTGCATGGCCTCGCCGCAGACCGTGGTTTTTACCCCGCCGCTTTCGCGGATCACCTTCATGCCGCGGTTGTAGCTGGCCAGCATGGTGCCCTCGACGGTGGCCATGGGGACGTAAAACTCGCCCTTGGCGTGCTCGCCGTCAACCAGCAGGGGACCGGCGAGGCCGATCGGGACCTGGACCACGCCGAACATGTTCTCGATGTTGCCGGCCATCACCTCTGGCTCGAAAGAGAACTGACGGGTGTGGTGCAGCCTGGCCGGAGTTTTCTCTTCAATAAATGCCTGGCGCTCGGCGATGATGTCGCGGCCGTAGTCATTGTCGTTGCTGCGCGGGATCTTGTTATTGCTCATGGCATCGTCCTCGGGGAAAACATGAAGAGTAGGAAAAAGGCCACCCGGGCGCAAGCAAAGCTGCACTGCCCCGCCTTGTGGCTGGCTCAGGCCGGGGTTTGCTCCAGATGTCGCTCTATGACCTGCAGAAAGTCGCGCCCATACTTGTCACGTTTGCGCTCGCCGACACCGTTTAGACGGCCAAAGGCATCGATATCGCGCGGCAGCAGGTCGCACATTTCCTGCAGGGTGCGGTCGTGGAAAATGATGTAAGGCGGTATACCCTGGGCTTCCGCCAGCGCCCGGCGGCACTCGCGCAGGGATTCCCAGAGGCCGACATCCACGTCCACTGGCAAGGGCTGGCGAGTCTGCTGCCGGGTCGCTCGGCGGGCAATGTCCTTGCGCAGCTGCAGGGTCGCCTCACCCTTGAGCAGGGGGCGACACTTGTCCTGCAGACGCAATGCGCCAAAGCGTTCCAGGTCCGCGGTCAGGTAGCCCCCCGCTACAAGCTGGCGGAATACCGAGCGCCACTGGTGGTTGTCCAGTGCTTTGCCGATGCCGAAGGTCGGCAGGCAGTGGTGGTCATTCTGGAAAATGCGGTCATTCTCGGTACCGCGTAGCACCTCGATCAGGTGGTTGACCCCGAAACGCTGGCCGGTGCGGTAGACCGCGCTCAGGGCCATGCGCGCGGTTTCGGTGCCATCCCAGGTTGGCACCGGCTCCAGGCAGGTGTCGCAGTTGCCGCAGGGCTTAAGCAGCTCATCGCCGAAATAGTGCAGCAGTGCCTGGCGTCGGCAGCTGGTGATTTCGCACAGGCCGAGCATGGCATTGAGGCGCTGCTGTTCTGCCCGTTTGTGCTCGGCGCTGCCCTCGGAATTGTCCATCATCTGGCGCAGCTTCAGTACATCCTGCAGGCCGTAGACCAGCCACGCGTCCGCGGGCAAACCGTCGCGGCCGGCGCGGCCGGTCTCCTGGTAGTAGGCTTCGATCGTCTTGGGCAGGTCCAGGTGGGCGACGAAGCGCACATCGGGCTTGTCGATGCCCATGCCGAAAGCAATGGTGGCGACCATGATGACCGCGTCCTCACGGAGGAAGCGGGACTGGTGGTTACTGCGCAGTGCCGCCGGCAGGCCCGCGTGGTAGGGCAGGGCGTTGTATCCCTCCTGTTGCAGCCACTGCGCGGTTTCCTCCACTTTCTTCCGGGACAGGCAGTAGACGATACCCGCGTCCTGCGCGTGTTCCGCTTTCAGGAAGCCCAGTAGCTGCTGCTTCGGGTTCTGCTTCAGGGTGATGCGGTAGCGGATGTTGGGCCGATCGAAGCCGGCGATGAACTTCTCTGCGCCCCCCAGATCCAGCCGGGTGATGATTTCCTGGCGGGTGCGGGCATCCGCGGTAGCGGTGAGTGCTATCCGGGGCACTGCGGGGAAGCGCTCGTGCAGCAGGCTCAGCTGCAGATAGTCGGCGCGAAAATCGTGGCCCCATTGGGACACGCAATGGGCCTCATCGATAGCGAACAGGGCAATTTCCGCGCGCTCCAGCAGGCCCAGCATACGGCCTTGCACCAAACGTTCAGGGGCGATGTAAAGCAGGTCCAGCTGGCCCTGTACCAGGGCCTGTTCCACCGCTTGCGCGGTGGCCGGGTCGAGGCTGGAATTGAGATACGCGGCCCTGACCCCGAGTTCTCGCAGGGCATCGACCTGGTCCTGCATCAGGGCAATCAGCGGGGAGATGACGATGCCGCAGCCTGGGCGTACCAGCGCCGGTACCTGGTAGCAGAGGGATTTGCCGCCGCCGGTGGGCATCAGCACGAGGGCATCGCCGCCGTCGACAAGCCGCTGCACCACCGCTTCCTGCAGCGGGCGGAAGGCGGGATAGCCGAAAACGGTCTGGAGAACAGCGAGGGGAGAAGTCATGGCCAGGGATTATACCCCAGGCCAGGGCTTGCTTCGGTGGTCTTATCAGAGCAATAACGCCTCAATTAGCTCGTTACGCAGCTCGCGAGGATCGATAACCCGGTCAAAGGCCATGGCGTCGGCACCGGCCCAGGCGCCGCTCTGGTGGGCGGCCAGCGCTTCCGTAGCCTGGGTGTCGGCTCCGGTGGCCGCGGCGGCGCCCAGGGCCGGGACACCGCCCAAACTGACTCCTGGCAACGCCAGGCTCACCACCTGGCGGTCCCAGGGGTTCATGCCCATCACCGAGCTGCCGAAGCCGAAGGCCTTGCGCAGGGTGACGACCACCTTGCACCCGCGATAATGGCGTTGGGCCCGGAACATGTTGGCCGCAGCGCGCAGAGCGCCGGAACGCTCCGCGGCTGGGCCCGGCATCACTCCCGGGTTGTCGACCAGGGATATCAGCGGCAGCTTGAAGCGGTGGGCCAGGTCGATAAAGTAGCTGGCCTTGTCCGCGGCCTGGCGGGTGATGGCGCCCGCTTCCACCGCCGGCTGGTTGGCGATCAGCAGGCAGCTGCGTCCCCCGATGCGGGCGAGCGCGACAATGAGGGTTCGGCCGTAGTCTGGCTGCAGTTCCAGCAGGCTGTCGCTATCGACCAGCTCCGCCAGCACCTTGCGCATGTCGTAGGGCTGGGCCAGGTTGGGGGGAATGATATCCAGCAGCGCGTCCACTGGCCGTGGCGCCGCTGCAGGAACCGCAGCGTCCGCCGCGACGGCGCCGGGTGCTGCCAGCAACCCCAGAAACTGGCGCGCCAGACTGAAACATTCCTTTTCGCTGGCACAGTGCTGGTGGGCAACGCCGCTGTCGCGGGTGTGGAGCAGGGCGGATCCCAGCTCGTCGGCGGTGGTATCGATACCCATGGCCGCCTTGACCAGGGGCGGTCCAGCGCTGAACAGCGAACTGCCTTCGGCCATGATCACCAGGTCCGCGAACATGGCGGCAAGCGCGCCGTGGCCGGCGGACGTTCCAAGCACAATGGCCACGACAGGTGCTCGTCCCTGCAGGTCGGCGAGGAGCTGCAGGTCGCCGGGGGCGTGGGGATAGCGTTCGTCCTGGTTGCTGGCGCGCTCGCCGGCGCCATCCAGCAGCACCAGCAGGGGGTAGTGCTGCTCCAGCGCCAGCCTGACGAGGCGGGCGCGCTTCGCGGCGTTGGGGTGACCAATTGAGCCGCCCTGCACGGTGAAATCCTC
>JBGTGB010000209.1:0-2353 GCA_041746975.1 Haliea sp. | reverse complement strand
TCCCAATCTCATGGCGCGGCGCTGATGGTGGCCTGCCCCTGGCAGGCCCGGCACTCCGGGGTGGTTTCAGCCCGGCATCCTGTTGCCCGCCCAGACCACTTTCTCACAGTCTCCGGAAAAGTCCTTGATCAGCGCGGAGCGCACCAGGAACTGGCTGGCCGTGATCAGCCAGTGACCGTCGCGCCGCGCATATTCGTCCAGATAATGTCCACCTAATTGCACGCTGGTCTGATCGCGGGTATTGATGCTGTGGAACCGCAGCCCCACTCTGGCGGTGGCAGAGTTTGCGCCAGTGAGCTCGACGATCATGTTTTCCGCGTGATGCATGTCGACGATGTAGTCGTGGCAGCCCAGCTCCATGAAAACAGCAACAAAGGCTTCGCGGTTCTCGAACTGGCCGATATGACCAAAGTTGATGTCTATGCTGCCTGGTGCGAAGCAGTCCCGAACCCGGTCTGGCTGTTTGTCATCGCAGGCGTTGAGATAGCGGAACTTAAGGTTCCTTATGGCCTCTATGTCCTGCAGCGCCTGTACCTTGTCCTCCAGCTTCCTGTTCTGTGCTTGCACGCTTGGTCCCCCGTTAGTAACTATGATTGGGCCAGCATAGCGCCCCGGGGCAGGGCGGCAAACCCGGTTAGTGCTCTGCGGGCGAGAGTTTTTTGCCCGTTCTGTCAATAGTGATCATACTCGGCCATTCAGGGAGAGAAAAATGAAGTCGGCCCCGATACCAGACAATGACGCCGAGCGTGTCGAGGCATTGAGATCCCTCAACATTCTCGACAGCAGGCCGGAGGAGCGGTTTGATCGGCTCACCCGTTTGGCCAAGCATGTATTCGATGTGCCGATTGCGCTGGTCAGCCTCGTGGATACTGATCGCCAGTGGTTCAAGTCGCGGCAGGGGTTGGAGGCGGCAGAAACACCGCGCGATATCTCCTTCTGCGGCCACGCTATCACCGGTGATGGCGCGTTTGTAGTTCAGGATGCCTGGGAGGATCCCCGGTTTGCCGACAACCCGCTGGTGACCGGCGACCCAAGTGTGCGCTTCTACGCCGGCTATCCGATCAGGTATCTGGACGGCAGCGTCCTGGGAACCGTTTGTATTATTGACCACCAGCCGCGGAAATTCGGGCCCCGTGAGCTGCTGATTCTGCAGGACCTGGCGACCCTTGTTGAGCATGAAATGCAGGCCATGGAAATGGCTGCCCTCGACGAGCTGACTGCCATCAATAACCGCCGGGGCTTCTTTGTCATCGCCGGCCAGGCCCTGCGTATGTCCCGACGCAAGGACTTTCCTCTGACCCTGGTGTTCATCGACCTCAACCGGTTCAAGCCCATCAATGACAACTTTGGCCATGCAGAGGGGGACCGGGTGCTCAAGTTCTTTGCCAGTGCCTTGCTGGAGGTAAGCCGGGATTCTGATATCGTCGCCCGTCTCGGCGGCGACGAATTCGTGGTGCTCCTCAATGACGCCAGCGACGATGAGGTCGATACCTTCATGAAACGGTTCCGGGAGAATGTTGCCCGGTACAATGACGCGCTGGAGCTGGACTATACCGTTACCTATTCCTATGGAGTGGTGCGCTACGATGCGGCAAAACACGAGGACCTCAATGCCTTGCTGGCCGAGGGCGACGCCCTGATGTACGAGCGTAAACGGGGTGGCGCCAAGCGGTAATGGACAGCGACGCGCGGAGCGTGTGACACTCAAAAGTCAGCTCCGCAACCCCCAGGATTCTTCATGGCTACTTTCCGCCTTATTGCCCTCCTTGCCTGTGTGGTCGCCAGTGCGGCGCAGCTGGCAAGCGCGTCAACGCTGGTTATCAGCAACGTCACGGTCATCGACGGCAATGGCGGCGATCCGGTATCGGGCCGCTACGTGGTCATTGAGGGCCAGCGTATCGCTTCCATCCAGGGCAGCGCACCGACGTTCTTGGAATCCGATGCGATCCACGTCGACGGCAGCGGCAAGTACCTGCTTCCGGGATTTATTGACACCAATGTGCATGCCTCTGTTTACGGCAATGCCAACCGTCGCGAAACCGCCGTCAAGTACGCCGACCGCAACCATGAATTGGCTGCGGAGTTTGCCCAGCGTCAGCTGAAATATGGCGTGACCACCGTCAGGGACAGCTACGGTTCACTGGAGCCACTGATTCAGGTCCGGGATGCCATCGAGCGCGGGGAAATCGTTGGCTCCAGGTTGCTGGTCGCGGGCAATATCATTGGCTGGGGTGGACCCTTTTCCCTGACTTTCTCCCTGATGAGCGAGTCCGATCTGACGCTGTTTCAGGAGCAGTGGAACGACCGTATCGCCCAGGGCGTGGGGGAGGAGTTGATGGATATGGGGCCGGAA
>JBGTGB010000208.1:0-9805 GCA_041746975.1 Haliea sp. | reverse complement strand
TGCTGCTGGTTGCCGCGGGCGCGGCATTGGCAGCCGTGGGCGGCTACTGGACAGCGCCGGCCTACGATGCACTGTTTGGCATGGCCCTGGCGGAACCGCTGGATCTGTATTTCCCCTACTGGCCCTTCGTGCCGTTCTTTCCCATGGTGCTTGCCATGCTGGGGGGCCTGTTGCTGGTCCGCTATCGGCGCGGCTGATTTGACGGCTCCGAGGCCGCGTGTTTATCTTCCCGTAATCCGACAGGAGTGAAGAAGACCATGGATACACTGAAATTCTATATCGATGGCGCCTGGGTCGAGCCGCTTTCCGAGCGCACGATGCCCATTGTCAACCCGGCCACCGAACAGCAGATCGGTACCTTGGCGCTCGGCGGCGAAGCCGATGTGGACCGCGCGGTAGCCGCGGCTGCCCGCGCGGTCGAGACCTGGTCGCGCAGCGATCTGCCCGCACGCAAGGCGCTGCTTGCGCGCATTATGGAGGAGACGGAAAAGCGCTTTGAGGATCTGGCACAGGCAATCTCCACCGAGATGGGTGCGCCCATTTCCATGGCCCGGGAAGCGCAGGCGGCTGCCGCCACTGGTCATCTGCAGGGCTTCATGGACGCCATGGACACCCTGGACCTGCGCGAGACCCTGGCCAACGGCGATATGCTGGTGCGAGAGCCGATCGGGGTTTGCGGCTTGATCACTCCGTGGAACTGGCCCATGAACCAGATTGCGCTGAAGGTGCTGCCCGCGATCGCCACCGGCTGCACCTGCGTCCTGAAGCCCTCTGAGTTCACGCCCCTCTCGGCCACGGTTTATGCGGAGATCCTTGACGCCGCGGGCGTGCCCGCGGGGGTATTCAATCTGGTCCACGGCGATGGGCCCACTGTGGGCGCGGCAATGTCCCGGCATCCTGGCATCCAGATGATGTCCTTCACCGGGTCGACCCGCGCCGGCAAGGCAGTGACCCGCGACGCCGCCGAAACCATCAAGCGGGTGACGCTGGAGCTGGGTGGCAAGTCCCCCAATATCGTCTTCGCCGATTGTGATCTCGAGGAACGGGTCACTGCGTCGGTGCGGGAATGCATGTACAACACCGGGCAATCCTGTGATGCCCCCACGCGCCTGCTGGTGGAACAGTCCTGCTACCCACAGGTACTGGAAATCGCCCGGCAGGCGGCCGAGGCGCAGGCGGTAGGTGACCCACGGCAGGAGGGCGAACATATCGGCCCACTGTTTGACCGCATCCAGTTCGATCGGGTGCAGGCCATGATCCAGACCGGGATCGAGGAAGGCGCCACCCTGTTGGCGGGCGGTCCCGGCAAGCCAGACGGGTTTGCCACGGGCTGGTATGTCAGGCCCACCATTTTCGCCGATGTTCGCAATGACATGCAGATAGCGCGCCAGGAGATCTTTGGCCCGGTTCTGGTAGTGATCCCGTTCAAGGACGAAGACGAAGCGATTGCCATTGCCAATGACACGCCCTACGGTCTTGCCGCCTATCTCCAGACTGGCGATCCAGAGCGCGCTGAGCGGGTTGCGGCACGGTTGCAGGCGGGCATGGTCCACATCAACGGCGGCGAGTTCAACTACGGTTCCCCATTCGGCGGCTACAAGCAGTCGGGCAACGGTCGCGAGGGCGGTGCACTGGGCCTGGAAGACTATCTGGAGGTAAAAACGCTGCATTTCGGCTGAGGGTACCCGGGCCTTGCGGCAGCCTTCTATTGCAGCAGGTAATTCAGTATCAGGGTCAGGACTTCCCGCCGAAAAGCCTGATCCTCCAGCGCCTGCGGCCGCTCTGCCAGCGCGGATTGCAGACAGGCGTCGAGACTGCGGCGGGCGATAAACGCCATGGTGTCGATATCGCCCGTACGCAGCTGGGCCCGGTGGCGCCGCAGGAAGCCCGGAAACCAGCGCTCCCAGGACGGGTTGGCCAGGGACTGGGTAAGCTCGTTGACCCGGCCGCGGATATCCAGGCTTTGCTGATACTGCAGGTAGAAGTCCGGGTACATCCGGTACAGCTCCAATAGCAGCGCGATTTCCAGGTCGATAATGGCCGCCAGAGTGGCTTCCAGGCCTTTGTCTGTCAGGGCATGGATGCGGGCGAATTCGCTCTCCGTCTGCGCCACCAGCGCCGCCATGCGCTGTTCGTAGACGTCCGCCAGCACGGCTTCCTTGTTGGGGAAGTACTGGTACAGGGAGGCGATATTGATGCCGGCGACGTCGGCGATACGCTGGGTGGTGAGGCGATCAGGGCCTTCATGCTCCAGGATTCTGAGACAGGCTTCGCGTATGGCCTGCACCAGCGTCTGCGAGCGCTGCTGCTGCGGACGCTTGCGCGGTTGCGGCAGCTCGCCGTCGCTCATCGCAGGCTCCAGGGGCGGCAAAAATGTAAGTGGAGAGGCGTCATTGCCAGCATGGCTCCGAAAAAACCATCAAAAACAACTGGATGCGAGTCGCAACGCAGTGCAGAAACCGCAGTTGCCAGCGTCGGCGAGAGCGCTAGAGTACGGCATTCAGAGGCAATGATAACCGCCGGCGAGCGCCATGTACTTCGACTTCGACTATTACTTCCGGCTACTGCGCCACGTCTGGGGCCTGAAGCACTGGCCGGGCCGGCGGCGCCTGTTGCTGCGCCTGCTGGTCACCACACCTCTGGCAACAGTTTTCCACACGCTGTGTTTCCTGCTGGACTATGTGTTCTTCCCGCGCCTCTGGAACCAGCAGGTCAAGACCCCAGTGTTCATCGTCGGCCACGCCCGCAGCGGTACCACCCTGATGCACCGCTTGCTGGCGGCGGACGGTGAGCGCTTCAGCTACTTCCTGTACTGGGAAACCCTGTTCCCCTCCCTGCTGCAGAAAAAGGTCCTCCGCTGGCTGGGGCAACTGGACAGCGGTTTGCTGCGGAGTTTTTGCCACCGCAAACTGAAGGCCTGGGACGACCGGACCTTCGGTCCCTTCCGGCATATTCATAACATGAGTCTGTGGACCTCGGAGGAAGACCAGTTCGCCATGCGCGCCGCCTTCGTCACCCAGCAGTGGGCGACGGACCTGCCGGTGATGGATGTGCTGGACTTGTTCCACCTGGATCAGATGCCCGCCAAGCGCCGGCGCTGGCTGCACCATTACCGGGAGTTGGTAAAGCGCCAGCTGCTACTGAACGGCGGTGACCGGATTCACCTGAGCAAGAACCCGGTGATGAGCGGCTGGGTGGGCTCGCTGATCGAATTCTTCCCGGATGCGCGAATCCTGGTCATGGTGCGGGATCCTGCCGAGTGTGTGCCGAGCCTGCTGAAACTGGTGGAGATTTCCTGGCAAAGCCGCGGTTGGCAGAAGGCCGATTACGCCCACTCCCTGGAACTGCTGCTCGAGGCTTCCTTCGAGAGTTTCCGCAACCCGGTGGATCAGCTCGCCCGTCATCCGGACACGCCGCACGCCTTCGTGGATTATCGTGAACTCACCGCGCGGCCGCGGGAAACCGTGCATGCGACCTACGACGCCCTGGCTATGACCGTGAGTGAGCCCTTTGACCGCTACCTGCAGGCCAACGCCGAGCGCGAAAAAAGCCACCACTCCAGGTTTGAATACAGCCTGGGCGATTACGAACTGTCCGCCGAGCTGCTGGTACGGCGCCTCGGCCCGTTCTATGAGCGCTACGGCTGGCCCCGGGCGGGTGAGCCCCGGGCAGGTGACCCCAGCGCGGTTGAACGGCTGCCGCCTGCGACCGATGCCGAAGACATTCCGGCACCTGCCACCACCACTGCAAAATAACACTCCAGACACAGAGGATTATGCGCATGTCCCATCCCGAAAGTACCGCCGCCACCCGCGAGGCCCTGCGCGCCGCCTTCGACGACATGATCCAGTGCTTTCAGGAAGCGCGGGACGCCATTGACGATCCGGCCCTGCACCCGCCGCCGCCCACGGACCGCAACCTGGCGGAGGGCTACCGCTATGTGGTGGGCTTTATGCTCAACGCGATTGAGAGGGCGCTTGCGGATCCACTGTATCCCCGCTTCCGGCGCGCGATTCAGCCGACGAACCGCTCTACCATCGACAACGCCGACGCGGTGTACCTGGGGGTGGAAATCGACGGCAATCACAGCTATCGCGTTTGCGGCCGCGCCGCCGACACCCGGCACTGGCGCGGCGATGCACCGGTGGCGGGTACCACCGCACCCCAGTACGTTATTTTCGAGCTGGCCAGCGGTTACTCTGGCGACAGCGGCAAGCTGTCCGAAATGCAGCCGGGCACCCGCATCAATACCAGCACCCTGGACAGCGCCAAGCTGCAGGTAGAGGAAGATGGGCGCTTCGAAATCCTGGTGGCGCCGGAAAAGCCCGAAGGCTACAGCGGCAATTTCATGCTCAGCAAGCGGACCAGCCGCGGGGTTGAGCATGTGGGCCGCTTCCTGACCTGCCGCGAGCTGTTCCACGACTGGGCCAACCAGGACCTGCTGGACCTGGAGATCCTGCGTATCGGCTGCGAGGGGGAGCCGCGCCCGCCCATCGATCCGCAGGGCGCCGAACACATGCTGCGGGAGATTGGCCGTATCGCCCGCAACCAGGTGCATTTCTGGAACGCCTTCAACACCATTACTCTGGAAACCTATGGCCAGGTGCCCGGCGGCATCAGCGAGCGCATGGGCCTGGACAAGCCCTTCATGCCGGTGAACGACATGAATCCGCCCAATGTGCTGGGCATCGCCACCGGCGGCGGCCAGAGCAGCAATATCTACGCCGGCGGCACCTACCTGCTGGAAGATGACGAGGCGCTGGTGATCGAAACCTGGACCTCGATCGAGCCGCACTTCCTCGGTTTCCACCTCGCCAACCTGTGGGGGGAATCGCTGGATTTCGAGAGCTACCCCAGTAATATCAACGCACACTTTGTCGAGACCGATCCCGACGGTGCCCGGCGCTGGGTGGTCTGTCACCGCGACCCGGGTATCGCCAACTGGGTCAGCACCACCGGGGTGCCCCACGGCTACACCAGCATGCGCTGGACCTATCCGGAGCAGCCGCCACAGGAGCAATGGCCCCGGCTTACCGCGACCAAAGTCGCCTTTGACGACATCCGCGCGCATATGCCCCACGCGCGCACCGTAACCCCGGAGGAGCGTACCGCCGAGCGCCTACTGCGTCATCGTCATGTACAGCGCCGGTATCGGCAATATTGATTCATAACAAGGAGAAAACCATGGGACAACTGCAGGGCAAGACCGCTCTTATCACCGGGGCCAGCCGCGGCATCGGCCACGCCATCGCCACCCGCTTCGCCGCCGAGGGTGCGGCAGTGGTGCTCTGCGCCTCGCGCCTGGGCGCCCACGGCGATTTGCCGGGCACTCTCGAGGAGGCGGTGGC
Organism: Haliea sp.; assembly: GCA_041746975.1. Taxonomy (GTDB): domain Bacteria; phylum Pseudomonadota; class Gammaproteobacteria; order Pseudomonadales; family Halieaceae; genus Haliea. The sequence goes on along the minus strand of JBGTGB010000208.1, from coordinate 4,457 downwards.
GGCGATCAATGCCAGCGGTGGCCGCGCGGCGGCGGAGGTCTGTGATCTGCTGGACCCGGGGGCGCGCGCCGATCTGGTGGCCCGTGCCGCGGCACACTTCGGCCCCATCGACATCCTGGTCAACAACGCCGCTGGCTCCAGTATGAACCTGCCCAGCAAAGTCACGACCGACAAGCGCAACATGATGTATGACCTGAATCTGAATGTGCCGATGGAACTGGCTGAGCAGGCGCTGGCAGGTATGCGCGAGCGCGGCGAGGGCTGGATTCTCAGCATCAGCAGCGCCACCGTCAATCAGCCCCTGCCGCCTTACCGGGCCAGTCGCGAAGCGGCGCTGGTGATTACCGCCTACGGCGCCAGCAAGGCGGCCCTGAATCGCTACAGCGAGGGCCTGGCCCACGAACTGGCGCCGGAGCGTATTTACGTCAACACGTTGGCGCCTGAAAGCATCGTGCTGACTCCGGGGGCCGAGTACGTGCGCGACATCGCCCGTTGCCACCCGGACTGGGCCGAGCCGATTGAGATGATGGCCGAGGCGGCCCTGTCCCTGTGCTCCGGTCGCCATGTGGGCCAAATGGCCTACAGCCGGCAGTGGGTGCTGGCGCATGGCCTGTCGGTGCACAGCCTGGATGGCAAGACCGTGCTGGGGGATGCGTTCCTGCCCGCCGAGATATAGGTGGGCCGGGCCGCGTAGGCCGGGCCGTGTAGGCCGGTCCGCTTTCAGCCAAAGCGCCCGCCATACAGTTTGGGACTGGAGACCTGCTGCGGGTGGATCGTGATGACAACCCGCTCGGCGCCCGGTGCGTCCAGATCCTCCGGCGGTTCCGCGCCATTCGATCCGGCCATGAACTGGCGTCGGAAGAAGCTGCGATCCTCGTCGTCCTGCAGGCTGGCGTGACCGCGGATCTCGACGTAGTCCATGATGTTGGTCTTTGAGACAACGCAAAAAGCCACCCGGTCGTCTGCCGCCAGGTTGTGGTACTTGAGCCGGCTTTTCAGGGTGGAAATGCGAATCTGTCGACCGTCCCAGACAAAGCCGACGGGATTGGAAGACAGCAAGCCGTCCTTGGCCCGAATCGTTGTCAGCACGCCGAAAAAACTTTCCTCCAGCAGTGCGTGGTTGTGCTCCGGGATGGTGATCTCGTCTGGCATGGTGGGGCTCCTGCTATGGACAATATCGCGAGCGCAGTAGAGGGTAACGAAATCGGCTGCCGGGGGGTAACTGCCTGCGTATGAGTATACAGTCCGGCAGGGGCATTTTTACCGGCAGGCTGGTCGAGCGCGGGAGGGCGCTGCTCAGCCTGCGGCCGGGTCCCGCCGCAGGGGCTGGCACATGCAGTGCACGCCGCCGCCACCGGCGGTGAACAGGCTGACGTCGGGGTCTATCACTTCCAGCCCCCGGGCCCGGCACTTCTCCCGCAATTCGTTGTTGTCGTTGGGCATTAGCACCCGGTCATTGCCGAGGGCAACGACGTTGCAGCCGAGTTCCAGCATCGCCCGGTAGGAGATGTCGATCAGTTCGATGCCGCGCCCCTGCAGCCAGTCCAGGAACTCCTGCTCCAGGGCCTGGCCGCAGACCGCGGCCAGCTTGTCGGAGAGCATCGCCAGCTTTACGTCGAGGTGCAGGAAATACGGGTCGAAGCTGTAGCTGCGAAATTCCCAGCCCTCTGCTTCCACCCAGGCCTGCAGCTGGGCCAGGCCCTCGGGGCCGGTGCGCTCGCCGCTGGTCCCGCAGATGATCACCCCCGGCTCCAGCACCATGAAATCGCCACCCTCCAGGCTGCCGGCGGTGATGATGTCGTAGATGGGAATGTCCTGGGCCAGGTAGAACTCCAGCACCGCTTTCCACTCCCCGCGCCGCCAGGGGCTGTACATCTGGGTGATAATCGGCCCCCAGGGGGTCATGACCGAGGAGTCGCGGGCGTAGATCTGGTAGGGCAGTGCGGGATCGGGCGTGAGTGTGTGGGTGGTGACGCCGGCGTGCCGGTAGGCGTCAAGCATCTCCCGGTACTGGGCGCGCGCCAGTTCCGGGTCGAATTCCCGGCCCAGGCGCCGGGAGCGGCGGGCCATGGCATTGCCGGGCTGCCAACTGTAGTGGTCCACCGGCCCGATCAGCACATCCCGCAGCACGCCGTACTCGGAGTCCATGCCCCAGCGTGACAGCACCTCGCTGCCGCCGCCCGCCTTGCGCTGCCCCAGGTTCATGCCGCCACCCCCGCCCGCTCGAGCATGGCCAACAGCAGTACGTTGGCACCCTGCTCTGCCTGCTCCCGGGTAATGGCTTCGGCCTCGTTGTGGCTGACGCCGCCCTCGCAGGGGATGAAAATCATGCTGGTGGGCACGACGGCCGCCAGGTTGCAGGCATCGTGGCCGGCCCCGGACACCATCTCGCGATGGCTGTAGCCCAGGGTCTCCACCGCCCGCGCCACCGCCGCCACGCAGTCCGCGTCAAAAGTGACGCCGGGGGCCTCCCAGAAGCAGCTCACCTTCCCCTCAAGCTGGAAGCGGGCGCAGGCATCCTGCACCGCCGCTTCCAGCCCGGCCTCCAGCGCCTGATAACGCGCCAGCTCCGGGTGGCGGATGTCCACGGTCAGCTCCACCTGTTCAGGAACCGTGTTGCTGGAGCCGGGCCTAGCGTGCACAAAGCCGCAGGTGACCCGGGCGTCAGGTCCCTGCTCGGTGGCCAGTGCAAACAGCGCCGGCAGCAGGACGGACAGCGCCATCATCGGGTCCCGTCGCATGGCCATGGGGGTAGGGCCGGCGTGGGTAGCGACACCGTCAATAAACACCCGATGGCGGCTCATATGCTGCACTCCGGTGACAACACCGATGGCGAGCTCCTCCGCTTCCAGCACCGGCCCTTGCTCGATATGCAGTTCAAAGGCGGCGTGCACCGGGAACGGCTGCGCTGGCTCCTCGCCCCGGTAGCCAATGCGCTGCAGTTCCTTGCCGACGCTGTGGCCCTCGCGGTCAGAGAGTGCGCAGGCCTCTTCCAGGGGCATGGCGCCGGACCACACCGCGGAGCCCATCATGGCGGTATCGAACCGGCAGCCTTCCTCGTTGGTCCAGACCACCACCTCCAGCGGATGCCGGGTATGGATATCATGATCGTTCAGGGTCTCGACTACCTCCAGCCCCGCCAGCACGCCATAGACCCCGTCGTACTTGCCGCCGGTGGGCTGGGTGTCCAGGTGACTACCGGCGAGGATCGGAGCCGCCGCCGCGTCGCTGCCGGGGCGGCGGGCAAAAATATTGCCGATGGCATCGATGCGTATCTCGCAGCCCGCCTCCCGACACCAGTCGAGGAACAGGTCGCGGCCGGCCCGGTCCGTGTCGGTCAGTGCCTGCCGGTTGCAGCCGCCGTTGGCGGTGGCGCCGTGGGCGGCCATGGTCTGCAGCCGGTCCCAGAGGCGCTCGGCGTTGATGCGGGTATCATTCATGGAGTGTTGCCCTCCAGCGTCGCGACAAAGGTTTCAATCCGGTCGAAGGCGGGCGCCATCGCCGCCACGGACTGGGTCAGGGAAATTCGCACGTAATTGCGACAGCTCGCGCCGAAGCCCACCCCGGGCAGCACCGATACCTGACCCTGCGCCAGCAGGCCTTCGGCGAACGCGAGCCCGTCGCGGCCGGTGCCGGCAACGTTGACCATCACAAACATCCCCGCCGCCGGTACCTCGCAGTGCAGGCCGCGTATTGCCGCCACCCGCTGGCAGACATAGTCCCGACGGCGGCGGTATTCATCCCGGACCCCGGCAATATAGTCCTCGTCATTGGTCAGGGCGTGGACAGCGGCGTCCTGCACGAACTGGCAGCAGCCAAACAGGGTGGCGGAGGTGAATTCCAGCAGCCGGTTCGCCAGCGAGAGATTGCTCACGGTCCAGCCCAGACGCCAGCCGGTCATGGCATGGGACTTGGACAGGCCGTCGATGACCACGATGTTGTCGAGCTCGCTGGCCGCCTTGCGCAGGGAAGTGTGCGGCTGGGCAAAGGTGATCATGGAATACACTTCGTCGCAGACCAGCCAGATATCCCGCTGCAGGCACCAGGCGGCCAGTTCGCGCAACTGCGCCGGCGCTATCATGTTGCCCGCCGGGTTGCCGGGGGTGTTCAGCAGCACGACGCGGGTCGCGGGGGTGATGGCCGCCTGCACGGCGGCTACGTCCAGTGCAAAGCCGGCAGCGGCGTCCAGAGGGAAGGTGACGGCGTTGATCCCCAGGGCCCGGAACAGTCCCTCGTAGCCGACATACATGGGTTCCGCTACCACCACGTCCTCACCCGGGTCCACCAGGCATGCCAGCACCGAGTAGATGGCATTGGTGGCACCGGGAAAGATCACAATTTCATCGGGGTGACAGGGCTTGCCGGAGGCGCCGGTCTCGATAGCGGAGATGGTCTGGCGCAGGCTCAGTTCGCCCCGTCCCGGAGCGTAGTGGGTGCGACCCCGCTCCAGGCTGCTG
>JBGTGB010000207.1:0-3338 GCA_041746975.1 Haliea sp. | reverse complement strand
GCATCTTGCTGTTGCTCACTGGCCAAGCCAGGCGCAATGGTGACCACCAGACCGGAAAGACCCCCCGCCGTGGCGTCCGCCTCATTGATCAGCTGCTGGCGCAGGCCTTCGGTGCCCTCCTCCCACCATTCCTTGCAGCTGGGCTTGCCCCACTCCGGTGGATTGGCCGGGTCATACTCCGTATCGCGGAGGGCATTGTAGGGCCAGCCCGGGATCTGCTTCGGGGGGCGCAGGTCGTCATAGTAGCCCGGTGTCTGTCGATAGACATGAGACCCCAGCCAGTCCGGATCGTCATCGCCGTAGGTGTCCAGCAGTGCCGTGATCGCAGGCGTTGCCGGTTGCGCGGACTGGTAGCGGGATCGTGCCGGGATATAGCAGTGGCTAAAAAAATCACTCACCGCCTGGCGCAACCGGGGATCCGTGATGGTGGCCAGGCGCGCCTGTTGTTCGTAGGTGCGCAGGTCGCTGGCGGCCGGGAGGCCTGCGATCACGGCGTGGTTCACGCCCGATGACATGGACAGCACGGCGTACCACCACACCGGCAGGTTGACCGTGGCCGGGGACCCCGTAAACCCGGTGATGCCGTAGGTGCTCTGGGTGTCGGTGGTGGTGGCCGTGGTCGGTGTGGGGTCAACCAGGGTCCCCTGGGGTGCATAACTGAGAGTGCTGGCATTGAGCGGCGTCAGGGTGGCGGGCTGGCCCGCGAGCACCACAACCAGCAAGGCGATAAAAAGTTCGATCTCCATGCGGCGCAGGGAAAGTCCGGTCACCGAGCCGAACTCGCCACCCTGGGCGGGTTCCCGCCAGTTATCGATCAGGATCCCCAAAAAAGGCAGGTAGACAATGCCGGTGCTGACCAGCACATCCCACAGTACGCCATAAAACGCCCAGCCGAAGAGCGTGGTAAACAGTTCCAGATAGCTGTCGACACTCATAGGCTGGTACCAGCGAATGCGGCGAGGTGATGTAGCAGGTTCTGGCCGATCAACAGTTCGATGGCCACCAGCCAACCGACGACCCGCCAGCGGAGGCGATTGGACTCGGTTGTCGAGAGTGGGCTATGCCGATTTTTGCATAACCAATCGCTGAGCCAGGGCCACAGAAGGGCCAGCAGTGCGATCAGGCCCAGGCGCACTGCCCCGAGCAGCGGTTTGGCCTCGCTGACACGCTGGGCGACGGTGGCCAGGGAGCTCAGGGCCACGGCCTGCCAGAGTAGCAGGACGATCCCCAGGGCGGCCAGGAATGCCAATAGACAACAGCCCACCAGCCAGGAGCGGCGCTGGTGCCGGGGTTTACTGGACGCGGCCATGGCTCAGGGGTTTCGGATCGCGCGGGGCTGCCTGCGGAATGTCCAGGGCGGACTGGCGCCGGGCCGCGGCGCGCTGCAGGAGCACGGTGACGGTTTCCGACACCACCTCACGGCGCACCCGGGTTTCAAACAGCAGGCTTTCAATTTCCTTATCGAGCTCGGCGATGGCGGTGTCCGCGTGCTGGCGCGCGACCTCGGTGGCGTAGACCTCCGGTACCTGACGGCCGGAATGCAGCAAGCGCCGGGCGTAGAGGGCCTTTTCAACCGTGCGGGCGGTACTGATCTCAGCGACCAGCCGATTGGTGATCAAGGCCTGCTCCGTGGCGGGCATCTCGCGGATGGCTTCGATGACCTGCCGGGTGACGGCGACCCCGGGGGCGGTGACCTCTTTCAGGTTGGTCCGGGTGGGTGGGACATCCCCCGCCACCAGCGCCTGCAGTTCGACCGTGACGGCGGCCGATTCACGGTACAGCGTGGGCAGCAGGCCGGTACCCGGAATACTGTCCTTGCGGCAGGTATCGCAGGTGGTCACGATATTCTCCCCCACCACATCCACGACCCAGTCACGCGCCTGTACGGGTGAAGCCCAGATCTCCGACAGCCGGGTGGCGTCGCTGGCGGGCACCGGGGCGGTCTCGGTGATGGGCCGGTTCAGGGTGATGTTGTAGCCGGCCTGGACCAGATCCCCGGTAAAGCGCAGCACCGGCTGGCCGGACCCACCGGCCTGACCACCGATCCAGGGCACGCCGTTGTCGCCGTTGGCGGACTCCACGGCGTCCTTGGCACTGACCGCATCGTTGGAGCCGATGCCCATCTGCACTTTCCAGTCATTGCCTTTTGAAAGCGTGATCAGGTCCGCGTAGGGATTCTTGCCCCTGGCGATCTCGGCCTCCATCTGCTCGCAGGTTTTGGTGGCGAGTTTCATGGTCTCCTCGGCTTTTAACAACGCATTCTGGAACAGGTCGTAGAGGCCTGGGTTGGCCCGCTGCAGGATCAGGGCCGGCAGCGCGGCGATGGCGGAAGATGCCGCGGCGGTCATCGCGTTCATCATGTCATCCACGCCCGACTTGATGTTGTTCAGGGTGTGGGTCACCGCCAACAGGGGATCGAACTTGGCACAGCTGTAGCCCAGACCGAGCTGGGCCGAGCCGCCGAGGGTCACCGAGGTCACCAGTGGGTTGGGCGGTGCGGATACCGGCTGAGCACCGCCGATCTCGTAGTACCAGAAGCTGTCTTCTGTAGGACCTTCCGCGGCCTTCGTGGCGGGGGAAGCCAGCAGCGACAGCAGGAGGATAGCGATAGCGCCCTTTGCGGTGTTGGAACAGTACTGTCGCATCAGGGGAAGTCCGTCCAGTTGATGTCGGTAATAAACACTTCGCCCTCGCGCTGGCAGCACTGATAGGGACGCCACAGGGTCCAGGCGTAGTCGCCGCCGGGATCGACACGGCCACCGCCCCAGCCCACGGCGCTTAAAAGATCGTTGGTGCCGAACACGGCGCAGCTGTTGTCCGCACGCGGTGCCAGCATCTGCCAAGTGCCGGTACGGGCATTGCCCTCCACCAGCGGCCCCAGTGGCCACAGACGCACGTCAGCGGTGTAAGGTCCCTGCAGTGGCAGATAGACGTGCGGCTGGCCCGTACGGGTGACGATATCGCCCGCGCGCTGGGCATTGATCGCCGCGCCCTTGGGTTCTTCTGACTGGGTGGTCCAGCCGGTGCGGGGGTATAGGCCGCCCCAGGTCTGCAGCGGCCAGTGGCCCACCTCACGCAGGCCGGGAATCAGGCTGGCGGGATAGAGCATTTCCGGGACCTCCAGCCGCCAGGCCAGAGCATCCAGGCCGGACTGAAAATACGGTACGAAAGGTGTGGCCTGGGAGGGACAGACCAGCCCGCCCGCCTCGACGGCTGTAGCCAGCAGGCTCAGGGGATGCCCGATCGCGTCGGTTTCCCGGAACAGCAGGTTGCGGTGATCCAGGCGGTTGTGGGTGCCCTCGGTACGGTTGCCCGCGCTGTCCACCGGCACCGGCAGC
>JBGTGB010000206.1:0-3469 GCA_041746975.1 Haliea sp. | reverse complement strand
TGCCGGCGGCGCAGGTCGCCGCCGATACCGAGGCAGCGGAGAACATCGCGGCGGCGGCGAAGGCGCTGGAAAACCTGAATCTGGCTACAGCCCTAGAAGAGCTGGAGATGGGCGCGGCGCGGGTGTCGGTAGACGAGAAGGCGATGATCAACTGCCGTGCCGATCTCAACCAGCTGGTGCCCTTCAAATACGACTGGGCCTGGCAGAAGTACATCGATGGCTGCGCCAACCACTGGATGCCGCAGGAAATCAACATGACCGCCGACGTCGCCACCTGGAAGAGCCCCGAGGGGCTGTCCGAGGACGAGCGCCGCATCGTCATGCGCAGCCTGGGTTATTTCTCGACTGCCGACTCCCTGGTCGCCAACAATCTGGTGCTGGCCATCTACCGCCTGATCACCAACCCGGAGTGCCGCCAGTACCTGCTGCGGCAGGCGTTCGAGGAGGCCATCCATACTCACGCTTACCAGTACTGCATTGAGTCACTGGGCATGGACGAGGGCGCAGTATTCAACATGTACCGGGAAGTGCCCTCGGTGGCCAAGAAGGCGGCCTGGAGCATCAGCCACACCCACGAAATCTCTGATCCCACGTTCAAGACCGGCACGGTCGAGAACGACCAGACCCTGCTACGCAACCTGATCGGCTTCTACGCGGTGACCGAGGGGATTTTCTTCTACTGCGGCTTTACCCAGATTCTCTCCATGGGCCGCCGCAACAAGATGACCGGCGTCGCCGAGCAGTTCCAGTACATCCTCCGTGACGAGTCCATGCACCTGAACTTCGGCATTGACGTGATCAACCAGATCAAGTTGGAAAACCCCCAGCTGTGGACCGAACAGTTCCAGCAGGAGGTGATCCTGATGATCCTGGAGGGCACCCAGCTGGAAATCGAGTACGCGCGCGACACCATGCCCCGGGGGGTGCTGGGAATGAACGCGGCAATGATGGAGGAGTACCTGCACTTCATTGCCAACCGGCGCCTGTCCCAGTTGGGTCTGCCGGAGCAGTTCCCCGGGGCACAGAATCCGTTTCCGTGGATGTCCGAGATCATGGACCTGCGCAAGGAGAAAAATTTCTTTGAGACCCGGGTGATTGAATACCAGACCGGCGGCGCACTGAATTGGGACTGACCCACCAACCGAGGACCTGATATGGAAAACCGCGACAACACCCCGAAGGACAGCGAGACCGTCCTGATGGCGCTGGACCAGATCAGCCAGACCATCGACGTCATGACCAGCGTGATTGGCCGCCTGCGCACCCATGTGCAGGAGCAGGCTGCCAGCCGCCAGAACGAATTGCAGGCGGAAATGCGTCCCGACCGGGTCCTGCACTGAACTAGGACAGCCGCGCCTGACGCCGCAGCAGGACCCGCTGCTCGTCTTCGTCGCGGAAACAGGGCACCTGCGGTGGCGGACCGGCGCAGGTCAGAACCTGGACCACCTCGCCCAACACGACCTCGGTGATCAGGGCCAGATCGAGAGTACCGATCTCGTCCAACGAAATCCATTGCAACTGCGACAGCTCATCAGAGGCGCGGGAAAAGTCGTCCGGGTCGCCGGCGACCGCAGACACATCCACCAGGAAAAAGCGCGCGTCAAAGCGCCGTGGCGGGCCCGCGGGGGTGATCGCCCGGAACACATAGCGAAAGGCGGCCGCGCAGGGCAGGTGACCGGTCGCACAGAAACCTTCCCAGTCTCCAGGCACCTTGCCTGGCCACTCCCCGGGTGTGCCCAGCACCAGGCCGGACTCTTCCCAGACCTCGCGTATGGCGGCCGCCTGCAGGGCGTGTACGCGCTCCGCCACCGCTCCCTCCGCCAGCCGCGTTGCGCACACGTCCCCTACCTTCCCCGCCAGGGGCACCCGCGCATCATCGGGGTCCACGGCGCCGCCGGGGAAGACAAATTTATTGGGCATGAAGACTGCCTTCGCCCCGCGCTGCCCCATCAACACCTGCGGGCGGGTAGCACGCGCGCGGACCAGGATAACCGTGGCGGCATCACGCACCGGAACAGCCGGTGTCATGCCGGCCACTGCTCTCGTTTTTTTACTCCTGTCACCACTGAGGGCTCTCCCTGCTGGTCGCGTACAGTATAAACATTTGCCCGGTAATTCTTTAAACCTCCCGCACTTTTTGCCTATACTATTCCGCCCACGCCATCATACGAGGACACATCATGTTGAAATCCCGCTTGTTTATCATGCTGCAGATTGTCGCCTTTCTGGTCGCCAGCACGGTGGGTACAGCACAGGCCGCCATCATCGGCAATGCGGAGCACTTCGCCCAGCAGCATCGCGGCGAACAACTCGCACAGATCGATGCAGTATTGGCCAGCGAAGTTGTCCAGCAACAGTTGGTGGCCATGGGAGTCAGCCATGCGGATGCCATGGAGCGTATTGGCGCCTTGTCGAACGCTGAATTGCAGCAGCTGGCGCAAAACCTGGATGCATTGCCCGCCGGCGGCAGTGCACTGGGTGTGCTCGGGGCCCTGTTCCTCGTGCTTCTGGTGCTGGATCTCCTCGACATCACCAACGTCTTCACCAGAATTTGATCTTCACCTGCAAAACTCCCCGTTCATACTTGCCACACCGCAGCTCACGGGGGATCTGCCGTGTCCAGATATATCAGGGTACTGGCGCTAATAACGCTGACAAGCGCCTGCGCGTCCACCACCCCTCCCGCACCAACGAAAGCTGTCAGCGAGCTCGCGACGGTGCCTTTTTTCCCCCAGAACGAGTACCAGTGCGGTCCGGCCGCGCTGGCCACGGTTCTGGTTCACAGCGGGGTGGCCATCAGCCCGGAGGACCTTGTGCCCCAGGTCTACATTCCCGGTCGCCAGGGCAGCCTGCAGCTGGAGTTGCTGGCGGCCACCCGCCGGGCCAGGCGCATTCCCTTTCCCCTGCATCCGGGCCCCGAGGCACTGCTGGCCGAGCTGGACGCTGGGAACCCGGTACTGGTTCTGCAGAATCTGGGGCTGCGTTCGATGCCCCGCTGGCACTACGCGGTCGTTATCGGCTACGAGCCGGCGCGTGAACGGGTCATCCTCCGCTCGGGCACCGAGCGGCGTCGGCTGGAGCCCTGGAACCGTTTTCTGGCCAGCTGGGCGCGGGCGGACTACTGGGGGATAGTGGTTCCGGAGCCCGGGGAGCTACCGGCTAGCGCCAATTCAGACAGTATCGGGCCAGCCCTGGCACGCCAGGAGGAGCAGTTGGATCCCGCGGCCGTGCAGTCTGCCTGGGAGCGTGCGCATACGCGCTGGCCGGAGGAACCGGATATCCTCTTTGCCACCGCCAACGCCCGGCGCACGGACGCCGACCCGGAACCTGCGGCAGCGCTGTACCAGCGCCTTTTACGCAGGGCGCCTGAGCACCTGGCGGGACGCAACAATTTCGCCGACCTGTTGTTGCACGCCGGCTGCGCGACGGCGGCCGCCACGGTTATCGCGCCTGCGCGGGCCGCTGCGCC
>JBGTGB010000205.1:0-6870 GCA_041746975.1 Haliea sp. | reverse complement strand
GCCCTGTCTCCCAGCCAGGCGTGATAGAAGGGATTGCGATCGCGGTGACGGTCAATCCGATCAACCCAGTAATCGCGCTCGTCGTTACGGCCCATCTGCCCGTACAGCACCACCAGGTTGTTCATCGCGGAGCGATCACTGCGATCGATGGCGAGGGCCTGGAACAGACTCCACTCCGCCTCGCTGAACTGGCCGGCATGGCGGTACACGGCACCGAGATTTACCCACAGATGGGAGAGGCGGGGACTCAGCTGCAGGGCCAGCGCCAGTTGGCTCCACGCAGCCTGGAGATCCCCCCGTGACAGGGCCTCGATGGCGATATTATTGTGGTCCAGCGCCGCCGCATCCGTATCGTCCAGCAACCTGGACGCAGCAATGTCCCGCGTCTGCAGCGGGTCAATATCCACCATGAACTGTTCGCCCGAGGGCATCCGCACCATCACGTTCACATGCAGGCGCACCGCGATGCGCTCACCCATGCGCGTCCACTGCGGGCGCACTTCCAGCCACTGGTAACGGGCATCCAGGCCCGCCTCCCGGGCCAGGGCTACAAACAGATGGGCAAAGGACAGACAGTTGGCAGTGCCCTGGCGAAACACCGTTGCCGCGGTCCCATCGGCGAAGGGATCGTAGACCACCCCCAGGGCGCCCTGGCCCTTGACTGCCTCATGCAAGCTCAGCAGGCGCTGGCGGGTACCTCCGCGGGGTGGGGCATAGCGAGCCACAAAAGCCCGCATTTCCGGGGTCAAAGCCAGCAGGTCAGGGCCCGGAGGCAGTGTGGCCACCTCCGCCAGGGTGATCGGGGTGCCACCGTGAACCAGTGGTGGCAGCTGGCGTGAGGCAACAGTGGGACCGTCAACTGTCGCGCAGGCCGCCAGCAGGACGACACCAAACAGCGTCGCTACGGTCCGCAAACAGGGAAACTGTGCCATGGCAACCTCCCGGCCTGCCCCATGGGCAAGCCTGCCCTGATTATAGCGCCAAGAAGGCTAAGCTGCAGAGAGGCGAACAGGCTATTGATAGATCACAACTAGGCCGCGGTGTGGAGGCCGCACTCGCGACCGTCGTGCACCTTGGTCGGGTCAAAGTAGTGGCGGCAGCTGGGCAACTGGTACTGCGCCATATACTGCTCCAGATCCTCGTCTGACCAGTAGAACAGGGGTGCTACCTTGAGGATCCTGCGGTCATCCGTGGAAACGATGTCCAGAGTCTTGCGGTGCTCGGTTTCGTCCCTGCGGATGCCCGTAAACCAGACCTCCGGCCGCAGGTCGGCCAGTGCCCTGGCGAAGGGCTCCAGCTTGACCTGGCGGGTGAACTCCAGGTGCCGCTCCTCCTCATCAACGGTAGGTATACCACCCATGATCGCGTTGCGACGCTCGGAGGTCATGAGCGGGCTGTAGACGCGGATATCCAGGTCCAGATCCCGGATCAAGCGCTCTGCCACCACATAGGTATCGCGCAGATTGTAGCCGGTATCCACCCAGACGGTGGGCACCGTGGAGTCTACGGAGCTGACCAGATGCAGCATCACCGCCGCGTTGCGGCCCATGCTGGTGGTAGCGATGGTGGGCTTGCCCAGCGCCAGCGCCCACTGGACGATGGCGGTCGCACTGGCCCCACGGAGGGCGGCGTTGGCGCTGTTCAGGTCAATACTCACAAGCGGTCGGGGCTGCCGTTATGGTCGAAGACCGGGAACTCTAAAGAATCAGGACGACTGTGACAAATAACTTGAGTTTATATGGTTATATGCAGGCAAGCCCCGAAGCCTGAACAGATGCGCCAGTTTTGCTGGCCCATTGCCACCATTGCCTGACCGCAGCGAAGCTAGAATACTGTCACCCCGCACCGTCATCTGGAGAGCAGCCATGGCCAACTCACTGTGCACACGTCTGGGCATTGACTACCCCATTTTTGCCTTCACCCACTGCCGCGATGTTGTGGTGGCCGTCAGCAAGGCCGGTGGTATCGGCGTTCTCGGCGCAGTCGGCTTCAGCCCCGAACAGCTGAAAGAAGAATTGGACTGGATCGACGAACGCATCGGCGACAAGCCCTACGGCGTCGACATCGTCATCCCGCAGAAATACGAGGGCATGGGCGCCCTGTCCGCCGAGGAGATGGAAAAGGAACTCTGGCGAATGGTGCCACAGGAGCATATCGACTTCGCCCAGCAGTTACTGGCCAACGCCGGCGTGCCGGAGTGGCCCGACGGCAGCAAGACCATGGGCCTGATGGGCTGGACTGACGCCACCGCCACGCCGCTGCTGGAGGAGGCCCTGACCCGGCCCAAGTGCCGCCTGATCGCCAACGCCCTGGGGACACCGCCGGCGGAAAAGATCAAGCAGGTCAAGGATTCCGGGCGCCTGATTGGCGCCCTCTGCGGCAAGGTCAAGCAGGCCGTTGCGCACAAGGACGCGGGGCTGGACTTTGTCATCGCCCAGGGTGGTGAGGGTGGCGGCCATACCGGCGACGTCGGCTCAATTGTACTCTGGCCGCAGATAGTCGACGCCATCGGCGACCTGCCCATGCTCGCCGCGGGCGGCATCGGCAATGGCCGCCAGATCGCCGCCGCCATGGCCATGGGTGCCGCCGGCGTCTGGACCGGTTCCCTGTGGCTCACGGTAGAGGAAGCCCATATCCAATCGGCCCAGCGCGAGTCCCTGCTCAAGGCCACCAGCGAGGACACGGTGCGCTCCCGCTCCTGGACCGGCAAGCCCTGCCGCATGCTCAAGAGCGAGTGGACTGAGGCCTGGGACCGGGCCGATACGCCCGACCCGCTGGGGATGCCTTTGCAGGGCCTGGTGACGTCGGACGGTATCCGTCGCACCGCGGTCTATGCGGATGCCGGCGATTGCCAGAAAGTCGCCTTCAACCCCTGCGGCCAGGTCATCGGCCAGATCAACAGCGTGGAGTCCTGTCGCCAGGTCATCTACCGCCTGCTGGACGAGTACGTGGACGCGGTGCAGAAGGCCGGCGGCCTGCTGCCCGAGACCTGAGCAGGGGCCCGCTGGGCGCCCCGGCTACGCGCCCCGTCCTTCAAGCTCGTCGTAGAGTTCGAGGAACTGCAGGGTCAGCTTGTGGCTGGGGGCCATGTCCACCAGCGGCCGGTGCTCCCGGTGTGACTCCTTCATCTTCACTGAAGTGTTGAGATAGGTACGGCATACCGGGTAGCCCTCCTCCTCCAGCTCGGCTACCAGTTCGCCGGGCAGCCGCGCCTGACTGTTGAACTGGTTGATGACAATCCCCTCGACCTCGAGGTCGGGGTTGTGATCCTCCTGCAGCTCGGCGATATTCTCCATCAGCGAATACAGGCTCTGGCGGGCGAAACTGTCGCAGTCGAAAGGCACCAGGACGGTGTCAGCCGCGATAAGGGCCGACTTGGAGTAGAAATTGAAGTTGGGCGGCGTATCGATATAAACCCGGTCGTACTCCTGATCCAGCTTTTGCAGAGCGTCGCGCAACTTGTAGATCTTGTAACGTGACTCCAGCTCCTTCTCCAGCTGGGTCAGAACCGGGCTGGAAGGCAGCAGGAACAGGTTCTCCCAGGGCGTCTCCCAGACAAAGGAGTCCGGGTTCTGGCGCATCTTGCGCGAGCCCACCGTCTGCTTGAACAATCCGGCCACCCCTTGGGCCTCTGCCGGGAAGGCGTCCGCATCAATCTCGCCCACCAGGTAATGAGTACTGTTGCCCTGCACATCCAGGTCAATAACCAGCGTGCGCAGGCCGCGGGCGGCGCTGATGGCTGCCAGGTTGCAGGTAATGCTGGTCTTGCCAACGCCACCTTTCTGGTTGAAAACAACGCGTTTCATGCAGGAGTCTCCCGGAGAAATTGCTGGAAAGGGCTGCGCAGTTTAGCCAAAGCAGGCTGGCATTGGTAGGTAACAAAGGGTAGGTAACAGGGGTAGCTGACCGCGCCGCCGGGTGGCTGGTCTCAGCCGCCCCAGACCCGACGGTACAGCAGGTCGATGTCCGCCAGCTGCGGAATCCGAGGATTATTTGCCGGAGATCCCGACGCCAGCGCCTGTTCCGCCATGGTCGCCAGGGCAGCGAACCAGTCTTCCTCGGCGATCCCCCAGGCCGCGGGGCCGGGCACCTGCAGATCAGCCGTCAGCTGCCGCAGTCCGGCCACCAGTTTGTCCGCAGCCAGTGCGTCGCTGTCGTGGGCACCGGCCATGCCCATGACGCGGGCGCAGCGGGCGTAGCGCTCCGGGGCATGGCCCACGGACCAGGCGGTAACTTCCGCCACCAGCATGGCGTTGCTGAGCCCGTGGGGCACATGGAACAGGGCACCGATGGGTCGGCTCATGCCGTGAATCAGGGTCACCGAGGCATTGGCGAAGGCGATCCCTCCCTGGGTGGCCGCCAGCATCATCGCCTCCCGCGCCCTGCGGTTGTCAGGTTGGGCACAGGCGGTGCGAATATGTTCATTGATGCTCTGCATGGCGGCGAGGGCAATGCTGTCAGTAAATGGATTGGCCTTGCGGCTGACATAGGCCTCGATGGCATGGCAGAGGCTGTCCAGCCCCGTATCCGCGGTCAGCCGATGGGGCATGCTCAGGGTCAGCTCGAAGTCCACCAGTGCGGCAACCGGAACCAGCCCCAGGCCCATACACAACATTTTTTCCTGGCGCGCAGTATCGGTAATGACTGCCGCGCGGGTTACTTCAGCGCCGGTGCCGGCAGTAGTCGGGATGGCGATGACCGGCAGGCCGCTATCAATGCTCGCCGGCACCTTGTAGTCGCGCATTTCGCCGCCGTGCAGCGCCAGCACCGCT
The DNA here is from genome assembly GCA_041746975.1 of Haliea sp. Classification (GTDB taxonomy): domain Bacteria; phylum Pseudomonadota; class Gammaproteobacteria; order Pseudomonadales; family Halieaceae; genus Haliea. The sequence goes on along the minus strand of JBGTGB010000205.1, from coordinate 2,098 downwards.
ACTGCCTTGGCGGTATCCAGGGAGCTGCCGCCGCCCAGCGCCACCAGGCAGTCGTAGTCACCCGCTCGCAGCACCTGCAGGCAGGCGGCGAGGCTGTCAGTGGTGGGGTCGGGAACGCAGTCGCCAAACACCGCACTGGGAATACCGGCTGCCGTCAGCGGTGCCAACAGGCGCTCGCTAAAGCCCTGCTGTACCAGGAAGGGGTCGGTCACCAGCAGCGGCCGCGCCAATCCAAGTTCCTTAAGCGTCTCCACCAGGGTCTGGCTGGCGCCGGCGCCGAAGCGGAGGATTCTGGGCAGATGTATGGTCGCGGCCTGCATTTGCTTCAATCCCTGATCTCGAGCAGATGAATCTCGAATACCAGTGGTGTGTTGGGGGGGATGCTGTCGCCCGCGCCCTGTTCACCGTAGGCCAGCGACGGCGGGCAGGCGATGCGCCACTTGTCGCCGATGCCCATCAGTTGCAGGGCTTCGGTCCAGGCTGGTATGACCTGGTGCACTCCGAACTGGGCGGGCTCGCCGCGCTGCACCGAACTGTCGAATACCGTGCCGTCAACAAAGGTGCCGTGGTAGTGGGTTACCACGTTACTGCGCGGACCGGGGCTGGCGCCGCTGCCGGCTTCCAGCACCTCATATTGTAGGCCGCTGGCGGTAGTGGTCACCTCTGGCCGCGCGGCATTGCTATCCAGGAATTGCTCCGCCAGCCGCTGCCGCTGGGCGGCGACGGCGTTGGCCGCTGCCTGCTGCTTGGCCTTGATGGCTTCGTAGCTGGGGTTCAACTCGCCATCGGCCAGCAGGGATTGCTGCTGCTCGAACCAGTGCCGAATGCCGGCCGTGACCGCCTGCAGGTCGAGCCCGTCGAACCGGTTGCGTAGCAGTTGGTCGCCGAACTGCAGGCCGAAGCCATAGCTGACTTTCTGCTCATCGGTGGCCAGTTCCACCTCGGGAAGTAGCGCCATGAATACTGTCCATTTGCAGGTTGGGGGATGGGGCCGCAGCTTAGCATAGTTGACCCTGGCATGGCCCGCGCTGCACGCTCAGGACTGCTGTCGGACCTTGTGGCGCTGGTACTGGCCGGTTGTCATCTCCGTATGCCAGATCGCAAAAGTGCCGGACTCAAGGTCGTCGTAGGCCTGAACTATGGCGTCATTGACCTCCGGGTAGGCGACCTCATCCCAGGGGCAATCCTCCCGGGAAAAATATCGGCAGGCCAGGGATTCTCTCCCGGCGCAGGTGTCCTGGGTGGGAACTTTGGCGCGAAAGGCGACATAGATCTGGTTGATGAAGGTGATCGTGCCCATCATGTAGAACTGCAAATCGGTGACGGGCAACACCACACCTGCCTCTTCCCGCAGTTCGCGCGCGGCGCCCTCTGCCAGGGTTTCGCCCAGCTCCATAAAGCCGCCGGGAATCGCCCAGGCACCCACTTTCGGCGGCAGGGCGCGCTGCACCCACAAAAGACGTTTGCCGCAGGCAACAAACGTGGTCAGGACGACCATGGGGTGGTCACGATGGATATGCCCGCAGCCCTCGCAGCGCCAGTGGTTGCGCAACTCCCCGCCGACCCGGTTCCGCGCCAGGGTGGCGCTACATAGTGGACAATACCGGGTCATCAGCTTGCTGCCCTCTGCATGATGAGATGTGTGCTCAACTTCGGAGCTGGCAAAAGTAGCACTTTGCCCCGGGAAAAGCATTGGCACTACACTTAGCACATTTCTCGAGGAGCACGCGCGTGCAAAGCGACCCCCAGGTGCAGCTGCTGCTGACCGGCAATGAAGTCATGAGTGGCGATACCGTCGACTCCAACTCCGCCATGATTGCACTGCGTCTGGCGGAGATTGGCCTCGGGGTCTATCGCAAGGTCACTGTGGGCGACGACAGCGCGTTGCTGCAGGCGGAGCTGCTGGCCATGGCGGCCCAGGCGGATACCGTTATCATCAACGGCGGCCTCGGCCCCACCGTGGACGACCTGACGGCAGAGGTGCTGGCGGCCGCTGCGGGCGTGGAGCTGACCGAACACCCCGAGGCCCTGGCTCACCTACAGGACTGGTGTGCTCGCCGTAACCTGCCGCTGAACGCCGCCAACCGCAAGCAGGCCC
>JBGTGB010000204.1:0-61245 GCA_041746975.1 Haliea sp. | reverse complement strand
CAGCTGACCTACGCCCGGCGCAGCGGCCACGGCGGCTACCTGACCCGGGACTTCTTCCTGCAGACCGCACCGGCCCTGGGAGAGCAGGTCATCATGGTGGTCGCGGAGCACGGGGGACGGCCGGTAGCCGCTGCGCTGTATTTTCGCTCGGACAGCACCTTGTTCGGGCGCTACTGGGGCTGTATCGAGGATTTCGACTGCCTGCACTTCGAGGCCTGCTATTACCAGGGGATCGAGTACTGCATCCGCGAGGGTCTGCAACGCTTTGACCCCGGCGCCCAGGGCGAACACAAGATCCAGCGCGGCTTCCGCCCGGTGCAGACTTTTTCCAATCACTGGATAGCCGATCCGCAGCTGGCGGCGGCCGTCGCCGACTTTACCCGCCGCGAGCGGCCGCACATTGAGGCCTATCGACAGGAGGCCGCACCCTGCTGCCCTTCCGCCAGGACAGCTGAGCGGCAGCCTGACGCCCTCAGCGCATATCGAAGTCGGCGAAATCCGGCGAGCGCATGTGCCACCAGTAGTACAGCGTCGACCGGGGCCAGTTGTTCACCACCTTGCCCGCCGCATTCTTGTACCAGCTGTCGCAGTTGGCTACCCACACAGTCCCGGCCAGGTCACCCTGCATATGGTCGTTGTAGGCGCGCATGACGGCGGGATTCACGTCCAGAGCCCGCAGATCATGAGCCAGCAGCTTGTCGATGCAGGCAGCAACATAGTTCACCTGCCGCTCGACCATAAAAATTATGGAATTGCTGCCCAGGTTGGTATTGGGGCCATAGAGCATGAACAGGTTGGGGAAACCGGCGACGCAGACACCGCGGTAGGCTTCGGCCCCTTGTGCCCAGGCCTGCTTCAGGCTGCGCCCGCCGACACCGGTGAAGTCCACTCCCGACAGCATCGCCAAGGTGTTGAACCCGGTGCCATAGATAATGACATCCACCGGCCGCGCCGCGCCGTCTGCCGCGACCACCCCTTGTTCATCGATGGCAGTGATGGGTGCAGTGACCAGTTCCACGTTGTCGCGGGCGAAAGCCTGGTAATAGTCGTCTGCCACCAGGATGCGTTTACAGCCAACCGGATAATCCGGGGTCAGCTTGCGGCGCAGCTCCGGATCCTGAATGTGCTCTTCCAGGTGTTCCCGAGCCCATTTTTCCCACAACGGCCGCAGCAGCCGACTGTTGCGCAGTACCGGGTAGAACAGCAGCTCGCCGCGGATATAAACCCCGGCCCGGTGCAGTTTCTGCAGCCAGGGCCAGCTTGCGAAACGACTCTTTTCGGCTTCACTGTAATCGCTGTCATTGCGCTTGATCACATAGTTCGCGCTGCGCTGGTATACATACAGCTGTGTCGCCTGGCGGGCGATATGGGGAATGAACTGCAGCGCGCTGGCAGCATTGCCGATGACCGCAACGCGCTTGCCGCTGAGATCAATATCGTGGCGCCAGCGCGCCGAGTGGAAGGTTTCACCGGGAAAGGCGTCCGCTCCCGCGATCTCCGGTGTGTTGGGGACATTGAGCTGGCCCAGGCCGCTGACGACTGTCCTGGCGCGCAGCTGTTCGCCGGAGTCCAGCGTCACCTCCCACTCCCCGGCGCTCTCGTCGAAACGCGCCGAGCGCACCGCGGTCGACAGACGCAGGCGAGCGCGTAAACCGTATTTGTCGGCGCAGTGCTCAAAGTAAGCGCGGATTTCGTCGTGCGGAGAATATTTGCGGGACCAGTTCGGGTTGGGCTCGAAGGAGTAGCTGTAGAGCACCGACGGGACATCGCAGCAGGCACCGGGATAGGTGTTGTCATACCAGGTGCCGCCAACCCCGGCGGACTTCTCGAGAATGACAAAGTCGTTTATGCCCATGGCCTGCAGGCGGATACCCATGCACAGGCCGGACATGCCGGCGCCTATAATGATGACCTGGTGGATCGGTGTCTCGTCGCTCATGAAATTTCCCTGTTATCGTTGTTGTAGACGCCGGGGCGTAGCTCAGGCGGGGGGTGCCTTGCGGGTAAACACCGGCTCCCTCGGGCCAGACTCCCGGCGGTTGTAACGGTAGCCGTCGACACTGAAGTCCTGCAGGCCCTCCGCGTCATTCAAGCGATTCTCGATAATGAACCGCGCCATCTGACCCCGCGCCTTTTTGGCGTAGAAGCTGATCACCTTGTACTTGCCGTTCTTCAGGTCTCGAAACTGCGGGGTAATGATATCCGCCTCCAGCGCCCGCGGTTTGACCGCCTTGAAGTACTCATTGGAGGCGAGATTGACCAGCACCCGGCTTCCGCTTTTTCCAAGTTGGGCATTGATGGCCCGGGTAATTTCCTCGCCCCAGAACTGGTAGAGATTGCTGCCACCGCGATTGGCAAACTTTAACCCCATCTCCAGGCGGTAGGGCTGCATCAGGTCCAGTGGTCGCAGCAAGCCATACAGGCCCGAGAGAATCCGCAGGTGCTGCTGGGCGAAATCCAGCTCTGCCTTGCCCAGGGTGTCCGCATCCAGCCCGTTATAGACATCGCCGCGAAATGCCAGCACCGCCTGCTTGGCGTTTTCCAGGCTGAAGGGCGTGGCCCAGTTGTGGAAGCGGCGATGGTTGAGAGCGGCGATGGCCTCACTGACACCCATAAGCTCGCGAATAGCGGTCGGATCCAGTTTACGGGCGTCTTCCACCAGCGCCATGGATTGTTCCAGGAAACGGGGTTGGGTGCTTCTGCGGGTCGTGGGAGGCATGTCAAAATCCAGCGTTTTCGCTGGTGAGATCAGTGTCAGCATGGGATTGTGTCCGTCGTGGGCATTCTCGGGTCGGGCCGCGCAGGTTGGCCGGGCCGCGCAGGCTGTCGCAGCTTGCACCTGATTACAGACCCTATGATACTCTGCACCGGTTTGATCAAAAAGACCAATAACTGATGGCCCTGCTACCGCTTACTGTCAGCACCATTGACCGCTTTACCGATGCCTGTGGCAAGCTCCTGGCCTGGCTGTTGCTCGCAATGGCCCTGCTGACTGCCGCGGTAGTGTTGCTGCGCTACGGGTTCAACACCGGCTCGATCATGGCTCAGGAGGCAATTATCTACCTGCACGGATGCGTGTTCATGCTGGGGGCGGCCTACACGCTGAAACACGATGGTCATGTGCGGGTGGACATCTTCTATCGGCGATTCTCGCCACGCGGTCAGGCCTGGATCAACGCCGTTGGCGGCATCCTGTTTTTAATCCCGCTGTGTGGATTCATACTCGTCTCCAGCTGGGACTACGTGGAAGCATCCTGGATTATTCGCGAAAGCTCAGCAGAGGCCGGCGGCGTTCCGGCCGTATTCCTGCTGAAAAGCCTGCTGCCACTGCTGGCCATCAACCTGTTTCTGCAGGCGGTGTCGGAAACCCTGCGTAACGCTGCCATCCTGGTAGAGGGCGACAGCTGATGGACGGTTACATCGCGCTCTACATGTTCGCCGCCATCTGCCTGCTGCTGATGCTCGGCTACCCGGTGGCCTTCACCCTGGCCGGCACGGCGCTCGCCTTTGCCGCAGTGGGCGTTATCGCGGGCCATTTCGACCCGGCGTTCCTGGCGGCGCTGCCGGCGCGTATCTTCGGCACCATCAACAATGACACTCTGATCGCGGTGCCACTGTTCATCCTTATGGGCGTGATCCTGGAGAAATCCCGGATCGCCGCACAGCTGCTTGGCACCATGTCGCGCAGTTTTGGTTCCCTGCGCGGCGGCCTCGGCATTGCGGTAATTCTGGTGGGAATGCTGTTGGCGGCCAGCACCGGCATTGTTGGCGCCACGGTAGTGACCATGGGCCTGCTATCCCTGCCCAGCATGCTCAAGGGCGGCTACAGTCCGTCCCTGGCGGCGGGCACCATCTGTGCCACCGGCACCCTGGGGCAGATCATCCCGCCTTCCATCGCCCTGGTGCTGCTGGGTGATGTGCTCTCCAACGCCTACCAGCAGGCGCAGCTTGGCATGGGAGTCTTCAACCCCAAGACCGTGTCCGTAGGCGATCTGTTTGTCGGCGCCTTGCTCCCGGGACTGCTACTGGTGCTGCTGTACCTTGCTTACGTTTTGGGAATTGCCCGCTTCCGGCCGCAGCTGGCGCCCAATATCGAAACCGAGCCGGTGGGCCTGTCCGAGCTGCTGGGGAGTTTGCTGCCGCCATTGCTCCTGATCGCCGTGGTGCTGGGTTCCATCCTTGCCGGCGCGGCCACCCCTACCGAGGCCGCAGGTGTAGGTGCCGTGGGTGCACTGCTGCTGGCCCTTGCCAAGCGTGAGATGCCCCTGGCGCGGCTGCGGGAGGCGCTGATCGATGCGCTGAAAGTTACCTGCATGGTGTTCATGATCCTGATCGGTGCCGCGGTTTTTTCCCTGGTATTCCGCGGCTTTGGCGGCGAGGATCTTATCCACCACTGGTTCGAGCAGATGCCCGGTGGCGTTCTCGGCGCCACCATGGTGGTTATGCTGGTGATCTTCCTGCTTGGGTTCATCCTCGACTTCATCGAGATCACCTTTGTGGTGGTGCCCATCGTTGGGCCGGTGCTGCTGATGATGGGTGTGGATCCGATCTGGCTGGGCATCATGATCGCCATCAACCTGCAGACCTCCTTCCTCACCCCGCCCTTTGGCTTTGCCCTGTTCTATCTGCGCGGCGTAGCACCACCCGAGCTGCGTACCAGCGCTATCTACCGGGGGGTGATTCCCTTTATAATCATTCAGTTGCTGGTGTTGGTCGCCCTATGGATATGGCCCGCCCTGGCAACCTGGCTGCCCGCAGCGCTGCGATGATCGGCTGCCCGGGCCGGTACCACCGCCGACACCATAAACCCTAACAACCACCAGGCATTCCATGAACGACATCGACTCAGCCCCCATGCCCCAAGGCGACCTGGCACTGCAGGTTGTTGCCATGCCACGGGATACCAATGCCAGTGGCGACATCTACGGCGGCTGGCTGGTATCGCAGATGGATATGGCCGGCTCGGTAACCGCCGCTGATGTGGCGGGGGGCCGTGTTGCCACCGTGGCTATTGAGGGCATGGCCTTTCTCACGCCGGTGCATGTCGGCGCCGTTGTCGCCTGCTATTCTGATGTGCTGGAGATCGGCCGCAGCTCGGTGCGTATCGTGGTGGAGGTGTGGATCAACTCCAAGCACGACGGCGACCCGATCAAGGTAACTGAAGGTGAATTCGTATTCGTCGCGATCGACGAGAAGGGCAGGACCCGCGCGATCAGCAGCTAGCACCCCCCATCCTTGAGAGGCAGGGTACTAGTCAGCCCGACCCAGCACCTCGTCCCGGGCATTGATGTAGGACTGCTCGGAGATGTGGTGATAGGCACGCACCCCCTCGTAGAATTCAATGAATGATGCGTAGATCTTTGCCGACATGGGATCCGCGGCCACCAGATTCTTCATCGCCTGTTCGCCGGCACGGTGAAAAGCCTGCATCACATCATCCGGCAGTTCCCGCAACTGTACCCCGTGGTTGTCGACCAGCTCTCGCAACGCCGAATTGTTGCGCGCAGTAAACTCGTCCAGCATGTCCTGGTTGACGGCGCGGGCCGCCACGGTAACTATCGCCTGCAGATCCGGCGGCAGGGCCTCGTAGGCATCCTTGTTGACAATGAACTCGAGCATGGCGCCGGGCTCGTGCCAGCCCGGGTAATAGTAGTACTTGGCCACCTCGTGCAGGCCCAGGGCCAGGTCGTTGTAGGGCCCCACCCACTCGGCGGCGTCTATCACCCCGGTTTGCAGGGAGGTATACAACTCGCCCCCGGAAATACGCACCGAGGTTCCCCCGGCAGCGCTGAACACCTCGCCAGCGAGCCCGGGAATGCGCATTTTCAGGCCCTGCAGATCCGCCAGGGACTTGATCTCGTTGCGGAACCAGCCCGCCATCTGCACCCCGGAATTGCCCCCCGCGAAGGGGATGAGGTTGGAAGGAGCATAGGACTCCCGCCACAGTTCCAGCCCACCGCCGTAATGCAGCCAGGCGTTGATCTCCTGGGCCGTCATGCCGAAGGGAATAGCCGTGAAGAACACCGATGACGGCAATTTGCCCTTCCAATAATAGGACGCCCCGTGGCCCATCTCCGCCACCCCCTGGCGCACTGCATCAAAGACTTCGAAGGCAGGGACCATCTCCCCTGCCCCGTAGACACGGGCCGTCAGCCGGCCATTACTCATCTCGCCAACCATGCGGGCAAAGTTCTCGGGCCCGGCGCCCAGCCCAGGCAGGTTCTTGGGCCAGGTAGTGACAATCTTCCAGTTATAACGGGCCTGGTCGCCGCTGCCCGCCTGCACTCCGTCGCGCCCTGCGAGGGCGCCAATGCCGCCAGAGCGTTCGCTGGCCCAGAGTGCGATAACGACCACCAGCGCGGCCAGCAGAAACAGGATGATAGCTGGGGTGTAGCGGCGTTCGAAGGGGGATGCGGCCATAAGGTATTCTGCTTATCTTTATGAAATCAGTAGGTTAGCCTTGTGCAAAATTCTACCATACAACAGGTCCAGGCTTGCCTTTCCGTCACAACAATTGCAACTTCGCATACTGCAGCACCAGCCACTTGCTGCCCTCGAAATCAAAGTTGACCTCCACCCGCGCGTTGTTACCGCGCCCTTCGAAATTGAGCACCACACCCTCGCCGAATACCTGGTGGTAAACCCGCTGGCCCAGGGTAATGCCGGTTTCCGGCACTGCGGCCTGGGACAGGCTGCTGACCGGGCGGCTGATGGCCGTATGCAGGCGTACTTCGCGCAGCAGTTCGGCGGGGATCTCGCGTATAAAGCGTGATGGGGTATTGTAGCTCTCGCTGCCGTGGATCCGGCGGGATTCGGCGTAGGTAATCACCAGCCGCTGCATGGCGCGGGTGATGCCAACATAGGCCAGGCGTCGCTCCTCCTCCAGTCGGCCGGGCTCCTCCAGGGACATGCGGTGGGGAAACAGGTTCTCCTCCATTCCGGCCAGGAACACCAGCGGAAACTCCAGGCCCTTCGCCGAGTGCAAGGTCATCAGCTGAACGCTGTCCTCGAAGGCGTCGGCCTGGGCGTCGCCGGCATCGAGGGCCGCGCTGTCGAGAAACTGCTGCAGGGGTGACAACTCCTCGCCCTCGGAGCTGAACTGCTTGGCGGCACTGACCAGTTCCTCCAGGTTCTCCACCCGGGCCTGGCCCTTTTCGCCCTTTTCGTTGCGGTGGAAGTCCACCAGGCCGGAGCCCTCCAGCACGTGCTCAACCAGCTCTTCCAGGGCCAGCTCATCGGTGCCTGAATCGAGTTCGTTGATCAGGACCTGAAAACCCTCCAGCGCGCTCAGGGCGCGGGCGGGGAGCCGCTTTTCCTCGCGCGCGCCAGCGATTGCTGCCCACAGCGGAATGCCGCGCTCCCGGGCCAGCTCGCGCAGGGTCTCGAGGGTCTTGCTGCCAATGCCCCTCGGCGGAGTATTGATGACACGCTCAACAGCTGCGTCATCTCCCCGGTTAGTAAGCAGTCGCATATAGGCCAGGGCGTTGCGGATTTCGAGGCGCTCGTAGAAGCGCTGACCGCCGTAAATGCGGTAGGGAATGCCGCCGCGAATCAGCGCCTCTTCGAGCACCCTGGACTGGGCATTGGAGCGATACAGAATCGCCACCGAGGCGCGCTCGTTGCCCTCGCTGATCCAGGAGTCTGCCTGTTCTACAATAAAACGGGCCTCGTCCTGTTCGTTGAAGCCGGCATAGAGGGCAATGGGTTCACCGGACTCTCCCTCGGTCCACAGCTCCTTGCCGAGGCGACCAAAATTGTGGGCGATGACCCCGTTGGCAGCCTGCAGGATGGTCTGGGTGGAACGATAATTCTGTTCCAGGCGCACGATGCGCGTTGCGCTGAAATCCTCGCCAAAACGCTGGATGTTCTCGATCTTGGCGCCGCGCCAGCCGTAGATGGATTGGTCGTCATCGCCTACTGCCACCACCGGGATGCGGTCACCCGCCAGCACCCGGAGCCAGGCATACTGGATGGTATTGGTGTCCTGGAACTCGTCTACGAGAATCTGGCGGAAGCGGTCGCGGTAGTGTTTCAGCACCGCCGGGCTGTACAGCCACAGCTCATGGGCGCGCAGCAGCAACTCGGCGAAGTCCACCATCCCGCCGCGTTCGCAGGCCATCTCATAGGCCCGGTAAACCTGCAGCATGGTCTGGGCGAACAGGTCCCCGGGGGGCGGATTGATATGCGCCGCGCGCAGGCCCTCATCCTTCTGCGCATTGATGTACCACTGGGCCTGCCGCGGTGGCCAGCGGGACTCGTCCAGCTGCAGTTCCCGGCACACGCGCTTGACCAGCCGCAGCTGGTCGTCGCTGTCCAGGATCTGGAAATTCTGCGGCAGTTTCGCTTCCTTCCAGTGCGCTTTCAGCAGCCTGTGGGCAAGGCCGTGGAAGGTGCCCACCCACATGCCGTGAGTGGGGATGTGCAGCATCTCCTCGATCCGCGAGCGCATCTCCTTCGCCGCCTTGTTGGTGAAGGTCACAGCGAGAATGGCCCAGGGCGACACGTCCTGGGCCCGGATCAACCAGGCTATACGGTGCACCAGCACCCGGGTCTTGCCGCTGCCGGCACCGGCGAGCACCAGCAAATTGGGGCTGCCGTCGGCGACCGCCTCGCGCTGGGCATCGTTTAAGGGGGAGAGAATATCGGAAACATCCATCGCCATATTCTACCCAAAATCCAGCGTCTCCGAGTGAGCATTTACGCTCTCCTGTTGTCCTACCGTCGTCGCCGCAGAGCATTGGCCGCAGCCCTCTGTTAAGATTCGCGATGGCCACAGGGGCGGACCGGAGTCAAAGAATGAGCAACGACAAGCGCGACGATCAGGAGGACAACTCCGCGGAAGACTGGAACCCGTGGCTGGATGACGATTCCAGCGAAGAGGAGATGCCCAGCTTCAGTCACGACAGCGACGAGGAGGCTGAATTCCGTCGCTATGATGAAACCAGCGTGCGCGACCCGCTGGACGACGACGAGGATCAGGACAGCGCGGATCTGGACGCGGCCGTCGACCCCGGGTTTATACCGGTGCCACCACCAACCCCGGTGCGGGCCGCGCCACCGGCTTACAGGCCATTGCAGGAAGCCTCTTCCTCCGAGGAGGAGGTTGATGACTATGACGATGCCGATTCCTGGGATGAAGACGAGGAGCTGCAGGACGACGAGTACCGGCCTACAGAGCCCTCACGATTTACCGATACCTGGCCCGTTGGCCTGATTGCCGTCGCCGCGCTGGCGCTGGTGCTGCTGGCCGCCGGCGGCTACGGCGTCATGAAGCAGCGGGCGGGCATGGAGCAGGAAATTCGGGATCTGCAGGCACAGCTGGCGCTGGCCGCGAACCCTGAAGAGGTAAGCAGCGCCCGTGCCAGCCTCGGCAGCCTGCAGGAAGACAACAGCGAGTTGCGCACCCTCCTGAGCGAGCTGCGGGATGAAAACCGCCAGCTAAGTGACACCCTGGCCGGTCTGGAGCAGCAACTTGTGTCCCAGCGGGATGCAGCCGCTCGTGCCGCTCCGGAACCGGCAGCAAGAGCCGTGAGCCCGACCCAGCCTGCGGCCCAGCCAGCCCCGGCGCAGCCCGCTCCCGCAAGCAGCGGGGAGTGGTTCGTCAATTTTGGCAGCTACAGCGAACGCAGGCTGGCCGAGCAGTGGGCCGCACGCCTGAAGCCGGAAGCGGGCCAGGTCACCGTCAACAGTGCCCAGCGGGATGGCAGCACCTTCTATCGGGTGCGGATTATCGGCCTGGCGTCGGATAGCCAGGCGCAAACTGTGGCCAGGACATTGGAGCAGCAGTACGAGCTATCCAGACTCTGGGTAGGCCGTGAATAAGCGACATTAGCAGCGGCTTGGCAGCGCCCCCCGGTGCTGCTAAGGTGCAACCATCACCTCTGAGGAGCACGACCATGAAAGTTGTAAATTCCCTGCTGGCAGTAGTGGCTCTGGGCAGTTCCATGGCCATGGCGGACTGTGTCCAGCCCGAAACACCCAGCCTGCCGGACGGCGCGTCCGCCAGCATGGACGAGATGATCGCCGGCCAGCAGGCGGTCAAGACATTCCAGACCGAGAACCTCGAATACATGGGCTGCCTGGAAGCCGAGTTCACCGCGGCCAAGAAGCAAATCGAGGACGGCAAGGCAACAGACCCCAAGAGCGTTCAGGCAGCGTACGAAAAGTCGGTCGACGCTTATAACGAAGCCGTCTCCACCGAGGAAGAGGTGGCGGGCCAATTCAATACCGAAATCCGCGAGTTCCGGGCCGCTAATCCGAGCTGACTTACCGTGCCGGGGTGAAGCCCGGCACCACTCCAGCCTGAACCCCTGCAGGGCTACCGAACTGCTGTCGCAACATGGGCAGCCAGCTCTCTTTTGAATAAGCCTTTCAACACCTCGATATTGCCAACGCCACCAAAGTTGGGGCGCACAATAAAGGCAATAGTCCGGTGTGGACCGGGCTCATCCAGGTACAGCGCGTTGAGCTCCGAGCTGCCGGATAGCAGCTGATCCAGCGCCATCTCTGGCACCAGAGTAGACCCCATATGCCCGGCCACCATCTGGATCAGGGTGTAGAGGCTGGCCCCCTCCAGGGTTTCGTCCAGACTGGACGACTGCAGGTGGCAAACCGCCAGCGCGTGGTCCTTGAGACAGTGGCCATCCTTGAGCAGCATCAGGCTCAGCTCGCGCAGGTCCCCGGCCTTGATCCGTGTCCGTTTGCCCAACGGACTGTCCCGATGAGTTACCAGGTATAGATCCTCTTCCCAGAAAGGAAATGCCAACAAACCTGTATGGCTGTAAGGCAGCGCAAGTACCGCGCTGTCCAGCTCCCCTTTCCGCACCTTCTCTACCAGCACGTGAGACTGCTCCTCGACAATGCTGAGGCGAAAATCCGGGTAGTCACGCCGCACCGCTGGTAAAACCTTGGGCAATAAATAGGGACCAATGGTAGGAATGACACCCATGCTCAGGGGATAGCTCAGGGGCTCCTGGCTGGTCTGGGCAAGGCGATAAATGTCTTCCAGCTCCACCTGGATCGCCGCGGCCCGGGCCAGGATCTTCTCGCCGGCGGGCGTTACCAGCACTTTCTTGTTGTCGCGCTCAAACAGCTGCGTACCGAGTTGGGTCTCCAGTTCGGAAATGGCGGTGCTGAGGGCCGACTGGGAAATGGAACAACGCTCCGCCGCCTTCTTGAAATGGCGGGTATCGGCAACCGCGAGAGCGTAAGTGAGCTGTTTGAGCGAGATCATGGCCCCTGCTACTCCGACCAGGAAATACGGCTACGCTGTTTCGGGGCAGTGACCAATGCGCTACTCCACCGTAACAGACTTGGCCAGATTCCGCGGCTTGTCGACATCCGTCCCCTTCTGCACCGCAACATGATAGGCCAGCAGCTGCAGGGCCACCGTGTAGACGATGGGCTTGAGCAGTTCCGGGCAGCTGGGCAGTGCCAGCACGTGGGCCCGGGGGTCGCCTTCAAAGTGGCTGTCACTGTCGGCAAACACATAAAGTTCTGCGCCGCGTGAACGCACTTCCTCCAGGTTGGACATGAGCTTTTCCATCAGCTCATCGCCCGGCGCCACCGCTACCACCGGCATGTCCGCGTCCACCAGCGCCAGCGGCCCGTGCTTCAGCTCGCCCGCGGGGTAGGCTTCCGCATGGATATAGGAAATCTCCTTGAGCTTGAGTGCACCTTCCATAGCGATCGGGTAGTGGATACCGCGGCCCAGGAACAGGGCATGCTGGCGGGGAATGAACGCGGACGCCATGCGTTTGATCGCCGGGTCCAGGCGCAGGGTCTGCTCCACGTAGTTCGGGAGACTGTGCAATGCGGAAACGATGTCCGCAGCCGCCTCGGCGCTCAGCGCATGCCTGCGGCCCAACACCAGGGTCAACATCAGAAATGCCGCCAGCTGGGTGGTGAAGGCCTTGGTGGAAGCCACGCCGATTTCGGTGCCAGCCCGGGTCAGGAACACGAGATCTGACTCCCGCACCAGGGAACTGTGATCCACGTTGGCAATGACCATCCTCGCCACAAAGGCGTCTTCCTTGGCGTTGCGCAGCGCCGCCAGGGTATCGGCGGTCTCACCGGACTGGGATACGGTGACCAGCAGGGTTCCGGAGTGTGCTACACGCTTGCGATAGCGGAACTCGGAGGCGACTTCCACCGCACAGGGAATGCCAGCCAGTTCCTCCAGCCAGTAGCGGGCAACCATGCCGGCATGAAAACTGGTACCACAGGCAACGATCTGCACCGCCTTGACCTGGTCGAAGATTGCCCCGGCATCGGCACCAAAGACGCTGTCATCGATCTCGCGGGTACCGGCAACCGGGATAGTGGCTGCCAGGGCCCGGGGCTGTTCATAAATCTCCTTGAGCATGTAGTGCTCGAAATCGCCCAGCCCGGTGCTCTCCTCGAGAGCCGAGATCAGCGACATCTTGCGCTGCACCGGCTCCCCGGCAACGTTGGTGATTTCCAGCGAGGTCGCCGTGATTCTTACCAGGTCCCCCTCCTCCAGGTAGATGAAACGGTCGGTGACCTGTCGCAGGGCCAGTTGGTCGGAGGCGAGGAAGTTCTCGCCGATGCCCACACCCACCACCAGCGGGCTACCCTCCCGGGTACCGACCACCTCATCCGGGTGCTCCACATCTATGGCAGCCAGAGCGTAGGCGCCCTGCAGGCGGGGAACCACCGCCAGCATCGCCTGCTGCAGACTGCGCCCGGATTCCAGCTCCCGATGCAGCAGGTGCACGATAACCTCTGTGTCTGTCGCTGACTGGAACTCGTAACCAGCCGCCTGCAGCTCGGTGCGCAGCTCGGCATGGTTCTCGATAATGCCGTTGTGCACCACGGCAACCCGTTGCCCGGAGAGGTGCGGGTGGGCATTGACCGCCGACGGTACGCCATGGGTTGCCCAACGGGTATGGGCGATCCCGACACAGCCGTACTTGGGGTCCATGGCCTGAGCCTGCTCCAGCTCCGCAACCTTGCCCTGACGCTTGTGCAGCAGCAGGTTGTGGTCACTGTCGATCAGCGCCATGCCGGCGGAATCATAGCCCCGGTATTCCAGCCGTCGAAGCCCCTCAAGCAGGATTTCGGATACTTCGCGACGGGCCGCCGCGGCAACAATTCCACACATGTTTCAGTCCTTGTCTGATTTACCCGGCCGTGTCCAACCCTGGATATTGCGCTGTTTGCCGCGGCCGACAGCCAGCTCCCCAGTCGCGACCGGGCGGGTTACGGTGGAGCCTGCGGCAACAAAACCGTCGGCGCCGATGTCTATCGGTGCTACCAGTGTCGCGTTGGAGCCTACAAACGCGCCATCGCCGATCCGGGTAATATGCTTGTTGACCCCATCATAATTACAGGTGATGGTCCCGGCACCGATGTTGACCCCGGCTCCCATCTCACAATCGCCAACATAGGAGAGGTGGTTGACCTTGCTGCCGGCACCGATACTGGCTTTCTTGGTCTCCACGAAATTACCCACCCTGGCCTGATCGCCCAGATTGGTCCCGGGTCGCAGCCGGGCGTAGGGCCCGACATTGCAGGCTCTGCCAACACGGGCGGATTGCAGGTGGCTCATCGCGTGAACCTCGCTGCCAGCAGCCACCGTGCTGTCCTGGAGGACGCAATTGGGACCTATGGATACACCATCACCCAGTACCACCTCGCCGACGAACACGCAGTTCACGTCGATAAACACATCCCAGCCGCATTCCAGGCTGCCGCGGATGTCGATCCGGGCGGGGTCCGCCAGCCTGACACCGGCCTGCAGCAGTGCCTCGGCACGCTGCCGCTGCAGTTCCCGTTCCAGGCGGCTGAGTTGCAATTGATCATTGACACCCATCACTTCCAGCACATTGCTGGCGGAGGCGGTGTGCACCCCTACGCCGTCAGCCACGGCAAGCGAGAGGACATCGGGAAGGTAATATTCCCGCTGCTGGTTGCTGTTGCCCACGCTCGGCAAGTACTGGTGCAGCAGTCTGGCGGGTGCTGCCAGGATGCCGGTGTTGACCTCGCGCAGCGCACGCTCGGACTCCGTTGCATCCTTGTGTTCCACCACCGCAATGAAAGCGCCGTCGGTGTCACGCAGGATGCGGCCGTAGCCAGAGGGATCTTCCAGAGAGGCTGTCAGCAGGGCCGGCGTCTCGGCCGCTGCGGCCACCAGAACTCGCAGAATACCCGCGGATACCAGCGGCACATCACCGTAGAGCACCAGCACCGTGCTCCGCTCCCCAATAGCCGGCAGAGCCTGCAGTACCGCATGACCGGTGCCAAGCTGTTCGCGTTGCTCAATCCAGGACAGGGTCTGCCCGTCAAAGGCGGAGCGAACCTGGTCGGCACCGTGGCCGATCACGACATGGATAGCGGTCGGGGACAGCTCGCGGGCGCTGTCAATCACATGCTGCAGCAGGGGTTGGCCCGCCAACAGATGCAGCACCTTGGGCATACTTGAACGCATGCGCGAGCCCTGGCCGGCGGCCAGGATAACGACTTCTAAGGACATTGAGGTGTTCCGTTCCCAGGTAAACCCAGCTACAGAATACCCCATTCGGCCCCAAGAATCCGGGGCCAGGGGAGAATTGGACCCTCAGCCGCGACCGGCGCGATTGCGCATTTTGCGCAAGGTCGCCAGCTGGGCTGCCGCTTCCGCTAGCTGGGCGGAGGCGCGGCCATAATCGAAATCGCCCGACTGGTTGGTCAGGTTGTGGACCGCTTCGCGGCGGGCTTCCTCGGCTGCGACTTCGTCCACATCGCCAGCACGCAGGGCCGTGTCCGCGAGAATGGAGACAACCCCCGGCTGTACTTCGATGAAGCCACCAGAGACGTAGTACACCTCTTCCTCTCCGCCCTGCTTGACGATGCGCACCGGGCCGGGAATCAGGGACGACAGCAGCGGGGCGTGACCGTAGGTCACGCCCATTTCACCGAGGTCGGCGGTGGCCACCAGCATTTCCACCAGCCCGGAGAAGATTGCCTCTTCCGCGCTGACGATGTCGCAGTGAATTGTCATTACCATCTCCACACCCTCTTCGGCGATGCCTTACAGCTTGGCCGCTTTCTCAACCGCCTCGTCGATACCGCCGACCATGTAGAACGCCTGCTCCGGCATGTGATCGTACTCACCCGCCAGAATGCCCTTGAAGCCGGAGATGGTTTCCTTCAGCGACACATACTTGCCGGGAGCGCCGGTGAAGATTTCCGCCACGTGGAAGGGCTGGGACAGGAAACGCTCGATTTTGCGCGCCCGCGCCACGGTCTGCTTGTCTTCCTCTGACAGCTCGTCCATGCCCAGGATGGCGATGATGTCCTTCAGCTCCTTGTAGCGCTGCAATACGGACTGCACACCACGGGCCACGTCGTAGTGCTCGTGGCCAATGATCAGCGGGTCCAGCTGGCGTGATGTGGAGTCCAGCGGATCTACCGCGGGGTAGATACCCTTGGCGGCGATGTCCCGGCTCAGTACCACGGTGGAGTCAAGGTGGGCGAAAGTAGTTGCCGGGGACGGGTCGGTGAGGTCGTCCGCAGGTACGTATACCGCCTGGATGGAGGTAATGGAGCCAACTTTAGTCGAGGTAATCCGCTCCTGCAGTACGCCCATCTCTTCCGCCAGGGTCGGCTGGTAGCCTACCGCGGAGGGCATGCGGCCCAACAGTGCCGATACCTCGGTGCCGGCAAGGGTGTAGCGATAGATATTGTCGATGAACAGCAGTACGTCGCGGCCTTCATCGCGGAACTTTTCGGCCATGGTCAGGCCGGTCAGGGCCACACGCAGGCGGTTCCCGGGCGGCTCGTTCATCTGGCCGTAGACCATCGCAACCTTGGAATTGTTAAGGTTCTTGATGTCGACAACCTTGGACTCCTGCATTTCGAAGTAGAAGTCGTTACCTTCACGGGTACGCTCACCGACACCGGCGAAAACGGACAGGCCCGAGTGCTCGGTGGCGATGTTGTTGATCAGCTCCATCATGTTTACGGTCTTGCCCACGCCGGCGCCGCCGAACAGGCCAACCTTGCCGCCCTTGGCGAAAGGGCAGACCAGGTCGATCACCTTGATGCCGGTTTCCAGCAGTTCCTCGGAAGCAGCGAGGTCCTCGTAGTCAGGCGCCTTGCGGTGGATAGAGGCGCGCTCCTTTTCACCGATAGGACCGCGTTCATCGATCGGGTTGCCAAGCACATCCATGATGCGGCCGAGGGTCTCAACACCCACGGGCACCGAGATGGGGGCACCGGTGTTCTCCACCGCCAGCTCCCGGCTCACTCCCTCGGAGGAGCCCATGGCAATCGTGCGCACAACGCCGTCACCCAGCTGCTGCTGGACCTCCAGGGTGAGCCCTTTCTCGGTAACCAACAGTGCATCGTAAATATTGGGTATCTGATCGCGTGGAAATTCCACGTCGATAACGGCACCGATAATCTGTACGACTCGTCCGCTGCTCATGTTCGGATCCTCTGCATCAAAGTTCAATTCTGTCTGGTGCCGGCCGGACATTCCTGCCGCCACCGAATATAGTGCCTTAACTGATCGCCGCAGCTCCGCTGACGATTTCCGACAGCTCCTGGGTGATCGAAGCCTGGCGGGCCTTGTTGTAGATCAGCTGCAGGTCGTCGATCAGGTCGCCGGCATTGTCGGTCGCGTTCTTCATCGCCAGCATCCGCGCCGCCTGTTCACAGGCGCCGTTTTCTACTACCGCCTGATACACCTGGGACTCGATGTAGCGCGTGAGCAGTCGCTCCAGCAGCACCATTGCGTCGGGCTCATAGATGTAGTCCCAGTGGTGCTTCATCTCGACGTTGTCCTCGGCCTCCAGCGGCAGCAGCTGCTCCACGGTGGGGCTTTGGGTCATGGTGTTGACGAATACGTTGCTGACCAGAAACAGCCGATCAATCTGGCCGTTTTCGTAGGCATCCAGCATCGTTTTCACACTGCCAATCAGGTCCGCAAGGGTCGGATCTTCGCCGATATCCCGCACGGCGGCCGTAACGTTACCGCCGTAGGTTCTGAAAAAAGCAGCTGCCTTGGCGCCAATCAGACACAGGTCGATGCCAGCACCCTGGTCAGCCCAGCCCCGCATGGCCCTGACCGTGGCCTTGAACAGGTTGATGTTCAGGCCGCCGCAAAGACCGCGGTCGGTAGAAACGACAATGAAGCCTACACGCTTGACCTCTCGCTCCACCATATAGCCGTGGCGATACTCCGGGGCCGAGTTGGCAATATGTCCCACTACCGAACGCATCCGGCGCGCGTAAGGCTTGCCCAGAGCCATGCGCTCCTGGGCCTTGCGCATCTTGCTCGCCGCCACCATTTCCATGGCGCTGGTGATCTTCTGCGTGCTCCGGATACTGGTGATCTTGGTCCGGATTTCTTTTCCGACTGCCATCTGGTTGTCCTCGGGATTACCAGGTTTGCGTGGCTTTGAACTTCTCCAGCGCTGCTTTGAACTTCGCCCCGATGTCGTCGCTGTAATCACCGGTCTCCACGACGTTCTGCATCAGGTCGGCGTGCTCGGCGTGCATGTAGGAGAGCAGCGCGGATTCAAAATCACCGATTTTGTCGACTTCAATGTCGCGCAGGAAACCTTCGTTTGCCGCGTACAGTACGATGCCCATCTCGGCGATGCTGAGCGGATCGTACTGACCCTGCTTCATCAGCTCGGTCACCCGTGCGCCCTGATCCAGCTGGGCCTTGGTGGCCTCATCGAGGTCGGAGGCAAACTGCGAGAATGCCGCCAGTTCACGGTACTGGGCCAGCGCGGTACGAATACCGCCGGAGAGCTTCTTGATGATCTTGGTCTGGGCGGCGCCACCGACCCGGGATACGGAGATACCGGCATTCATAGCCGGACGTATACCGGCGTTGAACATGTCCGCTTCCAGGAAGATCTGGCCGTCTGTAATGGAGATCACGTTGGTCGGAACGAAGGCGGAAACGTCACCGGCCTGAGTCTCGATCACCGGCAGGGCGGTCAGGGAACCGGTCCTGCCCTTGACTTCGCCCTTGGTGAATTCCTCGACATAGGCGGCGTTGACCCGGGCTGCGCGCTCCAGCAAACGGGAGTGCAGGTAGAATACGTCACCGGGGTAGGCTTCCCGGCCGGGAGGACGACGCAGCAGCAGGGATATCTGGCGATAGGCCCAGGCCTGCTTGGTCAGGTCGTCGTAAATGATCAGGGCGTCCTCACCGCGATCGCGGTAGTACTCGCCCATGGTGCAGCCGGCGAAAGGAGCCAGGTACTGCATGGCCGCCGGGTCAGAGGCCGTGGCTGCAACCACGATAGTGTGCTCCATGGCACCGTGTTCTTCCAGCTTGCGCACCACCGCAGCGACCGAGGACGCTTTCTGGCCGATGGCAACATAGATACACTTGATGCCCGAACCCTTCTGGTTGATGATCGCGTCCACCGCGATGGCGGTCTTGCCCACCTGGCGGTCGCCAATAATCAGCTCGCGCTGGCCGCGGCCGATCGGCACCATGGCATCGATGGCCTTGAGGCCGATCTGCACCGGCTGGTCTACGGACTGGCGCGCGATAACGCCGGGCGCTACTTTTTCCAAAGCGTCGGTCATGGCGGCGTTAATGGGCCCCTTGCCGTCAATCGGCGAACCCAGGGCGTCCACTACCCGGCCCTGCAGTTCAGGGCCAACCGGCACCTCGAGAATACGGCCGGTGCAACGGCAGGACTGACCTTCCGCCAGTGTCTTGTAGTCGCCCAGGACCACCGCACCCACCGAGTCGCGCTCGAGGTTCAGCGCCATGCCGAAGATGCCGCCCTCGAACTCGATCATCTCACCGTACATAACGTCGGTGAGGCCATAGATCCGGATAATGCCGTCGGAGACCGAAACCACTGTGCCTTCGTTGCGCGCTTCAGAAGAGACGTCAAGCTGGTCGATACGCTGCTTGATCATCTCGCTGATTTCTGACGGATTCAGTTGCTGCATGCTCTGTTCCTCAATCCTACGAATTCATTGCCGTCGCCAGCTTGTTCAGCCGACCACGCACGGAGCCGTCGATCACCAGATCGCCAGCTCTAATTAACACACCACCCAACAGGCTTGCGTCGGTTGTGTTGTGCACGTTCACTTCCCGCTGCAGGCGTTTGCCCAGCGCGGCCGCCAGCTTCTGCGTCATCTCGTCCGCGAGCTCAAATGCGGAGACCACTTCCACATCCACCGATTTCTCGAAGTTGGCCTTGTAGCCGGCAAACAGCACGGTGATCTGGGGCAGCAGTCGCAGCCGCTTGTTTTCAGCCAACACCGCCAGGAAGTTGCGGACCGGGTCACTGATGGCGTCGCCACAAACGTCCGCCAAAGTACTGGCCAGCTCTCTACCTCCCAGGGCAGGGTCACGCAGCAGGGTCTGCATGCGGCTCTCGGCAGCCACCGCGGTCACCGTCTGCAGTTGCCCGTACCAGTCGTCGAGGGCGTTGCTGCCGCGGGCAAATTCAAAGGCCGCCTTGGCATAGGGGCGAGCCAGTGTGGTCAGTTCCGCCATAAGGTCCTCGCCATCACAGCTCTGCAGCCAGCTTTTCGACCAGGTCAGCGTGGGCGCTGTGGTCAATGGTGGCGCCCAGCACTTTCTCGGCGCCGGCCAGGGACAGGGCCGCAACCTGTGAGCGCAGGGTTTCCCGCGCACGATTGGTTTCCTGCTCGATTTCCGCCCGTGCCGAGGCCTTCACCCTTTCCGCTTCGGTCTGGGCAGCGGCTTTGGCTTCCTCCACGATCTGGTTCGCGCGCTTGTTCGCGGAATCGACGATGCCTGAAGCTTCGTGCTTGGCTTCTTTAAGGCGCTCGAGGGCCTTTTCCTGCGCCAGCTCAAGATCGTGGCTGGCGCGGTCCGCCGCAGCCAGGCCGTCTGCGATTTTCTTTTCGCGTTCATGCATGGCAGCAATAATCGGCGGCCAGACAAACTTCATGCAAAACCACACGAAGCCAAAGAAGGCGATTACCTGTCCGATAAGCGTAAGGTTGATGTTCACGCCGTACTCCTCACAGATATGAAGGGGCAGCCAGTGGGGCCACCCCGCTCACGATATTGTTGCGGGGCTTGCTCAGGCCATGCCGGGTGCAACAACGAAGATCAGGTACATGGCCAGGCCAACGCCGATGATCGGAATCGCGTCAACAAGGCCAGCGCCCAGGAAGAAGGTCACCTGCAGTTTCGGGGCCAGCTCAGGCTGGCGGGCAGAACCTTCGATGAGCTTGCCGCCCAGCATGCCAATGCCAATAGCGGCGCCCAGACCACCGAGGCTGATCATAATTGCAGCAGCAATAAGAACTAATTCCATGATTTTCTCCTAGCGTTAAAAAGCAAAGTTAAAGTGAATCAGTGGTCTTCGTGGGCCATGCTGAGATAAACGATCGTCAGCACCATGAAGATAAAAGCCTGCAGGGTGATTACCAGTATATGGAAGATCGCCCAACCAATCTGCAGGATGCCGGCCGGCACCATCCAGACCAAACCGGCACTGAACAGGGCAGCAATGAGGATAAAGATCATCTCGCCGGCGTACATGTTGCCAAACAGTCGCAGGGCGAGAGAGAAAGGCTTGGCCAGCAGGCCCACGATCTCCATGAACAGGTTCACGGGGATGAAAAGCGGGTGGTTGAAAGGGTTGAGCGCCAGTTCCTTGGCGAAACCGAAACCCTTGACCTTGATCGAGTAGTACAGAATGAGGATGAGTACGCCGATGGACAGGCCAAAGGTAATATTGGGATCGGTCGAAGGAACAATCTTGTGGTACTCAACCCCGAGCAGCATCATCAATTCGGGAACAATATCCACTGGCACCAGATCCATCAGGTTCATCAGAAAGATCCAGACGAAAATCGTGAGCGCCAGGGGCGCGATCAGCGGGTTACGGCCGTGAAAGGTGTCGTGGACTGTTTTGTCGACGAACTGCACGATCATTTCAATCGCATTGACGAAGCCGCTGGGGACACCGGAAGACGCTTTTCTGGCGACACTGTAGAACATCCAGCTAAAAACAATGCCCAGTCCGATGGACCAGGCCATGGAATCAACGTGAATAGCGGTGAACCCCATAGCAGCGGCTTCAGTGCCGCCGTGCGCCATGACCCAGGCGCCACCGTCACCAATAACGGAGCCATCATAGCGCTCGTAGCCTTCCGGCAACTTGCCGTAGGTCAGGTTGGTCAGGTGGTGGACAATGTAATCTGAAACGGTCTGGGTTTCGCCTGCCATCGATCACAACTCTTGTTTCGGTTCGTTTCTGCGGGCTACAACTTCAACAGCAGCCAGCTTCCTGTCATTTGTACCGCCAGCATGGCGATGTACCCGGCGAACACTGCACCCGGGGCTACCGGCTTCAGCAGGGCAAACACCGCGGCGAACCCCGCCACGCTCAAGAGGAACTTCCCGATTGCTCCACCCAGTGCCGAGCGCGCCACTTCCGGCGCCGACTGCGCTCCCCTTGAGCGAAACAGTCTTGCGGCAAACCACGCCTGCGGGACTACAGCCACCGCGCCTCCACACAGAATCGACAAAGCAACCGTCTGATCCAGGGCCAGCCATGCCAGCAGGCAAAGGGGAACAAGCGTGGCCAGTTGAGCCAGGGTTACGCGATGGACCGGGGGGACCGGAATAGTGTTCACATTCCTGCGAACCACTGGCCAGTCCCCTCGCCATTTGCCACGCGACAGTTCCTCGTTTTGGGCGCGCGCATTATAGGAATAATACCGGGCGGGTTCAACCGCAACGCACCGCATGTTCTGTCGATATTTCGCTGAAGTTGCCCACAAGATTGCGACATATTCACCTGTTTTGGCACCCGTGACCGCAATCTGCACAGTATTTGGTGGTCCTTGCGAGCTGGACCACAAGATGATGTGGTCGCCCCTTGTCCAATCTATTTGATGTGATTGAGAATACCATCCAGCTCATCAAGGCTGTTGTAGCTCAGCACCAGCTTGCCCTTGCCTTTGGCACTGTGCTGGATCTGGACTCGGGCACCGAGTTTGCGCGACAGGTCGTCCTGCAGCTGGCGGATGTTGGGGTCCAGCTGCGCCGGCGCCTGGGCAGGTGACTCCTGTCGCTCCAGCAGGTTACGGACCAGGGCTTCCGTCTGCCGCACCGACATGCCCTTGCCCACGACCGTCCGTGCAGCCTCTGACTGGCGCATACCGCTCAGTGCCAGCAGCGCCCGGGCATGCCCCATCTCCATATCACCCCGTTCCAGCAGCAGGCGCACATCCTCCTGCAGCGACATCAGGCGCAGGAGATTGGCGATGGTCGAGCGCGACTTGCCAACCGCATCGGCGACTTCCTGCTGGGTCAGTTCGAACTCCTGCTGCAGGCGCTGCAACGCGACGGCCTCCTCGATGGGGTTGAGATCTTCCCGCTGGATGTTCTCGATCAGGGCCATGGCGATTGCCGATTCGTCACTGACGTCGCGAACCACCGCCGGCACCTGGTCGAGGCCGACCAGCTGGGCGGCACGCCAGCGCCGCTCGCCGGCGATGATTTCGTACCTGCGATCGGAAATTGGCCGCACCACGATGGGCTGCATGATGCCCTGGGCGCGGATGCTCTCGGCCAGCTCCTGCAGGGATTCCGGGTCGATATCCCGCCGCGGCTGATACTTGCCGCGCTGGATCAGGTCGACCGGAATTTCCTTGAGAATTTGCTGCTCAGGGGCGCCGGCAGCGGTGTCACCGCTCGCCTGGCTGGCGTTGCCTACCCCCAGCAACGCATCCAGGCCACGACCTAGACCTTTTTTCCTCGCCGACATCACGGGTTCCCCTGCTCAGCTGCCAGCGCCCTGGCAGGAAGGTGTTGGCGTTTTTCTTCACGCCGGATGATTTCCCCCGCCAGCGCCATGTAGGCCTTGGCGCCGCGGGAATAGCGATCATAGTACATCGCCGGCAGCCCGTGGCTGGGAGCTTCGGCCAGCCGGACATTGCGCGGGATCACCGTGCGGTAGACGGTTTCGCCAAAATGTTGGTGCAGCTGGGTGGATACATCGTTGGTCAGGCTGTTGCGGGGATCATACATGGTGCGCAGGATGCCTTCGATCTGCAGCTCCCGGTTCACTGTTTCAGCGATGCGCCGGATCGTGCTGATCAGGGCCGACAGACCTTCCAGCGCGAAATATTCGCACTGCATGGCGATCAGCACCCCGTCTGCCGCCACCAGGGCATTCAGGGTGAGCATGTTCAGGGAGGGTGGGCAGTCAATCAGAACATAGTCGTAGCGCTCGCCGACTTCCTGCAGGGCTGTGCTCAGGCGTCGTTCACGGTGTTCGAGCCCAATAAGCTCGACTTCCGCCGCGGTGAGATCACTGTTGGCGGGCAGCACGTCGAACTCGCCTTCCGGCACGCGCTGGGTGATCAGGTGAACCGGTGCCCGGTGCACGAGCACATCGTAGACACTGCGCTCTACCGCATGCTTGTCCACGCCACTGCCCATGGTGGCATTCCCCTGGGGGTCCAGATCTACCAGCAACACGCGCTTTTTCATGGCCGCCAGGGAGGCAGCCAGGTTGACACAGCTAGTCGTTTTCCCAACGCCGCCCTTCTGGTTTGCAATTGCGAGAACTCTGGCCAAAGCGCTTTCCCCGTTGATCAGCTAGTGCGGGTGGAGGATATCAGTGGCGGCGAGGGAAAGCTCCACCAGATGGCGCTGTTCCCCCAGACCCGGCACCAGCAGAGGGTGCACGCCCCGCAAGCTGTATTCCTGTACTACCGCTGCAATCTCATCATCCGGGCAAGTCCCTTTCATGGCAAGGAACACGCCTTCCGGCTGCAGCAGGTGCCGGGTAGCGGCAACCATATCAGCCAGCGAGGCAAAGGCCCGGGACAGAACCGTATCGAAAAGCCGATCTGGCGTGAACGACTCGACTCGGGCATGCTGAATGGTGATGTTTGCCAGGGGCAGTGCGGTCTGCACCTGAAACAGGAACCGGGTTTTCTTGCCGTTACTGTCCAGCAGATGGAATTCCCGCTCGGGAAACATGATTGCCATGGGTATGCCGGGCAGTCCGGCACCGGTGCCGACATCGATGCAGTAGGACCCCCGCAGCCACGGTGCCAGGGCCAGACTGTCGAGGAGATGCCGGGTCACCATGGCGGCAGGATCGCGAACCGCTGTCAGGTTGTAGGCCTTGTTCCATTTGCAGAGCAAGTCGAGATAGGCCAGCAACTGTGCCTGCTGCACAGCACTGACCTGCAGGCCCAGTGCGGCAATTCCCCGGGACAACAGGCTGGCAAGTGCTGCGTCCAAATCAGGCGGATTTGCGGTCGGTCGCGCGGTCCAGGGCACCGCGCTTCTTCAGGTAAATCAGTAACAGGGACAAGGCGGCCGGGGTGACGCCGGGTATACGTCCGGCACGGGCGAGAGTATCGGGGCGTGCTTCGCTCAGTTTCTGCCGTACCTCGTGGGACAGGCCGTCGACCACGGCGTAATCCAGGGACGCTGGCAGTACGGTGTTTTCATGGCGACGCAGGCGTTCAACCTCATCCTGCTGGCGATCGATATAGCCTGCATACTTGGCCTGGATCTCTACCTGTTCAGCCGCTTGCTGATCGGCCAGGGGCTCGCCCTTGAGCGAGGCGATATCGCAGTAACTGATTCCCGGCCGTTTCAACAGATCAGCCAGGGAATACTCACGGCTCAGCGGCGCCTTGAGTTTCGGTTCCAGGCTCAGCGCTTCAGGGGTTGCGGGGTGCAGCCAGGTAGTGGCCAGGCGTTTCGTTTCCTGTTCGATGGCATCGCGCTTGCGGGCAAAGCGCTGCCATCGTTCATCGTCCACCAGCCCCAGTTCGCGGCCTTTGCTGGTCAGGCGCAGGTCGGCATTGTCTTCCCGCAACAGCAGCCGGTATTCCGCCCGCGAGGTGAACATGCGATAGGGCTCGCGGGTGCCCATGGTGATGAGGTCGTCCACCAGCACACCGATGTAGGCCTCATCCCGCCGCGGGCACCAGGCTTCCCGGCCCTGCACCGCGAGGGCGGCATTCAGGCCCGCCAGCAGGCCCTGTGCCGCAGCCTCCTCGTAGCCGGTAGTGCCGTTGATCTGGCCGGCAAAATAGAGACCCGGCACCGCTCGCGTCTGCAGCGAGTAGTCGAGGTCGCGGGGGTCGAAGAAATCGTACTCGATGGCATAGCCTGGCCGGGTAATGTGCGCATTCTCGAAGCCGCGGATGGAACGTACCAGGGCGTACTGGACATCAAACGGCAGGCTGGTGGAAATACCGTTGGGGTACAGCTCGCTGGTGGAGAGACCCTCCGGTTCCACAAACACCTGATGTGACGTTTTGTCGGCGAAGCGGTGAATCTTGTCCTCGATGCTGGGGCAATAGCGTGGACCAATGCCCTCGATCACCCCCGAATACATCGGCGACCGATCCAGGCCACCGCGGATAATATCGTGGGTGGCGGCGTTGGTATGGGTAATCCAGCAACAACGCTGTTCCGGGCGCTGGTCAGCGCTGCCGAGGAAGGACATGGGCGGTGCGTCGATGTCTCCCCACTGCTCTTCCAACTGGCTGAAATCGACACTGCGGGCATCGATACGCGGCGGGGTGCCTGTTTTCAGTCGCTCGACCCGCAAGGGCAGCTCACGCAGGCGCTGGGCCAGGGCTATGGACGGCGGATCCCCGGCACGGCCACCGGCGCTGTTCTCCAGCCCGATATGGATTTTGCCACCGAGGAATGTACCTGTGGTCAGCACCACTGTCGGCGCCCGGAACACCAGCCCCATTTGAGTAATGGCGCCAGCTACACGCCCGTTCTCGATCAACAGATCATCGACCGGCTGCTGGAAAATCGCCAAGCCGGGCTGTGCTTCGAGTATCTCGCGAATGGCATTGCGATACAGGACCCGGTCGGCCTGGGCGCGAGTGGCGCGTACCGCCGGGCCCTTGCGCGCATTGAGCACGCGGAACTGGATCCCGGCACGGTCAGTTGCACGAGCCATGGCGCCACCCAGGGCGTCCACTTCTCGCACCAGATGACTCTTGCCAATACCGCCGATGGCGGGGTTGCACGACATCTGGCCCAGGGTGTCGACGCTGTGAGTGAGCAACAGCGTGCGGCACCCCATGCGGGCTGCAGCGAGGCATGCCTCGGTACCGGCGTGGCCACCGCCGATCACGATCACATCGTATTGTTGCTGGTAGTCCACGCCTCGCCTGCCTCTGTTTAAACCGGATCCACCTTACCGGGCGGAGGATTATACGGCCGCAACGACACTTGTTCAAAATTTGTTCCATGAGTCAGTTGCTGTTCGGTTGATTATTTTCCGCAGCGCAGTGGGGCAGTTCACTGATAGGTATTACTTGTATCTTGTATATAGAGATATGTATTTGATGTAGTTACTGATGGTGTGGGCTGTTGCTGTGGGTATCCACTGTTTAAACTTTGAAATCAATGCCTTGCGGCGACGATAACCCTGCTGGAAAGTAGTGTTTCTGGCACCTGCAAGCGGTGTACTGGCTGGGGAGGAATTGGGCTCTCACGGCAGTCCGCGGTTCAGGTTGCCGGGTTACCCCGGATTAATTCCCGTCCTGGGCACCGGGCTATCCACAGTGTTATGCAGGTGCGCACATGTGCACGGTCGAAAGGGGGCAGGCTGTGGGAGAGTGGTTATCAAGCTGTGGGCAGGCTGTGTCGAGCCGGTATTTTCATTTGCCGATGCAGAAACTGGAGAAAATTTCGCCGAGCAGTTCGTCGCTGGAGAGTTTTCCGGTAATAGTACCGAGAGCGTCGTGGCAGGCCCGCAGATCCTCTGCCAGTAGTTCCCCAGCCCCGGCGTCTTGCAGCTGTCGGCGCCCGTCCTCCAGAAAATCTGCAGCCTTGTGTAGCGCCTGCAGGTGTCGGCGTCTGGCGCTGAAAGCGCCACTTTCTCCGTGGTAGTAGCCCATGCTGTCCTTGAGGTGCTGTCGCAACAGGTCTACACCGTCACCCTCCTTCGCGGACAAGCGGATAAGGGTGTGGCTGTCCAGTTTCTCCAGTGTTGGCGTTGTGCCATCCAGATCGCATTTATTGTGTATCACGGTGACAGGGATAGTAGCGGGCAGCGTACCTGCCTCCTCTGGCCAGAGCCTGGAAGGATTTGTGTCAAGATTTTCACGGGTCATATCCAGCACCAGCAGAACCCGGTCCGCGCTGGCTATCTCCGCCTGCGCACGGCGTATCCCCTCCTGCTCGACCGCGTCGGAACTTTCGCGCAGGCCTGCGGTGTCGACGATGTGCAAGGGCATGCCATCAAGCTGGATATACTCCCTGAGAATGTCGCGGGTGGTGCCCGCAACCGGGGTAACGATTGCAGTATCCTGGCCGGCGAGCGCATTCAACAGGCTGGATTTGCCGGCATTGGGTCGGCCGGCGATCACCACTTTCATCCCCTCGCGCAACAGGTTGCCCTGCCGGGCGCTGTCAAGAACTGCCTGTAACTCTCGGGTCAATACCTGTAGCTCGCCGGCGACACGGCCATCGGCCAGGAAGTCTATCTCCTCTTCGGGAAAGTCGATGGCAGCTTCCACATAGACTCGCAGGCGGGTAACACTCTCCAGCAGTCCGTCTATCAGGCGCGAGAATTCCCCCTGCAACGATCGGTGGGCATTGCGCGCTGCCTGCTCCGTGGTGCTGTTGATCAGATCCGCGATGGCCTCTGCCTGGGCAAGGTCCAGCTTGTCGTTGTGATAGGCACGCTCGGAAAACTCCCCCGGTCGTGCCTGTCGGGCGCCGGCGGTAATGCAGGCTCGTAGCAGGAGATCCAGGATAACAGGTCCCCCGTGCCCCTGGAGTTCGACGACGTCCTCCCCGGTAAAGGAGTGAGGTCCGGGGAAGTAGAGGCTGATGCCGGTATCAAGCGTGGCGCCTTCCGCGCTGCGAAAGGTGGAGAAGTGTGCGTGCCGGGGCTGCAAATTTCTATTGGCAATGCGTTCGCCGATGCGTCTGGCGCCCGGTCCCGACAAACGAATGATACCGATGCCGCCGCGGCCGGGTGCGGTCGCGACGGCGGCAATGGTATCTTCATCCATGCTGAGGGCAGAACTCATGGCGGCCAGTATAGGCTGGCCCGAGCTGGCGGGGTACTGCCGCCTCAGGCCTTGGGCTTGGCGGCCCCCTTCTCGATCTGTTTCGTGATCACGTACTGCTGGGCCATTGACAACAGGTTGTTGACCACCCAGTACAGCACCAACCCTGCCGGGAACCAGAGGAAGAAGAAAGTAAAGATGACTGGCAGCCACTGCATGATCTTCGCCTGCATCGGGTCCGGTGGCGGCGGGTTGAGCTTCTGCATGAACCACATACTGGCACCCATCAGCAGAGGCAGCACGAAATAGGGGTCCATGACTGAAAGATCATTGATCCACAGCGCGAACGGTGCGTGGCGCAGTTCCACACTTTCCATCAGTACCCAGTACAAGGCTATGAAAACAGGCATCTGCACAAGAATGGGCAGACAGCCGCCCATAGGGTTGATCTTTTCCTTCTTGTACAGCTCCATCATCGCCTGGGACTGCTTGGTCTTGTCGTCCGCGTGCTGCTCGCGGATATCCTGCATCTTGGGTGCGACCCTGCGCATATTGGCCATGGAGCGGTAGCTGGTGGCGGAAAGCTGGAAAAAGGCCAGCTTGATCAGCACCGTGAGCGCAATAATGGCTACCCCCCAATTGCCCACCAGGCCGTGAATCTTCGTCAGCAGCCAGAACAGCGGCTGCGCAATCCACCACAGCCAGCCGTAATCCACGCTCAGATCGAGGTAAGGCGATATTTCCTGTAGCCGGTACTGATCTTTTGGCCCGGCATAAAAACGGGCGTCAACCGAGCCCTGCTGACCAGGGTCGAGAACCAGGGCGGGGCTGGTGAAGCCGGCGATATTGAAGCCGCCGGAGGTGACCCGGGTACTGTAGGTGTGACTCTGATCGGGATTGGGTATCCAGGCGCTGAGAAAGTAGTGCTGGATCATGGCAATCCACCCGCCGGGCAGCTGCGCGCGGAAGGGATCTTCACGCATGTCCTTGAAGCTGAATTTGGTGAAGCGTTCGTCGGGCTGGGTGATGGCGGCGCCCAAAAATGGTTGCAGGCCCATACCGGTGGATTCGGCGGCCGGCGGTTTGCTGGTGTCGCGTTTTATCTGCCCGAAGAGGTTGGCCTGCCAGCGCTCGCTGCCGCCATTTTCGATGATGTAGCTGACATCCATCAGGTAATCACCGCGACGCAGGGTAAAACGCTTGCTGACGCGGACATCACCTGATCCCTGCCAGTGCAGGTCAACAACCAGCGTGTCCTGGCCGGGGGCGAGTTCGTACTGTGGGCTTGAAGCAGTGAAGCGGGCTCTGGCATCACTGTCTATGCCATTGGGACCAATCAGGCCGCTCTGGGCGACATAGGTGCGGCGATCGTTCTGCTCCAGCAACACGAAGGGCTGATCTGGCCGGTCGATGTCTTCCAGATGCTCGGGCAGGGCCAGTTCAATGATATCGCCGCCGACCAGATCAATAGCCAGCTGCAGGACATCGGTGCGAACCAGGACAATGCGCTGGTCTGTGTTCCCGGTGCCCGCATCCACGCTGACCACTGGCTCTTCATCAGCGGATTGCGGCGCCTGCGGGAGATCCTCATTGTCACTGCTGACGGTGGCGGCACTGTCCATGACAGGAAGTTCCGGAAGGGTTGCTGCAGAGGTCTCAGTGCCGTTTATCAGCCGCGTCGCTGCCGGTTGCGACGCGGTGCTCCTGGCGTCCTTGAAGGAGACCCACTCGGTCAGCAACATGAATGACAGCAGGGCGAGGGCGCCGATCAACAAAGTACGTTGCAAATCCATAGTCAGTGGTCAGCTTTGTCAGTGAGTGTGCTTGCAGGATGGTACCGGGTCGACGCCACCTTCGTGCCAGGGATGGCATTTACCGATGCGACGCAGTGTCAGATAACCGCCCCTGAGGACCCCATGCTGGGCAATGGCGTCCTGGGCGTAATGGGAGCAGCTGGGATAGAACCTGCAGTTATCCCCGAGGAAGGGACTGACCGCGTAGCGATACAGGGCAATAATCTGGATCAGGAGCTTGCGCATTGGTTGCCTCGCGGTTGCGGGGTTCTGGCGGCATCGCGGGCCAGCTTTTGCCATTGTTGCCCGAGGGTCTCGAAAAGCGCAGCGTTGTCGAGCTGGTCAAGACCCCGGCGCGCCAGCAGGACGATGTCCAGCGGCGGGTTGCCCGGTGGCAGCTGCCGGAACAACTCGCGGGCAACGCGCTTGATGCGGTTGCGCTGTACGGCCTTGCGCACGTTTTTCTTGGCGATAACCAGGCCCAATCTGGACTGTGGGGCCTCACTGATCCGCGCCAGCAGGAGCAGGTTTCGGTGCGAGACCTTGATGGCCGCGGCATCGAACACCGCCCGGTACTGGGTTGCAGTGAGCAGGCGTCTGGACTTGCCAAAGGTGGCTACAGTCCCGTCGCAGTCAGCGATGGCGGCCACGCAGTAGGCAGCGCATCAGGCGGCGAGGCGCTTGCGACCCTTGGCCCGGCGGCGGCTCAGGACCAGGCGACCGTTCTTGGTGGCCATCCGCGAGCGAAAACCGTGAGTGCGCTTGCGCTTGAGGACGCTGGGCTGAAACGTTCTTTTCATGACACTAATCCAGTAATAGGCAATAAATAAATAGAAGGCAGAGTTTTGGCTCGCCCCATGTTGGTTGCGGGTGCAGAAAGGCAGACTGCAAAAAAGGTTGGCTATTCTAGAGAAACGCCGGGCGTAATTCAATGCGTGGGCGGGTTTTTAGTTGGCCGTGTGGAGCGCAGTCCGCGCCCTCTCTGCGCGCCGGTTTACACCGTTCGCGAAGCGACCGTTGAGACCAGCCCTGGCGCGGGTTTTGGCTATTGACGCACAAGTTCCCCCAAAGATATAAACAGGTTATACACAGAAAAACATATTCTTGTGGATTCAATACGGAGCTGTTCAAAAAAAATACAGAAATAAGGTAAGTCTATGATATATATAAATAATAAATTAAAGATTAAATTACGCAGAGGTGTGGATAACCCACCTCGAGGGGAGTATGATCGCTTCACCGGCCAGCAGAAAACCGGGTTTTTAACAACGTAAAGTACTGGCATGTCAACACAAAGATTTGGAAGCAGGGCCGATGGTGTCAGTGCTACCGGGGGGAATGGTTTTGCCTGATGTAATATGGCAGCAATGTATGAGCAGGCTTCAGGATGAATTGCCTTCGCAGCAGTTTAATACCTGGATCCGTCCACTGCAGGCGAGCCAACAAGGGCAGCAGCTCACCCTGTTCGCGCCGAATCGCTTTATCAAGGATTTCGTCAAGGACAAGTTTGCGCCGCGTATCCATCAGCTTCTCCAGGAGATGGACGCGGGATCTAAGCTGCACCTGGTGCTGGAGATCGGCACCCTGCAGCAAGCTGCAGAGGTCAGCGAACACAGCCAGCAGCGAGCAGCCCTCCCCGGGCATGCAGTGTCGATGGCACCCGCAGTATCCGGCTATGCCGTGAGCGGGGGCAACGTTGCCGAGTTGCGTCCCGCGGTCCCCATGCATGCCATGGCCTCAGCGATCCCCAACCGGGAGCGGTTTCCCGGTGCGGCAGGCGCTCGCGATTCGCAGCAGCCACGATCCCGAGCAGCAGAGGAGCCGGGACAGCAGCATCATCTGGTGGAACACTACACGTTTGACAATTTCGTTGAAGGGAAGTCGAATCAGTTGGCTTTGGCGGCCGCGAGGCAGGTCGCCGAGAACCCTGGCGAATCCTACAATCCCCTGTTCCTGTATGGCGGTGTCGGCCTGGGCAAGACCCACCTGATGCATGCGGTCGGCAATGCATTGAAGCGGCAGAACCCGGAGGCCAAGGTCATCTACCTGCATTCGGAGCGCTTTGTGGCCGATATGGTGAAGGCTCTGCAGCTCAATGCAATCAGTGATTTCAAGCGCTACTATCGCTCCGTAGACGCTCTGTTGATCGACGACATCCAGTTTTTTGCGAAGAAAGACCGCTCCCAGGAAGAGTTTTTCCACACCTTCAACGCGCTGCTGGAAGGTGGCCAGCAGATGATCCTCACCTGCGACCGCTATCCTAAGGAAATTGACGGCCTGGAAGAGCGGCTGAAGTCCCGTTTTGGCTGGGGCCTGACGGTCGCCGTGGAGCCTCCGGAGCTCGAGACCCGGGTAGCTATCCTGATGAACAAGGCCACCCAGGCCAGGATTGTCCTGCCCCCGGACGCCGCTTTTTTTATTGCCCAGCGGATCCGTTCCAACGTGCGCGAGCTAGAGGGCGCGCTGAAGCGCGTGATAGCAAGTGCACACTTTAGCGGCAAGCCAGTGGACGTCGAGCTAATCAAGGAAAGCCTGAAGGATCTACTGGCGCTGCAGGATAAACAGGTCAGTCTCGACAATATTCAACGCACGGTCGCGGAGTATTACAAGATCAAGGTGGCAGACCTCATGTCCCGCCGCCGCAGCCGTTCGGTTGCCCGCCCGCGACAGGTGGCGATGGCGCTAGCCAAGGAACTGACCAACCATAGCCTGCCGGAAATTGGTGACAGTTTTGGCGGTAGAGACCACACGACAGTTTTGCACGCATGCCGTAAAATAAAGGAGCTTCGCGAAACCAACTCCGATATTCGGGAAGACTACAAAAATCTGCTGCGCTCGTTGACGACGTAGGCACGTAAGGAAGGAACCTGGATCTATGAAGTTCTCGATTTCACGGGATGCATTGCTGAGGCCGCTCAACCTTGTGGCTGGCGTGGTGGAGCGGCGGCAAACGCTGCCCATCCTTTCCAATGTTCTGGTGGTGCTGGAGGGAGATCAGCTTTCGCTGTCGGGAACAGATCTGGAAGTAGAGCTCGTAGGCCGGGTCAATCTTGCCAAACCCGCCACTGCACCGGGCGAAGTGACGGTCCCGGCTCGCAAACTTGTAGACATCTGCAAGTCGCTCCCGGAAGGCAGTGACATTGACTTCACCGTTGAGGAAAGCAAGGTAACTGTGCGCTCCGGGCGCAGTCGTTTTACCCTGTCTACCCTCCCCGCCCGCGATTTTCCGAGTGTCGAGGAAGCGGAAGGCACCCACCGCTTCACCATCAAGCAGGGCGAGCTCAAGCGGCTTATCGAGCGCACTGGTTTTGCAATGGCACAGCAGGATGTCCGTTATTATTTGAATGGCATGTTGCTGGAGGTCAAGTCTGGCAGGCTGCGAGTAGTTGCTACGGACGGCCACCGGTTGGCGATGTGTACCCTACCCGATCCGGTACCGGTCGAAGAAGACATCCAGGTTATTCTGCCGCGAAAGGGTGTGTTGGAGCTGGCTCGCTTGCTGTTGGATGAAAGCGAAGACATAGCCGTTGTGCTCGGGACCAATCACCTGCGTGCCACTACGACGGAGTTCACCTTTACCTCCAAGCTGGTTGACGGCAAATTTCCAGATTACGAGCGGGTGCTACCCCGCGCCGCGGACAAGATCATCGTCGGTTCGCGGCTTGATCTGCGGCAGGCTTTCACCCGGACTGCCATCCTCTCCAACGAAAAGTATCGGGGTGTGCGTCTCAAACTGGCACCGGATGTCATTGAGATTGTCGCCAACAACCCGGAGCAGGAGCAGGCCGAGGAGCAAGTGTCAGTAGAGTACCAAGGCGACTCAGTAGAGATAGGTTTCAACGTGAGCTACCTCCTGGATGTGCTGGGCGTACTCAGTGGTGAGACGGTCAAGCTGTCCATGTCGGATCCGAACAGTAGTGCCCTCCTGGAAGAATCCCTCGATGGCGACTCACTTTATGTCGTCATGCCGATGCGACTCTGACGGGGTGTCTTGTTAACCCAGCTGCAGATCCACAATATCCGTAACCTGGAGCAGGCAACGCTGCAGGATCTGGCTCAGATCAATATCTTTTTCGGCGCCAACGGCAGCGGCAAAACCAGTATTCTGGAGGCTGTACACATGCTGGGCATGGCGCGCAGCTTCCGACCTGGTGCCACGCGAGCCTTGATCACTCACGGCAAGCAAGAATGTACGGTCTACGGTATGACGGTCCTCGCCGGGGGCTTAAGCCGGGTACCAGCTGCAATCCAGCGCAATCTGGCGGGCGAAGTTTTAATTAAACTGGGCGGTCAGTCGGTTCGATCCGTCGCGGAGCTGGTGGAGCATCTGCCTCTGCAGGTGCTTAATGCTGCGAGCTTTGATTTGCTCACCGGGGCGCCAGGAGTCCGTCGGCAATTTCTGAATTGGGGTGTGTTCCACGTGGAACAACGCTTCTACGTGGAGTGGCAACGTTTCCAGCGTTGCTTGAAACAGCGCAACAAGCTGCTCCGGCATGGTAAACTTGAGCCTTCTGAACTGTCGGTATGGACGCGGGACCTCGCGGAAAGTGGAGAGCGCATACACGAGTTTCGGCTGCGGTATTTCGAAGCACTCGCTCCCGGGTTCAGGACAATGATGGAGCGTCTTGCGCCGTCACTACAAAACCTGGAGCTAAGATATCGCAAGGGTTGGGACAGGTCGCTTGGGTATGGCGAGGCGCTGCAAGCTGGTTTACAGGCCGATATGCACCAGGGCTATACGCATATAGGCCCACAGAGGGCAGACCTCCGGGTCACAGTCAGTGGTCATTCTGCGGCAGAGACTCTATCCCGTGGCCAGCAAAAGCTTGTGGTCTGTGGGCTGAAGTTGGCTCAGGGCCAGTTGATGTCCCATGCGCGTCAAGGCTCTTGTGTATATCTGGTCGACGATCTGCCAGCAGAGCTGGACAATAGACATTGTCGCCTGGTGTGTGATGCGCTTGCGGAGCTCCGGGCACAGGTCTTTATCACCTGTGTGGCCAAAGCGGATTTGGAAGACATGTGGCCCGCGGCTGTGGAGCCCGCAATGTTCCACGTGGAACATGGGGCAGTTCTATCCGTACCGTGGCCAGCAAACGACGACCCCGCCGCTCCGGGCCAGGCAAAACAGGACATAACGACGGGTTCCCTGCCGCTACCGAAAAAAGCTGCATATTCAAAGGGTTTCACGACCTGAAAGCTGAAATGAGAGTTGTTGGATGAGCGAGAACGAGCACAGTTACGATTCCTCCAGTATCAAGGTCCTGAAGGGCCTTGATGCGGTTCGCAAGCGCCCGGGAATGTACATCGGTGATACCGATGACGGTACCGGTTTGCACCACATGGTGTTCGAGCTGGTGGATAACTCGATTGACGAGGCTCTTGCTGGCCACTGCACGCGGATAGATATCGTGATTCACCCGGATGAATCGGTAACCGTCAGCGATGACGGGCGTGGCATACCCACAGAGATGCACGAAGAAGGGGTGTCTGCGGCCGAAGTGATCATGACCGTGCTGCACGCGGGCGGAAAGTTCGACGACAATTCCTATAAGGTGTCCGGCGGTCTGCACGGTGTTGGTGTATCAGTGGTGAATGCCCTGTCGGAGGAGCTCACGCTCACGATTCGCAGAGAAGGCAAGCGCTACGAGCAGGTCTATGTTCACGGCGTGCCGCAGGCACCGCTGGCCATCATCGGCGATACCCAGGGGTCCGGCACCGCGGTCCGGTTCCGACCCTCGCCGGAAACTTTCACCAATATAGAGTTTCATTTCGACCAGCTGGCGAAGCGGCTGCGGGAGCTTGCCTTCCTCAATTCGGGTGTCAATATTCGCCTCAAGGACGAACGCTCCGGGCGCGAGGAGAACTACCAGTATGAAGGTGGTCTGCGAGCGTTTGTTGACTACCTGAACCACAACAAGACAACGGTAAACAAACCCTTCCATTTCCAGTTGGAGAATGAGGACGGCATTGGTGTCGAAATTGCCCTGCAGTGGAATGACAGCTTTGCGGAGAACATCTACTGTTACACAAACAATATCCCGCAGCGTGACGGCGGCACCCACCTCGCAGGTTTTCGCGCAGCGCTCACCCGCAGCCTGAACAACTATATTGAGCGGGAAGGCCTCGCGAAAAAGGCCAAAGTGTCGACCACCGGCGATGATGCCAGGGAGGGTCTGACCGGTGTCATCTCGGTCAAGGTGCCCGACCCCAAGTTTTCCTCCCAGACCAAGGACAAGCTGGTTTCCTCTGAGGTTAAAACTGCCGTAGAACAGGCCATGAATAGCCAGTTCAATGACTTTCTGCTGGAAAACCCCGGTGAAGCCAAGGCCATTGTTGGCAAGATGCTGGATGCTGCACGCGCCCGCGAAGCGGCGCGCAAGGCCCGGGACATGACGCGGCGCAAGGGCGCACTGGACATAGCAGGCCTGCCGGGAAAACTGGCCGACTGCCAGGAAAAAGACCCGGCCCTGTCGGAACTGTATCTGGTGGAGGGTGACTCCGCGGGCGGCTCAGCAAAACAGGGACGCAATCGCAAGTTCCAGGCGATCCTGCCGCTCAAGGGCAAGATCCTCAATGTCGAGAAGGCCCGCTTCGACAAAATGCTCGGCTCCGCGGAAGTCGGAACCATCGTCACTGCGCTGGGCTGTGGGATTGGCAAGGACGAGTTCAACGCCGATAAGTTGCGCTACCACAGCATTATTATCATGACCGACGCGGATGTAGACGGTTCCCATATTCGCACCCTGCTGCTGACCTTCTTTTTCCGCCAGATGCGGGAGCTGATAGACCGTGGCCATATATTTATCGCCCAGCCACCTCTGTACAAGATTTCCCGCGGCAAGCAAAGCCAGTATCTCAAGGACGACGACTCCCTCAACAATTATCTTACCCAAGGGGCGCTGGAGGGGGCTGCCATTGTTGTCACCCCGGAGGCCCCGCCGATTACTGGCGCCGGCCTGGAAGAGTTGGTTGCCCGCTTCCGCAAAGTGGCGGCCACCATTCAGCGTCTGAGCCGTCTCTACGCGCCGCCGATACTTTGGCAACTGGTCTATGGCGCAACTCTGATGCCGGAGCAGATGCAGGACGAGGCTGCCGTGCAGGCCTTCGCCGAGCAGTTGAGTGAGCGTTTACTAACCGTGGCGCCCAAGGGTGCCGCCTATGTCGTCACCGTGCGCAAGGATAATGAGCGCCAAAGCCACTTTCCGGTGGTCAAATTGCTAGCGCACGGGGTGGAGACCGAGACTGAATATCGCCATGAGTTCTTCTCTTCCGGGGAGTATCGAAGCATGGTGGCTCTGGGAGAGACACTGAACACCCTGATCGAAGAGGATGGCTATTTCCAGCGTGGCGACAAGACTCTACCCACTCGCAGTTTCGAGGAGGGGCTGACCTGGCTGATGGCCGAAGCCCGCAAGGGCTACAATATTCAGCGTTACAAGGGTCTTGGGGAAATGAACCCGGACCAGCTGTGGGAAACCACCATGGACCCGGAGGCGCGGCGTATGCTGCAGGTCACCGTGGAGGACGGTATGGCGGCAGACCTCATATTCACCACACTGATGGGTGACCACGTGGAACCGCGGCGCGAATTTATCGAACAGAACGCCCTCTCGGTGGCGAACCTGGACGTTTGAGCCGAGCCGGGGGGGGGTGAGTGAGATGATAGAGCTGCGTGGCATCGCCATTCGCGCCCGCCCCAAGGCGCCGATGGAGGCTCGTGAGCGTACGCTGGTCACCCCGGAGAAGGGCGTGGAAGGCGATTTTCGCGGCAAGCCAGGCAAACGCCAGGTGACAGTCTTGAGCAGGGAGAGCTGGGCCAGGGCCTGTGCGGAGCTGGGCGAAGAACTGCCCTGGATGACACGCCGCGCCAACCTGTTCATCAGTGGACTTGAGTTCCTGCCCGAGCATGTGGGCAGCACCCTTCACTTCGGCGACCTGGTCCTGGAAATCACCCGCGAAACCGACCCCTGTGAGCGAATGAATGAAGCCCGCCCTGGACTGCGAGCCGCACTCGATCCAGATTGGCGCGGTGGAGTCTGCTGCCGTGTCATCGCCGGCGGTGAAATCGGCCTCGGTCAGGCGGGAGAGCTGCGCACCCCGGAGCGGTGACCGCAATCCGGGGTGCAGGTGACCCGGGTCAGTGCTGGTGGCCCTGACGCTTGGGTACTGGCAAGTCCGGACCATTTGGATCCGCCAGCTTCCCGCGCCGGGTTGGTTGACCGTAGTCCGGATCGGCGCTGATTCGACGCGCAACCTCACCCTCCGGGTGTTTATACCAACCTGGATCCCTGAAGTCCCCCGCCGCCAGTCCATCCCGCACCTTGACCACCGTGAACATGCCGCCCATTTCAATGTTCCCGAACGGCCCCTTGCCCATCATCATCGGCAGGGTGTTGGGCGGCCCGGTCATGTGCCCGCTGTCGGTATGGTCCTGGTGTTCGCCCATGCCATGCTCGCCCATGGCCATGTAGCCCGGTAGCAGAGTGCGTATCTTCTCCTCTACTCCATCCTGATTCACGCCCAGCGTGTTGGGCAGATCGTGACCCATGGGGTTCATGGTGTGATGCGACATATGGCAGTGGAAGGCCCAGTCACCCGGCACCCCGATGAACTCGAAATCGCGCATCTGGCCAACGCCGACGATCTCTGTGACCTCACTGCGCCACTGGTCCCGTGGCCAGCGACCCCCGTCGCCACCGGTCACCAGGAACTGTACTCCGTGCAGGTGTATAGGGTGGTTCCACATGGAGAGGTTGCCCAGCCGGATGCGAACCCGCTCGCCGCTGCCTGCGACCAGGGTGTCGATAGCCGGAAACACTTTTGAGTTCATGGTCCAAAGATCGAACTCCACCATCACCGCAGGGTCCGGTCGGTAGGTGCCCGGATGCATTGCCCAGTTGTGCAGGAGTATCGCGTAGTCGCGGTCTATGGGTTCGGGTTCACCGTCGCGGGGATGAATGATGAACAGGCCCATCATGCCCATGGCCAGCTGGACCATTTCGTCGGCGTGAGGGTGATACATGTGGGTACCGTGTTGCACCAGGCTAAACTCGTAGACGAAAGTGTCACCGGGCTGTATGGCTGGCTGGGTAAGTCCAGAAACCCCGTCCATTCCGGAAGGGAGAATGAGGCCGTGCCAGTGGATACTGGTATGCTCTGGGAGCCGATTGGTGACGAAGATCCTGACCTTGTCGCCTTCCACGGCCTCAAGGGTGGGCCCCGGGCTGGTGCCATTGTAGCCCCAGCATTTGGCCTTCGAACCAGGGGCGAATTCGTGCTCGATCTCTTCCGCCACCAGGTGGAACTCCTTGACTCCGTCGACCATGCGATGGGGGAGCGTCCAGCCGTTGGGGGTGTGCACGGGCAAGTAGCCCTGGGCATCGAGCCGGCGTGCCGTGGGCTCGCCCTGATTGTGGTGAACATGGCCGCTTTCGGCCATCGCCCGGGTGATGGCCAGTGCCGGCAATACGCTGCCGCTGGCCAGGAGGAAATCTCTGCGGTTCATCAGTGGTGTCTCCCATGATGCTGGTGATGGTCATGTTGCCCTGGGGCTTCGCTGCTCTCCGGCGGTGCGACCGCCGACACATCCAGCAGGCCAACACCCGCAGGCGTGGCAGCGTGTCCTGCGGTGTCGGCAAGCTCCACTTGCTGCTGCCAGTATTCCCCGAGCGTTGCGACGTGGTCGCGCCAGGCGTGTAGTTCGGACTGTTTGCTGGCGAGCAGGTTGAATACGCCGTCGAGCATGAAGTTGACCCGGTCCTGACGGGCCTGCACCTCCGCCGCCAGCGCGGGGAGTAGTAAGCGCTCTCTAACCTCTATGGCTTCTCCCAGACGGGACAGCTCGAGCAACTGTTGTCGAATTTGCCGTGGCAGTTGATCGCGCAATGCTGCCTCGCGTGCGTCTACTAGCTCCAGCTCAGCGGCAAGTGCCAGCCGGGTACCCGCGTTGCGATGCCAGAGAGGCAAGCGGAAGCCGATTTCGGCCCCCGTTGCCCGTTCGTCCCCGGAGCGCTCATGCTCAACGCCTACTTCCGCGTCATCCAGCCAGCTCTCTCTTCTGGCATTGTCACCAACGCTCAACAATCGCTGCCGTTCCAGGCTCAGTCTTTGCAGAGCGGGATGTGCATCCAGTACCCGCGCGACCAGCTGGTCCGGATCGGGTACGTCCGAGGCTGGAAGTGGCAGTGTTGCCGGTACAGACCAATCTTCATGGCCTAGTGCGAGCTTTTGGTCGAGTCGGGCACGAGCCAGTTCTCGCTGTCGCTCCGCGTCCAACAGTTCCAGCTGGGCTTCCGCAGCGTTGCGTGCCAGTTCAGCGCGCTGCAGCGGCGCCATATTGCCTGCAGCGGAAAAGCGTGTAGCCAGTTCGTCGGCCCATAGGGCCGTGTCGGAGGCGCGAGACTGAACCTGCAAACCCTGCTCCGCGGCCACCAGCGCATACCAGGCGGCCTCGGTTGCCAGCGCGAGCTCCTGCAGGCTGTCTGCCAGTGACAGTACAGCGAGCTCGTAATCCACATCGGCGATCCGCTGGCGGGCCGGGCGCAGCATAATGGCCGCCAGACCCTGGGCCAGGCCCAGAGTCAGCTCGTTGCTGCCGCCACTGACATCAAGCCAGCTTATGGACAATCGGGGGTTGAGTAGTTCACTGGCGCGCACGACATCCGCGGCAGCGATGTTGAGGCGGGCATATTCAGCCCTGATGGACGGGTGATGCAGGACAGCGGCCTGGACGGCTTGCTGTCGTGACAGCTCACCCGAGAACTGGTCCTGTTTGAGGCTGGTATCCAGCCCTCGGGCCAGCAATGCCGCCTGCGCCTGTTCCCGCCCATGGTCCGGCGGCTGGCTAGCGCACGCCGCCAACACTGCCAGCACCAGCGCCAGCCCTGTACGGCGGACGCAGTCTAAGTATTTCATTTGTAGTTTCTCCAGCTAAAGAGAGTATAGCCCCTGCGTTTAAGCAGGAATTGTCGGAAAATCAGGCTGGAGTGGGGGCCGGGGGTCTGAGCAGCGGGAACGGGTGCGGATTCAGCAGGCCGGCAACAATTTTGCCGGTGGTAGCGACAGCGGCGAGCAATGTTGGTGACTGACCAACCGAGAGGGGGAGCGCTATGGCGGCGCAGCTTACCTTGCAGGTAAGATCGCAGCTGTCACAGCCGCTGGGCGGTGCTGCTGCGGCCGAATCGCCATCAGCGCCATGGCCAACGTGATGCCTTGCGCCGCTTCCTTGAAGCGCTGCGGAGTCGATATCCTGGATAACATTGGCAGCTGTCTGCTCACAGCTCCCATGCTGCCCTGCCGACAGGCCAGCAGGCAGAATCAGTAACAAGGTGAGTAGCAGACGGAATATCATTGATGTATGGTAGCACACTTATCTATGCACTTGCACCCGACCCCTGCCGTCTAGCGCATGGCCCTGCTGGAGTCACTCCTCCCGCCCGCCCTGGAGCCCCTTGCGGCACTGGTGTTGGTGCTGTGTTCTGTGCTCACCTCGATGATAACCGCCAGTCTTGGCGCGGGGGGGGGCCTGATGCTGCTGTTGCTGATGGCGCTCTGGTTGCCGCCAACAGCTCTTATTCCGGTTCACGGCATTATCCAGCTGGGGTCCAATGGCGGCCGCGCCGTGCTTACCTGGCGTAGTATTGACTGGCGGCTGCTGGCAGCTTTTGCACCGGGTGTCGTGGTTGGTGCGCTGCTCGCCGCGTGGCTGCTAGTGGAACTGCCGGTATGGCTGTGGCAGTCTATCATCGCGACTTTTGTGCTGTACCTGTGCTGGGGGCCACGACTGCCTGGTCTGGCCCTGGGGGTGCCCGGGATCCTTGCAGCCGCGGCGCTCACCACTTTCGCCAGCATGTTCGTAGGTGCCACCGGTCCCCTGGTGGCGGCTTTCGTCAAACAGATCCATCGCGATCGTTTTGCCACCGTGGCGACCTTTGCCGCAGCGATGACGCTGCAACACGCGCCGAAGGCACTGGTGTTTGGTTTTGCCGGCTTTGTGTTTCTCGACTGGCTGGCCTTTATTGCAGCGATGATTGCTGCCGGGCTGGTGGGTACCTGGATCGGGATCCGCCTGCTGCGCCACATCAGCGATCGCCGCTTCGCGCTGACCCTGAACATTCTGCTGACGCTGCTCGCAGTGCGCCTTTTGTGGCAGGCTGCAACGCAGTTTGCCGCCTGAGCTCCGCGGAGTCGGGCACCATATATGGTGTTTGCCGGCTAAATTTGCCGCCTATATCGTTTTGGCTTGCTTGACCCGGGGACCATCGCGCACACTAGCCGAGGTCTGCAGGTCACAGGAGCAAGCGTCATGGGGGAAGTCGTCAAGGCTTTGCACACGGTGGTCGACATCGGCCTGCAAGACGCTTCCCTGGATATCTGGGACCGGAAATACCGCCTCCAGGATCGCGACAGCAAACCGGTTGATCACGATATCGCTGACACCCTGAAACGGGTTGCGCGCGCACTGTCTGATGTCGAGGACAGCGACAGCGCCCGCAAGCACTGGTACCAGCGCTTTCTCTGGGCCCTGCAGAATGGCGCCCTGCCCGCAGGCCGGATCATCTCCAATGCCGGCGCCGGCGCCTACAAGCCGTCCACCTCGACGATCAACTGCACGGTTTCGGGCAACATCACCGATTCCATGGACGACATCCTGCAGAAAAACCACGAGGCCGGCATGACGCTCAAGGCCGGCTGTGGCATCGGCTATGAATTTTCCACCCTGCGTCCGCGGGGTGCCTATGTCAGTGGCGCGGGCGCCTACACCTCCGGTCCGCTGTCGTTCATGGATATCTACGACAAGATGTGCTTCACCGTGTCCTCGGCCGGCGGACGCCGCGGCGCCCAGATGGGCACCTTCGATATCCACCACCCCGATGTCATGGATTTTATTC
Source organism: Haliea sp. (assembly GCA_041746975.1). Taxonomy (GTDB): domain Bacteria; phylum Pseudomonadota; class Gammaproteobacteria; order Pseudomonadales; family Halieaceae; genus Haliea. Next base: position 18,575 of record JBGTGB010000204.1, on the reverse strand, counting down.
GCGCGAAGCGCGAGGACGGCCGCCTGCGCCAGTTCAACCTGAGCCTGCTGATCACCGACGAGTTCATCGAAGCGGTGAAGAACGATGCGGACTGGGCGCTCAGCTTTCCGGTGACTGCCCGCGAGGTGAAAGAGTCGGGCATGGATCTCGCCAATGACCCGGAGATGATCTGGCGCTCGTTCCCGGTGAACAAGGGCTATGTCAGCAACGACCGCGGCGAGGTTGCCTGCCGGGTCTACAAGACGGTGCCCGCGCGCAGGCTGTGGGACATGATCATGGCCTCCACCTACGATTTTGCCGAGCCGGGTTTCATCCTCATCGACCGGGTCAACCAGATGAACAACAACTGGTGGCTGGAAAACATTCGCGCAACCAATCCTTGCGTCACCGCCGACACCTGGGTTCAGACCGGCGACGGCCCGCAGCAGGTTGCAGACCTGATCGGTCGCAGCTTTTTGGCCCGTGTCGATGGCCGCGACCATGCCACAGGCGCCGAGGGCTTCTTCCCTACGGCAACCAAACCCGTGCTGCGTCTGCAGACTCGCGAAGGCCCCGCGCTGAGGCTTACCGCCGATCATCGCGTGCGGCGGGTATCCGCACTCACCCGCTGGCGTATTGAAACCGAGTGGTGTGAGGCCAGCGCCCTGCGAGCAGGCGACAAAGTTCTGCTTAACGACCACCGCAGCGGGTCCGAGTGGCCGGGTGCCGGGTCCCGGGACGAGGGCTACCTGATCGGCCTGCTGCTTGGCGATGGCACCCTGAAAACAGACAAGGCAGTACTGTCTGTCTGGCCGCAGCCCCTGGCGGTGAATGAGGGTGCTGCTGCAGATGGCGTTACAGGGGTTATGGCGGCGGCTCTCAAGGCCGCACTCAGCCTGCCCCATCGCGCAGATTTTGCCGGCTGGCAAAAGGTGGCCGGGAGGGACGAATACCGCCTGGCCACCGGTGCCCTCCGCCACCTGGCACTAGGGTTGGGCATGGCGCAGGGAAACAAGACGATCACGCCTCGGGCGGAGGCGTCTTCCAGCGACTTCCACTGTGGCCTGCTGCGGGGGCTGTTCGATGCCGACGGTTCGGTTCAGGGCTCCCAGGAGAAGGGTGTCAGCCTGCGTCTCGCCCAGTCCGATATCGCGACCCTCGAGGCGGCGCAGCGCATGCTACTGCGACTGGGTATCAACTCGACTCTGTACCGCGAGCGGCGCAAGGCAGGCGAAGCGCTGCTCCCCGATGGCCGCGGCGGCGCAGCGACCTACCTCACCCGCGCGCAACACGAGCTGGTCATCAGCGGCGCCAATCTCGCTGCCTATGCGGAGCGCATAGGATTTGCCGATACCGTCAAGCAGGCGCGACTGGACAACGCGCTGGCGAGCTACTCCCGAAGCTTGAACCGGGAGCGTTTTGTTGCGACGGTGGCCTCTGTCGAGGCAGACGGCGTTGAGGATGTCTACGATGTGCAGGTTCCCGGCATCAACACCTTCGACGCCAATGGCCTGCATGCCCACAATTGCGGCGAACAACCCCTCCCCCCCTACGGCAGTTGCCTGCTGGGCTCGATCAACCTGACCCGGCTGGTGCTGGACCCGTTCACCGACAAGGCCCGCTTCGACTGGGAGCGTTATCGCGACGTGGTTGCGGTATTCACCCGCATGCTCGATAACGTCGTGGAGATTAACGGTCTGCCGCTGGAGCAGCAGCGCCACGAGATTAGCCACAAGCGTCGCCACGGCATGGGCTTTCTCGGTCTCGGCTCCACCATCACCATGCTGGGCATGTGTTATGGCGATAAAGCCTCGGTCGAGTTCACTGAGGAGGTGTCACGGGAAATGGCCCTGGTGGGCTGGCAGCAGGGCATAGCCCTGGCCGAAGAAAAAGGCCCGGCCCCGATCATGGAGGAGCTGTTCAAAGTTACCCCGGAGATGCTCGCCGCTCGGCCGGAGATGGCGCGGGACGGCGTTGGTGTTGGCGACCGCTTGCCGGGCAAGGTTCTGCACGCGCGCTACAGCCGGTACATGCAGCGAGTGGCCGAGGTGGCACCGGAACTGGTGGCCGAGGTGGCGGCAAAGGGGGCTCGCTTTACCCACCACTCTTCCATCGCTCCCACCGGCACCATTTCCCTCTCGCTGGCCAACAACGCCAGCAATGGTATCGAGCCCAGTTTCGCCCACCACTACGCGCGCAACGTCATTCGCGAAGGCCGCAAGAGCAAGGAGAAAGTCGACGTGTTCTCCTTCGAGCTGCTCGCCTACCGCGCCCTGGTGAACCCCCGCGCCATGCCCTACAGTGAAAGCGAAGAGGAGAAGTTACCCGACTATTTCATCGTCGCTGACAGTGTGACGCCGAAGCAGCATGTGGACATCCAGGCCGCTGCGCAGAAGTGGGTGGATTCCTCCATCTCCAAAACGGCCAACGTGCCCACCGACTACCCCTTTGAGGATTTCAAGGATATCTACCTCTACGCCCACGCCAAGGGTCTCAAGGGCTGCACCACCTTCCGCTTCAATCCGGAGGCATTCCAGGGCGTGCTGGTGAAGGAGCAGGATCTGGAAAACACGGTTTACCAGTTCACCCTCGAAGATGGTTCCGTAGTGGAACTAAAAGGCAATCAGGAGGTGGAGTACGACGGTGAAATGCACACCGCGGCGAACCTGTTCGACGCCCTGAAAGAAGGCTACTACGGCAAGTTCTGAGCCCGGAGAGAGCGATGACGGTAAAGATCGGCAGCAAGATTGTCAGCTACAAGGTGGTACAGCAAGGCGTGGCCCCGGAGCCTGTCGCCGGGGAGCAGGAAGCGGTGCCTGCCAGTAACGTGGTGCACATGCACGAATCCTTTCAGCGGCCGGAGCGGCTCGTGGGCTCGACCTACAAAGTCAAGACGCCGATGTCGGAGCACGCACTCTACATCACGGTGAACGATGTCATTCTCAACGAAGGCACCGAGCACGAGCTGCGCCGCCCGTTCGAGGTTTTCATCAACTCCAAGAACATGGAACACTTTCAGTGGGTGGTGGCGCTGACCCGGCTGATCTCGGCGGTATTCCGCAAGGGCGGGGATGCCACCTTCCTGGTCGAAGAGCTGAAGGCGGTTTTCGATCCCCGCGGCGGCTATTTTAAAAAGGGCGGCGTGTTTATGCCCTCGATTGTGGCGGAGATCGGTTACGCCATCGAAGATCACATGAAACACATCGGCCTCATCGATTCGAGGCTGGAAGAGCACCAGCAGAAGTTCATCGACGAAAAGCGCCGTGAGATCATGGGCACGGCGGCCCCCGCCGTGGGTGAGGTTCATGACGCCGAAGACTCCCCGTTTCCACCGGGCGCGAGTCTTTGCTACAAGTGCAGCACCCGCGCGGTTGTGCTTCTGGATGGCTGTATGACCTGCCTGAATTGCGCAGATTCCAAATGCGGGTAGATACTTGCTGACGTCCGCCAACAAGCTGGAAGGCTACGTCCTTGACAATATGGAGGGGGCCGTCGACCAGGCAGCGTTCCTGGCGAGAACCGAGGCGCCCGTTGCCATCATTGGTGCCCGCGGCACCGGCAAGATGTACATCGCCCGTATCCTGCACACCCAGGCAGGTGGATGCGCCGACACCCTGGTCGCCATCGACTGCCGTGAATTTCGCAGCCGCGATGATGCCAACCGCCGCCTCCGCCAGGCACTGCTGGCTGGCGCCGGCAAAACCCTGGTACTCAAATCGCCGCAATTGATGAGCGCTGATGCCCAGCTGAAGCTGGCGCGGCAAATGGCTACCCGGCTGCTCGCGGACACCGAAACCCCCACCTACCTGCCCGCCGTGCGCTTTGTAGCCTTGTTTCCGGACAGCTTGCAGGCGCTGGTTGCCCAGGGACTGTTGCAGCGCAAACTGGCGAGTGTGTTTGCCGCCTACCCGATCCGGGTACCACCAATGCGCCATCGCCAGCGGGCGATTCTGCGCTGGGCCCACAAGATTCTGTCCCAGGAGAGTGCCAGCCGGGGTATCGTGGTGAAAGGCTTTACTCCGGAAGCAGAACAGGCGCTGCGTCAACATCCCTGGCACGGCAATATCAGCGAAATTCGCCAGCGCGTGGTGAGCGCGCTGGAACAGAAGCCGGGGGCGGAATGGCTGACCCCGTTGGATCTGAAACTGTACTTGGGTGACCGGGCAGCCAGCGGCAGTCTGCAGCTTCCACTGCAGGCCGTAGCCGGTAATGACATAGTCAGCGACGGCTATAGCCCCAGTGCCAGGGAAGAGCTTGAGCTGGCGCTGGCAGAGCGGGTCAACCAGCTGTTGCTGGCGCAGGAACCCCTGCCCCTGGGTACCTGGCTGGACGATGAAATCGTGCTCGCGGCGCTGGTGCGTTATCGCGGGCAGCACGCCGCCAGTGCCGATTTCCTGCAGACCAGTCGCCGCAATATCGTGCGCTGGCTGCCGGCGATTGCCAGCCGCCAGGCCGCGCGTGAGGGTTGCTCGCTATGGCAGGAACCAGCGCGGCTGGTCGGCGACTGGGTGCGCGGACTCGGCAGTGCTGGCGTGAGCCCGCTAAGCGCTGGCGAGGGGCTATTGCTGGAAATTCTGGAGGCCCAGGGCGACGTTGCCACGCTGGAACAGCGGGCGCAGATGTTGGGAGTGTCGAGGCCTACCTATGGGCGGCGCCTGCGCGATTGGCGAGCATTGACCCGCACGCTCGGCCAGGTTGCGGCGCATGGCTGACGACCTGCACACGCCTTCCGGCGGCGCCACTGTGAGTCCCATGCAGCTGGCCGCGGAATATCGCGAGCTGCTCGCTGAGGCGGAGCAGGAACCGCTGGGTTTCTCGGCCCGCCTGAACCTGTTGCTGGACCTCGCGGCGATTGTACCCTCGCGTATCCAGGGACGGGTGCTGGGAGTGCTTGCCATCAACCCGGAGTGGAAGGAGGCGGAGGTTCGGCGCTGGCTGCAACAGGACCATCTGCCGCCGCGCCCGCAATTGCAGGCGCTGGTGCGTTTACTGGTTGCCCGCCTGGGATCCGGGCATGATCCGCAGCGTTGGGAAGCATTTCTGGTTTACGGCTCTCCACTGGTGGCTTCCCCTGTGGAGCACCTCCTGTATCGCGAGGACCGTGGTCGCCGTGATATAGCTGCACGAATTTTCGCCCGACTCACCGAGCGCTATGAAATACCGCCTTCGAGTTATGATGCCGATGTGGTTTTCCAGCGCTGCCTGCGGTTAATGCAGCAGTTCAACATCTATGAGTGGCAGGACTTTCAGGCCGGACATCTGGAGCCATTTCGCAGCGTACTGTTCCCCGCAGAGCCCTGAAAGCGCTGGGTTGGCGCCTCGCCGACAATTAGGGAAAATGGAAAATAGTACTTGCAGAGCCCGCTCCTCAACTAAAATACTGTCACCCGCAGCAAGGGATGAGGTTGAAAATGAGCGAACAAGCAGCAGTCCAGGATGTCACCGGCATTCGCGTAGCCATTGTCGACGACGCCAAGACCATCCGTATGATGATGTCGCACACATTGAAGCAGATGGGGTGTGAGGTTGAGACAGCCGAGGACGGTTACAGGGCGCTGGCCCTGTTGCGGCGCTTCAGGCCGGATATCGTCTTTCTGGATATCAGCATGCCGGAGCTGGATGGTTACCAGACCTGCAGCCTGATCCGCCACGGCGAGGATACCCGTGATCTACCGGTGGTCCTGCTGTCATCGTCGGACGGCGTATTTGATATTGCCCGCGGCCAGGCGCGGGGTGCCACGGCCCATGTCAGCAAAATTCCCCCGGACCCGGTGCTGCGCCAGCTGATATACGAGAACACGCGGGCGAGTCAGGGGGCGTAAATGACGGCCGCCTTTGTCGCTCTCACGGCCCTGCAGACGCGCTATGCCAAGGCAGGGTCCGCCCTGCCCCCGCCGCTGCCAGAACCGGAATACTGGCGCGGAGCGGTAGTGGGAATTGCCGGCGTACCGCTGCTGGTTGCGGCGGCAGATATCGAAGCCGTCATCGCGGTGCCGAACCTGACCTCCATCCCCGGAACTCGCATCTGGGTTCTGGGTATTGCCAGTCACCATGGCGGCCTGCTGCCGATCTACTGCGGCGACAGCCTGTTTGGCCAACGTTTGCCGCCTGGGCGGCGCCGGGAGTACTGCCTGGTGATCAGGCGCCCCGGGCTCTATGTCGGCATAACCCTGAGCCGGGTGGAGGGTAATATCAAATTGCCTGTGGAACAGCGCGAGCGCGAGACCCACATTGACGGCCCTCTTGCCAGCTGCTGCGACGGTGGTTTCTGGCAGGGCGAGCGGTTTCTGGGGCTGCTCGACATCGGCCGGCTGATAACAGACGGCGCCCTCTCTGACACGGCTGCACGGCCGGACGCCAATGCCGAGGATTCAGCATCATGAGCAAGACCACTTCCTCCCTCCCCCTGGCCGCAGGCCTCATCGCGATCATAGTCGGGTTGCTTGGCTCCACAGTGGGCCTGGCGATCGCGCTGGCTAGTGTCGCCGAGGCATCCGCCGCGCGGGGCCTGCTGCTGGTGGTGATCGCTGTGCTGGTATTGCTGCTGATTGTCGCTGGCTTGTTGCTGTGGCAGGCTCGGGCCAGCGGCGGCGGCGTGGCTGGCGCCGCTGGCATCACCACGGCCCTGGGCCGCGTAGCCGAGGGCGATCTCACGGTCGTGGCGAGCGGCGACTCGCCGGCGACCGCGGCTATTGCAGAGCAACTGAATAAGGCGCTCGAACGTCAAAGGGAGCTGGTGGCCAGTATTCGCAGCCCCTTTGAAGGCCTCGTTACCGAGCTGCACAAACTTGGCAAGACTGGCGGCAGAGGCGGTGAGCTCAGTACCGTACTGTCCCGGGAGCTGCAGGACGCGAGTGCCTCCCTGGCTCAGGATATGCGTGGGGCGGACGATCTGACCACGGTCAGCCAGCAGGCGCGGGAGGCGATGAGCCAGCATCGCCAGCTGGTAAACCGGGGCCAGGGTCTGGCCGCGGACATGTCCAGGGCTTCCACCGACGTCCGCGAGTCGATTCAGGAAACCTCGAAGTCGGCCAAGCGCCAGGGTGAGCTGATTCAGTCGGTCACCACCGCGGCCGAGTATATCCAGTCCCTGAATACCAAGATTTCCGTGGTCGCCATCAACACCCGTATCGAGGCAGAGCGCGCCGGTGAACACGGCCGGCCCTTTCTGGGCATTGCCGAAGCAATAGGCGACCTGCTGCGGGAGGCCGAGGAGGAAGGGCGCAAGATCACCAGCGAAGTCCGCTTGCTGCAAAACCTCTCAGCGGAAAACCTCAACAGTCTCGAGCATACCGTAGGCGCCGTGGTGACAGTGCTGGATTTCGTCGAGCGCATTGACGGGTCGCTGGAGGACATCGGCCGGGGCGCCGGGAAAATGCTCGACATGGTGGATTCCATGGCGACGACCACTTTGCAATCCGCGGAAGCAGTGCGCAGGATGAATGCTCTTCTGCACAGCGTGCGGGAGCAGAATCGTGGCCTTGGTGACAGCGCCGAGCAGGTACAGAAGGAGGTTGCGGCCCTGCAGCAGACATTGTCAGTCCTCGGGCGGAGTCTGGCCCGCTTTCGTATAGACAGCTACGGCGCAACTACCCCTGGCAATGAGGGCGGCGTTGCCAATGTCTGAGCAGTTGCCTGTTCGGCCACGGGTCGGGTCCATAGACATCATCGGGCTGCGCAGCCTGCTGCCGTCGCTGCTGGCGTCGATTAACCAGGTGGAAGCCTGCCTGGTGGAGTACAGTCGGGATAACGCCCGCCGGCAATCGCTGCTGGAAAGCCTCTGGGCCGTGCACCACATCACCGCGGCTCTCGGGACGCTCAGGCTGCACAAGGCGGAAATGCTGGCGCTGGAAATGGAGCGCGGATTCCTGCGCCTGTTGCGGGAACAAGTGGTTGCAGAGCGACGCAATCTCACCATGGGCGGTTTGATGCGGGCCATCAAGACACTGCCGGCCTATCTGGATCATGTGCAGCGGGTGCGCGTCGACACCGGCAGGGGCCTGGAGCCCTGCGTCAATAACCTCCGCCGTTGGGAGGGTGAGCGGGTGAGACCGCGGGCGCTCTTTTTCTATATGCAGCTGGCAGAAGGCTGTGGCATCAGCAGCGCCGCCCCAGAGCCTGTCGGCGAAACCATCCGCCGCAGTGCCGACGTTCTGCTGGCGCCCTACCTGCAGGGTGCGAAATCCGCTCTCGGCCCCGACCAGAGCGTGGAAAACCTGCGCACCGTGGCGCGTATCGCGCACAAGATGCACAGTCTGTTTCTCGGCACCGAGCAGGAGCGGTTCTGGCTCCTGCTGATCGGCCTGTGTGAAGCCATGTCTGCAAAAATGGTGGAACCCGATGAGTGCGTCGCGCAGATCTTCAAGGCGGGTGCGTTCATGATCAAGTATGCGCGCGAGCACGGCAGCGCTGCGGATCCCGCAATGCACTACGATAATTATCTCCAGCAGATGCTGTACTACATGGCATCCTGCAGGGCTCGTCCGCTGTATATCGCGCACATCTGGCAGGTTTTTGACATCGACCAGAATACCCTCCGCGATGCCGAGCGCGGGCTTATTCACAGCGATGCCCTGATCGCCGCACTGGAAGGCGCCCGCTCCCTGCTCAACGGTCTGGTGGACAGGCTGCAGGCCGCCGATCTTCCGGCGGCCGTGGAGGGCCGGTCCACGCCGCTGCCCGATGCGGCCTCGGTGATCGAGGACATTCGCCTGCGCCTGATAGCCGCGGAGGAGATAGATCACGCAGAGGACATGCAGGCTGCACGCGACCTGCTGCAGCAAGTCTTCGGCGGCCGTTTCAAGCAGGATGTCCGGCGCGGGAACCAGGTGGTCATGTCTATCGCCGGGGTCATGGTCGACACCGAGATCGCGCTCTCCAACAGGCTCCGCCACAGGGGCTTTATTCCAGCGGAAGTACAGGCTTTTGACCACCTTGAGGGTCTGGTTGCCACAACCTGCGATCAGCTGCTGCAGATCCAGGGCCAGCTGCAGCAGTCCCGGGACGAGGAGACGTTGCGGGCCTGCTGCGAGACGCTGGAGGGCATCAGGGAGGCGCTGGCCTTTGCCTGCCTGCCCAGGGAAGCCGATGTGGTAACCGCGAGCCTTGATTGGTTAGAAAATGCCAGTCGCAGTGGTGGGGCCGCCAGCGAGACCCCTGCGCTGCGGGCTCTGGCGGATACGCTGGTCTGGCTCACACTTTACCTGGAAAGGCGTTTGCTCGATCCGGTGGGGGATTTTGCCGCTGTGCTGGTGACCGCGGAACAACATGCCGCCCGACTCGCGGCGCTAGCCCCTGCCGCACAGCACTCGGAACTGACTGCTGCAACGAAGGCTGAAGAGCTGGAGGTAGCCGCAGCACCGGGCGAAGATATCCCCGAGGCCTTTCGCGAGGTATTTCTCGAGGAATCGGCGGAGATCATCGACCGTCTGCAAAAACTGTTGCCGGAGTGGGAGGGTAGCGCCGAGAGGGATGAGCAGCTGCGGGAGATTCGCCGCCATTTCCACACTTTCAAGGGCAATGGCAACGCGGTGGGCCTGTATACTCTCGCTGGGCTCGGACGCGACGTGCAGGACATGCTGGACCGGGTGCTGGAAGGTTCGGGGCCGGTCAATTCCGAGTTACCCGGGTTGCTGCGCGAGCTTGTCGCTGCTCTGCCGGAGCTGGTTGCCACCTGTGGCGGTGCCGGTGATTTCGATGTGGTTACTGTGCGCAGCCTTCGCGGCCGCTGCGCCGGTTTGCAGTAGGCGCCGCGCAGATGGAGGGCAGAGACGTGGATTCGACGCCGGACGCAATCTTGTCGGAGCCCTGGGCCCGCGAGTTGGCGGAGCAATGGGGAGAACACGCGTTGCGCTGGGTATTGGGGAGGCGCCTGGATGAACCGGAGGAGAAAATATTCGCCCTGGCCCGCGATCGCCCGCACACAGCCAGCACCAGCCTGACGGAAGAGGAGGTCCGCCTGGGGTCTCGGCACATGCTCGGAGGAGCGGTGGCAGATGACCTCGCGGACTTCATTGACGAGGAAATCGTCCTCACCTCGGTTGATGATTCCCGGGGAATCTACGGTGTCCAGCAGCCGGAGGCGGACACGCGGCAAGGCGCCGTGCGGCACGAGTTTATCGCCGTGCGGCACAGGCATGGCAATCACGACGAGCGGCCGGGTGCGGACATCAGCCATCTGGAGGGGGCCGACCTGCTCAACCTGGGGCCTCCACCAGCTGTCCAGTATGCGGATACAGCCGGGCAAGAATCTGAACTGGCCGCCGCGGTTGCTGCAGTAGCGGCGGCAGATTCCCACGCCGGAGAGGACGCCGAGGCCTACCCCGGCGAAATTCCTGCCGCAACTGGCGTAACCCAGGTTGAGCCTGAGTTAGAGCCCGAGCTGGTGCAGGCGCCTGAACCAGAGCTTAAGTTGACCCCCGAGCCGGAACCCGAACCCGAGCCGGAACTCGCACAGATTGAAACTGTTGCCGACCCAGCCCCGAAACCGGAGCCTGTAGCGGTGGATGCTGTGGCCGACGACCTGTCCTGGTGCGTGCCGCGCGACATTACCTTCAACTTCAGCACTCGCGGCAGCAGCGAATTGTTCCAGGACTTCCTTGATGCGTTTATCGAGGAAGCGGGAATGGAGCTGGAGAAGCTGGAGGACGCTTTCGGTGCCTGGGAGCGCGCCCCCGCCGCCACGGACGCACCCAAAACGGTCTCCCGCGTTCTGCACACACTCAAGGGCATTGCCAAGGGTGTCGGCCTGCAGCGCTACGGCACCCTGATCCACAATTTCGAGACGCTGCTGGATCGCCTGCCCTGCCCACCTGGCGACAAACAGCAGTTTTTCCGCATCGTCAATGCCTGGCTGGATTCGGCGGTCCGTGGTTACGACCACATTCAGGCCACCCGCAGCGATGTCGCCAGCGAGTTGCCGACAGCGGGCGGTGGGACTGCCCCCGCTGCTCTTCCCGACACGTCCAAGCCTGCTGCCGCACCCCAGTTGCGGCCGCTGGCGGCCAGCGACCGCCGCGATGACAGGCAGATTGCCGACGCCGGTGCCCAGGCCCTGGGGGCCCAGCAAACCATCCGCATCAGCCCCGACGCCCTGGATTACCTGCTCAACCTCGGGAATGAAGTACAGAAGCTCGGTGTTCGCGCCTCACAGAGCACCCTGCAGAGCAAGCGCGCCACCGGTGAACTGCTGGGCCGGCTGGGGTCGCTGCGCACGCATATCGGCAGGATATCTGACCGCGCCCTGCTCAGCGTAACGGCTCACGGTGGACGGCCCAGCAGCAACCTCGACGCGCTGGAGATGGACCAGTACACCGATATTCACGAAGCCGCCAGCATCCTGCGGGAAGCGGTGGACGATCTCGATGAGCTGGCCCGCCTCGCCAGCCGCCATACCTCAGCCGCGGAAGCGCTATTGAAGCAGCAGGCTGGCATGGTCGGCACTCTGGGTTCATCGATTCGTGCCGCCCGGGTGGTTCCCGTGTCGCGGTTGATGCCGGGCCTGCGCCGTATCGTCCGCACTGTCAGTGCCGAGCTGGGGAAAGCGGTAATGTTCCGGGTAGTGAACGAGGCCGGCAAGCTCGATCGCGACAGCCACGCCTGCTGCCAGATCATACTTGAGCACATGGTGCGCAACGCCCTGGATCATGGTATCGAAGCGCCCGGCGAGCGCGTCGCTGCAGGCAAACCCGACACCGGTCTCATCAGCATTGATGTGCGCAAGCAGGGCTCCGACTATGTGATTTCCTTAAGCGACGACGGCCGCGGCATTGATCCCAGGCGGATGCGGGAGCAGGCGCGCAAGAAAGGCCTGGACCTGGATCCGGACAGTCTCAGCGACCGGGAGGCACAGCGCCTCATTTTCCACCGCGGTTTCTCCACCGCGGCCGTGGTCAGCGAAATATCGGGGCGCGGTGTGGGCATGGATATCGTGCTCGGTGAACTGCAGCGCATCGGCGGCGACATCGAGATTGAGTCCCAGCCCGGCCGTGGCACCACTTTCCGGATCCGGATTCCCTCCAATATCAGTGTCAACGGCGCCCTTCTGGTCACCGTTGACGATACGGCCTACGCCATTCCCTTCGATGGCCTGATTGGGGTCGAGCACGTACCGGTAGCGGAATTCCTCGAAGCAGTGGAACAGCGCACGCAGCTGCCCCTACTCGGCAGGCGCTGTGATCCCTCCTACCTCGGCACCCTGTGCTCTGGTAGTCCCCTGCCCGAGCGGGACCACTGGGGGGCCACGGTGCCAGTGATTGTTGCCGGTAGTGAGCAGCGCCACATGGCGATTGCTGTCGACCGGGTCGAGCAGGCCCTGGAGCTGGTGATCCGCTCGCTGGGTAGCCAGTTTGCGGGCCTGCCCTGGGTAGCTGGCGGCACCACCAGCGCCGACGGCCGCGCGATTGTGGCCCTGAACCTCAATGTGCTGGTGAGCAGCGAGCCGGAACAGGCGCTGCCCTCGCTGGCGCTGGAGCCCGTGGCGGAAGTGAATCTGCTGGTGATGGTGGTGGATGACTCCCGCACCCAGCGCTTGGTCGCGACCAGCCAGCTGCAGGGCCTGGGTATGGAAACCATCACCGCGGAAAACGGCCTCGCGGCAATGGAGTTATTGGCCAGTTTCCATCGGCTCCCGGATGTCATCCTGCTGGATATCGAGATGCCCGTGAAGGACGGGATTCAAACCCTGCGCGAGATTCGTCGCTCGGAGCGGCTGCAGTCCATTCCGGTGATCATGGTGACCTCCCGTACCGGACCCAAGCACCGCGCGCTGGCGGAACAGGAGGGTTGCAATGGCTATATGGGCAAGCCCTTCAATTTCCCGCTGTTGGTAGAACAGATTTCGCAGCTCACCGGCCACAGGTTGCAAGTGCCCTGATATGGATGCAGTGCCTGTCGAGCCGCACGTACACTGCGTACTGCTGCCTTGCAGTAGCGGCGAAACCTGGGCTGTCCCCCTGAACAGTGTCGCCGAGGTGTTGGTTCGCGGCGAACTGCTCTCCGGGCGACTGTGTTGGCGTGGTCTTGAACTCCCTGTCTATCCGCAGGCAGCGGCGGACGAGCAGACCGGTGGAATCTATGCGGTGATGTTGGGTCTGGGGGACCTGGTCGGCGACTACTGGGCGGTCAATCTGCAAAATCGCAGGCTCGCCTATCTGCTCCTGACCGAGGCCGATCTCGCCGGTCTGGATGAGGACGGCAGCATCGCAGCGGATACTCTGGCAGTCTTCGCGCTGGCGGGGACCAGCTGTCTGGTACCCGACCTCGGCGCCCTGCATGCGGGCCTGGCCGCCGAGCCCGCCTCACCCGTGGGGTAAAATTCTGGCAAACCAGCCGCAGGATGCAGCGCAGAAACCTCTGGCGCTGTAAAAAAATGGTACGCCAGGCGCGCTTCCGCTTAATCTCTCCCGAAAAACACTTGGCAGTGGATTGTCACCGGACCGCACGTGCCCTTAACTGAGCGCACTGTCAATCGGACAGGATTCGTAAGTTAGGGAATTCAAGGGGGCTGCCATGCTGACCATTACTCCTACCGCTGCGCTGGGTCGCAGCCAGAGCGAAGACCTGGAAGTCTTTGCAGTTATCGGCGGGCGCAAGGTTTTTCTGCCTGAAGACGCGCACTATGTCATGCAGGATCGTCGCGGCCTCTGGTTTTACAGCAAGCGCAAGCCGCGTCTTTCCGAGGGCGACTGGACTCCGAACAAGACCAGTATTGCCTGCGTCACCGACCGGGGTTGTGTGCGGGTCTTGCAGACGGAGCCCGCCGTCACCTGGCTGGAGACCTGCCAGCGCACTATCCGCATGGTCGCCCGCGATGGGCGCCGACGTCCTGCGGAAGACGCTGCCTGAGACTCAAACCGGACCCTGGGCAGAAGAATCGACAGGGTCCTGTTCCCCGGTGTTCTCGACGCCAAAGGCGAGGCGATCGGTGTCGATGTCGAGGTGCAGGGGTTCCATGGCCGGCATGCTTTTGCTGGTAGCAGTAGATAATTGTTGGAAACGATCGACCTTGCCGGCGAGGCCCTGCTTGCCGCTCAAGCTGAGGACGGTGCTGTTGTAGTGGTTGGCCGCCGCCTGCAGGGTGTTGCCCAGGCGCTGCAAGCGCTCGGCCACGGTGCAGACCTGGTTGTAGAGGTCGCCAGCGCTGCGGCTGATTTCCTGTGCTTCGCGATTGCTCCGCTCCACAATCCAGAGGTTGGCCACGGTACGCAGCACCGGCATCAGGGTCGTGTGTGAAACCAGCACCACCCCGCGCTGGTAGGCGTAATTGAACAGCTCACGGTTGTGCCGCATGGCTTCGATCCAGGCGGGCTCCACCGGCATGAACATGAGGACGAAATCAGGGCTGCCCAGGCCCGGTAGGTTGGCGTAGGCCTTGCCCGCGAGGTCGTCGACGTGCTGGCGCACGGCGCGGGTATGGGCCTCCAGCAGCGCGAAGCGCTGCTCCTCCGATTCCGCGGCAACGGCTCGCTCATAATCCACCAGGGAAACCTTGCTGTCGATCACCAGGTGGCGATGGTCCGGCAACTTGATCAGTACATCCGGCAAGCGCCGCTTCCCCTGCTCATCGCGGAAGGCGGCCTGGGTTTCGTAGTGTTCCCCGGGGACCAGCCCGGCCAGTTCCAGGGTCCGCTCCAGCTGCGCTTCGCCCCAGTCGCCGGTGGTTTTTTTGTCGCCTTTCAGGGCGCTGGCCAGGTTACTGGCCTGTGAGCTCATCTGCAGCCCGACGTCTAGCACCTTGCGCAGCTCCGCCTCGAGCAGGGCGTGACCCTTAAGGGATTCGGAGTGGACCTGGTCGATGCGCTGCTGAAAGCCCGTAATCTGCTCGCGAAAAGGTTGCAGCAGGTCGTTGAGCGTTGCCCGGCTGCTGTCGTTAAACTGCCTGCCCCGGGTTTCAAAGATACGGTTGGCAAGATTTTCGAATTCCAGCTTAAGGTGTTCGCGGTTTTCGTTGAGCAGACGCAGCTGGGCCTTGTGCTGGCGCTCGTGCTCCCGCTGGCGCGCCAGCAAGCGGTCGTATTCGCTGCGCAGAGCCTGGTGCCGGTTGCCAAGCTGTGCCAGCCGCTGCGCCTGTTCACTGTTCTGCTGGTGGAGCTGGCGCAGCCGCAACATCAGTGCCGCGGCTGCTCCCAGCGCCAGGCCTGCGACCAGTGCTGCCGCCGGCAGTATCCAGGATGGGTCGATAGCCGAAATCGGGATCTCTGGCATGCTGTCTCCTGCGCCTCGCCGCCAGTGTAACGTATCGGCGGGGCTGACAGCTCAGCGCGTGACGACCAGCTGGGAGATATCCGCAACCTCCAGGAACATCTGCCGCAGGCTGTAGAGCAGGTTGAGCCGGTTGCGACGCAGTGCTTCGTCTTCCGTGTTCACCATCACTTGCTCGAAAAAGGCGTCGACCGGGGTCTGCAGTGCCGCCAGGCAGCTCAGGGCTTCTGTGTAGGCGCCGTCGACAAGGTACCTGCTGCTGACGCCATCCAGCTGCGCCATCTGTGCATGCAGGTCCCGCTCGGCGGGGTCAGCGAGGAGCTGCGCATCGACCTCGCCGAAATCAAATCCCGGCTCGAGCTTGCCCAGAATGTTGCTCACCCGCTTGTTGGCCGCCGCCAGCGCGGCGGCCTCCGGCAGTTGACTGAATGCGTGTACGGCATGCACCCGGCGCTGGATGTCCAGCGGCCGGCTGGGGTCGTTGGCGCTGACCGCACGAAATACCTCTACCGGGATGGACTCCTCCTCGTACCAGGCGCGGAATCGTTCCAGCATGTAGTCCAGCACCTGCTCCCCGGTGCCAGCGGCCAGGGTGCCAGCTGCATAGCCTGCGATGGCCTCGGTAATGCACTCGCGCAGATCAAGATCCAGGGATTTTTCCACCAGGATACGCAGCACGGCCAGCGAAGCGCGGCGCAGGGCGAAGGGGTCCCGGGAGCCAGTGGGCGGCTGGCCGATACCGAATATGCCCACCAGGGTATCAAGCCGATCGGCAAGGCCCACCGCCACGGCGGTGCGGTTTCCTGGCAAGCGGTCTCCGGCAAAGCGCGGCCAGTACTGCTGCTCCATGGCGTCTGCGACGTCGTCGGGTTCACCGTCGTGTCGGGCGTAGTAAGCGCCCGCTATACCCTGCATGTCAGCAAACTCAAGGACCATCTCGGTACCGAGATCGGCCTTGCAGAGCAGTCCCGCACGCTCGGCCAGCGCCACAGGGCTGCCCAGCATCACCGCCAGCTTGCCTGCCAGCACGGAAATGCGCCGCGACTTGTCATACACCGTGCCCAGCTGCTGCTGGAAAACGATGTTGCGCAGGCCATCAACCCGGCTGTGCAGTCGCCGCTTCTTGTCGGTCTCAAAGAAGAAGGCAGCGTCGCTCAGGCGCGGGCGAATGACCCGCTCGTTGCCGCGAATGACCTGGATCGGGTCCTTGCTTTCGATATTGCAGATGGTGATGAAGTGCGGCAGCAGGCTGCCCTTGTCATCCACCAGATGGAAATATTTCTGGTGCTCCTTCATCGAGGACACCAGGGCCTCCGAGGGTACTGCCAGGAAGCGCTCCTCGAAATTCCCGGTGAGGGCCACGGGCCATTCCACCAGGCCGGTGACTTCGTCCAGCAGTTCCGGGTCAATTACCGCCGTGGCCTTGAGGGCGCTCGCTTCCACTTCCACCTGGGCGCGAATCATGGCTCGACGTTCGTCGAAGCTGGCGATCACCCGGGCCTCGGCCAGTACGCTGGCGTAATCCTCCGGCCGCTGCAGGGTGATGCTGCCAGAGCTGTGGAAGCGGTGGCCGCGGGTCGTGTTGCCGGTGGCCAGGCCCAGGATTTCGCCATGGTCGCAGTCGGTTCCAAGCATGGCGACCACCCAGTGTACCGGGCGCACGAATTCGACCCGTGACGCGCCCCAGCGCATCCGTTTGGCAATCGGCAGGTCGCGGATGCTGTCGTGGATGATGTCGTTGAGAGCATCGCGGGCGCTGGCGCCGCGAACGGTATTGCGCAGGCACAGGCGCGGGCCCTTGGGCGTGTCGACCACGGACAGCGCCTCCGGCTCAAGGCCCTGCTTGCGGGCAAAACCAAGGGCGGCGGGGGTCCATTCATCCTGCTCGTTCCGGGCCTTGTCGGCGGGGGGACCCTGGATTTCCTGCTCCCGGTCCGGCGCCTGCAGGGTGACATCGCGAATCAGCACCGCCAGGCGCCGGGGAGCGGCAAACCATTCCACCTCGCCGTGCGCCAGCTGGCGCTGGTCGAGGCCCGCGACAATGCCGTCGCGAAAGGCCAGGCCCAGGGTTTTCAGGGACCGGGGCGGGAGCTCTTCGGTGCCCAGTTCTACCAGCAGGGTCTCAGTACTGCTCACGCGCTTGCCCCCTTGCTCGCTGCTGCCAGGACTTCCTGTCGCAGGCGCTCCTGTGCCATCGGAAAGCCGAGAGCCGCCCGGGCATCGAAATAGGCCTGCGCCACCCCCCGCGCCAGCGTGCGGACCCTGAGAATGAAACGCTGACGCTCGGTGACCGAAACGGCGTGGCGCGCATCCAGCAGGTTGAAGGTGTGGGACGCCTTCATCACCATTTCATAGGCCGGCAGGGGCAGGTTGAGCTCGATCAGGCGCAGGGCTTCCCGCTCGCAGTAGTCGAACTGGGCGAACAGCCAGTCGGTGTCGGCCTCTTCAAAGTTGTAGCGAGACATCTCCACCTCGTTCTGGTGGTAGACATCGCCGTAGGTGACCGTGCCCGAGGGGCCGCGGGCCCAGACCAGGTCATAGATGCTGTCCACCGCCTGCAGGTACATGGCGATGCGCTCCAGGCCGTAGGTAATCTCGCCGGTGACCGGAAAGCACTCCAGACCGCCGGCCTGCTGGAAGTAGGTGAACTGGGTGACTTCCATGCCGTTCAGCCACACCTCCCAGCCCAGGCCCCAGGCGCCCAGGGTAGGCGACTCCCAGTTGTCCTCGACGAAGCGGATATCGTGTACGGCGCTGTCGAGGCCCAGAGCCTGCAGGGATTGCAGGTATAGGTCCTGGAACTCCGGCGGCGACGGCTTCATCACCACCTGGAACTGGTAGTAGTGCTGCAGGCGATTGGGATTCTCGCCATAGCGGCCATCGGTGGGCCGGCGGCTGGGCTGGACATAGGCGGCGTTCCAGCTTTCCGGGCCGATGGCGCGAAGAAACGTGGCCGGGTGAAAGGTGCCGGCGCCCACCTCCATGTCCAGGGGCTGCAGGACCACGCAACCCTGCCCCGCCCAGAATTGTTGCAGTGTGAGAATCAGATCCTGGAAGGTCGTCGGGGCTGTGGGCACGGTCACACCTGTTCGCGGTTTGCAAAAAAGCTGGGTAGTATACAGGCACTTCGGCCCGCATTGTATGCGCGGCTGGAACCCTGGGTATCAGCCTTCCCCGAAGCGAAAACGCGGTCCGGCACGCGCCGGCGACAGGAGCAGCATGTTCTTCTACGGCAAACTGGTAGCGGGCCTTATCGGCCTGCTGGTGGGCGGTGTCATCGGCCTGGTGATCGGCGTATTTATCGGCCACCAGTTCGACCGCGGCCTGCGCCGGACCATGGAGGCCAACTCGCCGGAGAATATCGCCCGCCTGAAGGAGCGCTTCTTCGAAACCAT
>JBGTGB010000203.1:0-7510 GCA_041746975.1 Haliea sp. | reverse complement strand
GACTCGATCGCGATCAAGGATATGGCGGGTCTGCTGCGGCCCTACGAAGGTTACGAGCTGGTACGGCGGCTGAAGGAATCCTGCGCCATCCCCATCCACATGCAGTGCCACGCCACCACCGGGCTGTCGACCGCGACGATTCTGAAATGTGTCGAGGCTGGGATAGACAATGTCGACACTTCCATTTCCTCCATGTCCATGACCTACGGTCATTCGCCGACGGAATCCGTGGTAGCCATCCTCGACGGCACTGACCGCGAGACCGGGCTCAATATTGAAAAACTGGCTTCGATTGCGGCTTATTTCCGCGAGGTACGCAAGAAGTACGCGCGCTTCGAGGGCTCCCTGCGCGGCGTGGATGCGCGCCTTCGTGTGGCCCAGGTGCCGGGGGGCATGCTGACCAACATGGAGAGCCAGTTGAAGGAGCAGGGTGCTGCCGATCGCATGGACGAGGTGCTGCAGGAAATTCCGCGGGTGCGGGAAGACTTGGGATTTATCCCCCTGGTTACCCCGACCTCGCAAATTGTCGGCACTCAGGCCGTTATCAACGTACTCACCGGTGAGCGCTACAAGTCAATCTCCCGGGAGACCGCGGGGGTGCTGAAGGGGGAGTACGGGGCCACTCCGGCACCGGTCAACAAGGAGCTGCAGGAGCGGGTGCTGGAGGGTGCCGAGGTGATCACCTGCCGCCCGGCGGATCTGCTGGAGCCTGAGCTGGAGGCCCTGACCGGCGAGCTGCGCAGCCTGGCCGAAGAACAGGACATTGCGCTGGAGGCAGGGGAGCAGCAGGTGGACGACGTGCTCACCTATGCGCTGTTTCCGCAGATTGGGCTCAAGTTTCTCAAGCACCGCGGCGATGCCAGTGCCTTCGAACCGGCACCGGATGCGGCAGCGGAAGCCGCTGCCGGCACCGACGCCAAGGCCGCCAAAGCGGTCGCCAAGGCTCCGGCGAAATCTGCCGACGCAGGCGTCTACACCGTGACGGTCAATGGCCAGTCCTATGTGGTCGAAGTTGCCGAAGGCGGCGACGTGGCCGCGGTCAAGTCGGCAGCCCCGCAGCCTGAAGAGCCCGTCGCGGATACCGGCGGCCCGGGTGAGCCGCTGCCAGCTCCGCTGGCGGGCAATATTTTCAAGGTAAACGTCAAGCCCGGCGATACGGTGAAGTCGGGGCAGGTGATCGTGCTGCTCGAGGCCATGAAGATGGAAACGGAGGTACGGGCTCCCCGGGATGGCCGGGTGGTCAGTGTTGAGGTCAAGGCCGGCGATACCGTCGTTGTTGGCGACCCCCTGATCATGCTGGATTGACGCTCATGGACAATCTGTTACGCCTCTGGGAGTCCACGGGACTGGCCCAGTTCGCGCCAGGTCAGGCGTTCATGATCCTGATCGGGATGGCGCTGCTGTTCCTGGCGATCCGCAAAGGCTTTGAGCCGCTGCTCCTGGTGCCAATCGGGTTTGGCGGCATCATGGCCAATATCCCCGGTGCGGGCCTGGCCTACTCAGCCGCGGAG
Organism: Haliea sp.; assembly: GCA_041746975.1. Classification (GTDB taxonomy): domain Bacteria; phylum Pseudomonadota; class Gammaproteobacteria; order Pseudomonadales; family Halieaceae; genus Haliea. The sequence continues at coordinate 5,999 of JBGTGB010000203.1, read as the reverse complement.
AACGCTTTGCACGGCGCCGATCCGGCAGTGCTCATGGAGATCGCGGCGGCTCTCGGCAGCAGTGCGATCGCCGATGCCAGGGCCCTGCTGGATACACTCGCCAATGCCGATCTGTCGCAGCAGCTTGTGGCGACGCGCATAGCCGAACAGGCGGGGTATCGCAACGGCATGCTCTACAATTTCTATGTGGTGGCGATCGCCAGTGGGGTGGCGCCATTGGTGATATTCATGGGCGTCGGAGCGATGACCGATTTCGGTCCGTTGCTGGCCAACCCCCGCACTCTTTTCCTTGGCGCTGCCGCTCAATTCGGGATCTTTGCCACGGTGCTGGGTGCGGTGGGTCTCACTTCGCTCGGGATCATGGATTTCAGTCTCGCTGACGCGGCGGCGATAGGCATAATAGGTGGTGCCGACGGTCCCACGGCGATTTACGTGGCCAGCATCCTGGCTCCGGATCTGATCGGACCCATTGCTGTCGCAGCCTACTCATACATGGCGCTGGTACCCTTGATTCAGCCGCCGATCATGCGCGCGTTAACCACCAAAGCCGAGCGCGAGATTGTCATGACCCAGTTGCGCGTGGTTTCGCGGCGGGAAAAGATTGTGTTCCCGCTGGTGTTGCTGATCCTCGTGGCACTATTGCTGCCGGCGGCGGCGCCGCTGCTGGGTATGTTCTGCTTCGGCAATCTGATGAAAGAGTGCGGTGTCGTAGGGCGGCTGAGCGACACGGCGCAGAATGCACTGATCAATATCACCACAATTTTTCTCGGTCTCTCGGTTGGCTCCAAGCTGGTGGCGGACAAGTTCCTCGAAATCAATACTCTGGGGATCATGGGTCTCGGTATCGTCGCGTTCGCCATTGGCACCGCTTCAGGGGTCTTGATCGCCAAACTCATGAACCGGTTCGGCAGTAATCCACTCAACCCATTGATTGGCTCCGCGGGCGTTTCGGCGGTGCCGATGGCGGCCCGGGTCAGTAACAAGGTGGGCCTGGAGGCCAACCCGCATAACTACCTGCTGATGCATGCCATGGGCCCGAATGTGGCGGGTGTGGTGGGCTCGGCGGTTGCCGCGGGGGTAATGATCAGCCTGGTCGGTGGCTGAGGGTCGGGGCTCCGGCGGGGGGCGACGGCAGCAGCCGATTGGTGCCTGCGGCTTTAATTTTGTACACTGTCGCATTGGTAACAACCGCTGAGCCAGAGTTCGCATGAATCCCAACTACCTTGATTTTGAACAGCCCATCGCCGAGCTTGAAGTCAAGATAGAAGAGCTGCAGCTGGTGGGGACGGATGCGGATATCAATATCAGTGAGGAAATCCTCACCCTGCGGGAAAAGAGCGCCAAGCTCACCGAGAAAATCTTCTCCAATCTGAGTGCCTGGGATACCGTCAAGGTTGCTCGCCACCCCCGACGTCCCTATACCCTGGATTATATCAGCCGGGTGTTCACCGATTTTGACGAGCTTCACGGCGACCGCCACTTCGGCGATGATCGCGCGATAGTCGGAGGCACCGCCCGTCTCTGCGGGCGCCCGGTCATGGTCATCGGCCAGGAAAAAGGGCGGGCGGTCAAGGACAAGGTGTTGCGCAATTTCGGCATGCCCAAGCCCGAGGGCTATCGCAAGGCACTGCGTCTGATGCAGTTGGCCGAGAGGTTCCGGATGCCGGTCATCACCCTTATCGATACCCCCGGAGCCTACCCTGGTATCGATTCCGAGGAACGCGGCATCAGTGAGGCCATCGCCCAGAATCTGGCGGTGATGTCGCGGCTGGCAACGCCGATCGTCTGCGTGGTCATCGGCGAGGGCAGCTCCGGCGGTGCGCTGGGCATCGGTGTCGGCGACCACCTGGTGATGTTGCAGTACGCGACCTATTTCGTGATTTCCCCGGAGGGCTGCGCCAATATTATCTGGAAAAGCACGGCCCACGCACCGGATGCGGCGGCGGCCATGGGCGTGACCTCAAAGGTCCTGCAGGAGCTGGGCATCGTCGATGCCACCATCCCAGAGCCCATGGGCGGCGCTCATCGCAACGTCGATCAGATGGCCGAGCGCATCCAGGGCCACCTGGTCTCCGAGTTTGAGCGGCTGGGGCAGATTCCGCTCGAGGACATGCTGGAGCAACGCTACCAGCGCCTTATGTCCTACGGCAACTGAGCACGCGCCACCGGCGGGCGGTGGAATGATCATCGAACCCTCACTGCTCGCATCCACACTCCAGCCCCACGTGGGCGCCGGGCGCTGGCTTCTGGCGTTCAGCGGTGGCCTCGATTCCACCGTCCTCTTGCATCTGCTGTGCGAGTATCGACAGACCCATCCCGCCGCGCCTCCGCTCATCGCCGTCCACGTCAACCACAACCTGCAGCTAGCGTCCGCGGCCTGGGAGCGGCATTGCGAGCGGGTCTGCGCCGCTCTCGAGGTGTCGCTGCTGGTGCGCAAGGTCGCAGTAGCTGGCGACGGCAGGGGTCTGGAAGCGGCAGCTCGAGATGCGCGCTACGGGGAACTGGCGGCCACGCTGCGGCCGGGGGACGTGATGTTCTTTGCCCACCATCAGGACGACCAGGTGGAGACTTTGCTGTTGCGCTGGTTGCGTGGTGCCGGCCTTAGAGGATTGCAGGGAATGCCGGCGCTGAGGCCGCTGGGCCCGGGACTGCTGTCGCGGCCGTTGCTGGCATGGCCCCGGACAGCGCTGGAGGCGTACGCACGATTACATCACCTCGACTGGATTGATGACCCGTCGAACGCTGATACCGGTTTTGACCGCAACTACCTGCGTCATGAAGTGCTGCCATTGCTGGCCCAACGCTGGCCCGCTTACCGCGGCAGCGTGGTGCGTTCCGCACGGCAGTTGAGTGCCGCAGAAGCAGTGCTGGAACAACTGCTGCCTACGCCACCCCCCTGCGCTACGCTCCTGGGCGACCCGGGCATTCCCGTAGCCAGCCTGCTGCAGGGCCCCGCTTGCGGTTGGCTGGTCCTGCAGGAGTGGCTGCTGGGGCAGGGCCTGCCAGTGCCACCACGGGGGCCCGCCAGCGAATTTCTGCGTCAGCTACAGGCCGGCGGCGGCAGCCCGCAGCTGGCCTGGAGCGGACAGCGGTTGCGGCGTTTTGGCGATGGCGTCTACTTGCTGCCAACCGCGGATCCGGGTGGCTGCGCTGGGGCGGACCAACTGGCGCCGGAAGCGCCGCTGGAGCTGCCCGGAGGAGGCCGACTGGAGCTGGTGCCTGCGGGCGCGGAGGCGGGCATTGCTCTGGGTCCGGGAGAGTTCCTTGTGGTCCGCAATCGGGGTGGTGGCGAGCGCTGCCAACCGCTGGGCAGAGGCCGCAGCCAACGCCTCAAGAAACTGCTGCAGGAGGCTGGCGTGCCGCCGTGGTGGCGTGACCGGCTGCCATTGCTGTATCTGGGTGATGACCTGGTGGCCGTCGCCGACCTGTGGCTATGCACCACTGCCCGGACCTTCGCCAAAGGCGGTCAGGGGAGGTGGCGACCAGTGTGGCGGCGAAATAACCCCGCTTCCGCCGATTGAGCTGACAGCCCCTTTCTGCTAACCTGATTTCCCATCTTTTCGCAGGAAATGCGCGCTCCACCGGCAGCTCATTTGTCGCTCCGGGCCTTTCCTGGGTGTCCATATTCACAGCGTACATAAAGGCTTTGCATGACGCGATATGTCTTCGTCACCGGTGGTGTGGTTTCTTCTCTGGGGAAGGGGATTGCGGCCGCCTCTCTGGCGGCAATTCTGGAGGCGCGCGGCATCCGGGTCACGCTGCTCAAGCTGGATCCCTACATCAACGTCGACCCGGGCACCATGAGCCCATTCCAGCACGGTGAGGTGTTCGTGACTGAAGATGGTGCCGAGACCGATCTGGACCTCGGCCATTACGAACGCTTTACCCGCACCACAATGAAGCGCAGCAACAATTTCACCACCGGCCGGGTTTACAACACCGTATTGAAGAAAGAACGTCGCGGTGACTACCTCGGCGGTACGGTACAGGTCATCCCCCATATCACCGATGAAATCAAGCGCCGGGTAGTGCTCGGCGCCGGCGATGCCGAGGTTGCGATCGTCGAGATCGGCGGAACCGTGGGTGACATCGAAAGCCTGCCTTTCCTCGAAGCCGCGCGCCAGTTGCGAGTGGAGGTCGGGTCCAGCCGCGCTTTGCTGATGCACCTGACCCTGGTGCCGTATATCGCTACCGCCGGTGAGATCAAGACCAAGCCAACCCAGCACTCGGTAAAGGAACTGCGCTCCATCGGCCTGCAACCGGACATTCTGCTGTGCCGCTGCGCGGTGCCCATTGACGAAGGCGCCTGCAAGAAAATCTCGCTGTTTACCAATGTCGAGGAGCGCGCAGTCATCCCGCTGCTGGATGCGGATTCCATCTATCGCATCCCCGGTATGCTGCATGCCGCAGACCTTGACCAGTTCGTAGTCGAGCGCTTTGGTCTTGATTGCCCACCGGCGGACCTGGCCGAGTGGGAAGATGTCCTGCGCCGGGAATTCAGTGAGCCCATAGGCACTGTGCGCGTCGCCATGGTAGGCAAGTACATGGATCTGCTGGACGCCTACAAGTCACTCAATGAGGCGCTCAAGCATGCGGGCCTGCAGACTCTGGTGGCTATTGAGGTAGACTACATAGACGCTGAGGACATTGAGCGGGACGGGACCAGCGTGTTGGCGCATGCGGATGCCATTCTGGTTCCCGGCGGCTTTGGCGACCGCGGGGTGGAGGGGAAAATCACCGCCGTACGCTACGCCCGCGAGAACAACGTTCCGTTCCTGGGTATTTGTCTGGGAATGCATGTCGCATTGATCGAATACGCGCGTAACGTCTGTGATCTCAAGGATGCCAACTCGACTGAGATGAAGGCTTCTACCCCGCATCCGATCGTCGCCTTGATTACCGAGTGGCAAAATGCCGATGGCTCCACCCAGCAGCGCGATGCCAGTTCCGATCTTGGTGGCACCATGCGCCTGGGGGCCCAGACCTGTTACCTTGAGCCCGGTTCCAAAGTGCGGGAGATCTACGCCGCGGACACGGTGGTGGAGCGCCATCGTCACTGCTACGAAATCAACAACAACTATGTCGACCAGTTGGTCGCTGCGGGTATCCGCATCGGTGGCTGGTCCGCGGATCGGGCCCTGGTGGAGATGATCGAGCTGCCGCAGCATCCCTGGTTCGTGGCCTGCCAGTTCCACCCCGAATTTACTTCACGGCCCCGCGGCGGGCATCCCCTTTTCACCAGCTACATCGAGGCTGCGCTCGCCCATGCCCAGGCTTGAGCCGCGGCCGGAGATCTGCCGGTGACGCAGCAGACGGTGCATCTGGGCGCGGTGCCCATTGCCAACAATGCGCCTTTCGTCCTGCTGGGCGGGGTCAATGTGCTGGAAAGCCGGGATTTCGCCCTGCAGGTTGCGGAGCACTATGTCGCCGTTTGCGCACGGCTCGGCATCCCGCTGGTGTTCAAGGCCTCCTATGACAAGGCCAATCGATCATCCATTTACTCCTTCCGCGGCCCCGGTCTGGAGCGGGGGCTGGCAATTCTGGCCGAGGTCAAGGCGCGGTTTGGCGTGCCTGTGATCACCGATGTGCACGCCCCGGAACAGGCAGCCCCGGCGGCCGAGATCTGCGACATTATCCAGCTTCCGGCTTTTCTCGCCCGGCAGACTGACCTGGTGGCGGCGATGGCCGCCACCACAGCGATCATCAATATCAAGAAGCCACAGTTCCTGAGTCCCGCGCAGATGGCCAATGTGGCGGAAAAGTTTCGCGAGTGCGGCAATGACCGCCTGCTCATCTGTGAGCGCGGCAGCAATTTCGGCTACGACAACCTGGTGGTCGACATGCTGGGTTTTGGTGTCATGAAGAAAACCTGTGGCGACATTCCGCTGATTTTCGACGTGACCCACGCCCTGCAGTGTCGGGACCCCCTGGGCTCCGCTTCCGGCGGGCGCCGGGAGCAGGTGCTGGAGCTAGCTCGCGCCGGCATGGCCACCGGCCTG
>JBGTGB010000202.1:0-2508 GCA_041746975.1 Haliea sp. | reverse complement strand
GCAGCCATCTATGTGTGTAAGTCCTGCGGTGCGTCGATGATGATCATTGAGACGGTCCCGCCAGATCACCCCGTGCGGGCACCGCCGGGACACACGCCATGAACAACAGTTTATCGATAACAACAGTTCGCGTGCGTTCGCCACAATGTCGAGCGCTGGTACTGCTTTGTGTGTCTCGTCATTTGGGGGCACAAGAGTCACGTTCTCTGCAACTACCAACCGTCAGAAATGGAATAATGCATAGGCGGCACCACACACTTGGCAGGCTTTGTGATTCATCTCTGACGCCAGAAATACTCTCGACCCCCCAGAGGTTTCCTACTATCCCCATAGATCAGCGCATCGATCCCGCGGTTTCCTCCCCCGAGGCTTAGAAGACACCTGCTCAACGAATGACCGCGTAGCTTCGACGCCATCACTCTGCGAGCAGGCGTCTTCCAACCCTTAACGAAAGCGGCCATTAAGCACAGATCGTTTCCGGCTGCCCCACAGTGCGGAGCTCAACACAATCCATCCGCCGACTTCTGATATTTTTTTTTAAATTGGGATTTATATGGCCACCCGCGGTTAAACGTTATCTTTTGCTCCGTCGATTTTGTTGATACCACGCGCCCCTCAACACTCCAAACACGTCATGCTCCAGCCACGCTCCCTGGCGTAAGGCGCTCTTGAGCAGCACTCAATCATCGGGGTGCAGATGCACCGCCAGCCACAGTGTGCCGGGGTCGCAGTTTTCAACGCGGTGTGGCGTGCCCGCTGGAAGGAAAAGATAATCGCCGGCTCCCAGCACTGTGCGAGTTCCGGCAACATCCATGACGGCAGCGCCCTGTACCAGCAGCACCCACTCGTCCTGCGCCTGTACGTACTCAATAGACTGGACGTCGGCGCCGCTGACAATACGCTCAATCACCAGGTTCCGGTGGGACAGCAGGGTGTCGAATCGTTCCCCCCGAGCAGGCGGATTCAGGGCTTTGAAAAGGTTAGGTATGGAATCCCGGCTCATGCCCATTGTTCTCAGTGGTAATCATCTTCAAGCTGGTGCCGCACCGCGAGTACAGTCACGAGGTCATTGCCCTCAATCTCAAAGAGCGCAACGTAGCCAGAGGCGCCAAAAGGAATGATAACCTCGCGAAGAAACGGATCAGTATCTTCGACTTTACGACAGGAGAACGGGAATTCCTCCAACAGTTCCCATGTCTTGCCAATCATTTCAAGTGCCCTGCCCGCCGCCATCGGGTCGTTTTCGGCGGCGAAGGTGTACAAGCGGACCAGGTCCTCTGCAGCATCTTCGGTAAATCGAACCGAAAAACTCACCGACCTTTCGGGGCCTCGTCACGAATGGAGCGAAGGGAATCCATTAGTTCATCCTTTGCGACGTAGCGACCTGTGGCTCTGGCTCGGTCACGCGCAGCGAGACCACGGGCAATGAACTCCTGCTGGAACTTGCGCCGTTCGATGTGCTTGCGCAGGGACTCTTCGACAAAGCCACTCAGGGTTTCCCCTTCTTTCAACACGCTTTCAGCTTCATGACGAAGGCTGGGGGTAACTCTCAGGGATGGAATGATTGCTGACTTCATAGAACTAGCCTCTGCATTACATTTGCAATGCACTATACCTGCCAGTCAATTGCCAAACAACAGTCATGCGGTCCCTAAATCCCCGCCGCAAAGGTATCGCACTGGCTGAAGTCCCCGCTGTCGAACCCGCGCCGGAACCAGGCGACCCGCTGGGCCGAGGTGCCGTGGGTAAAGCTATCGGGCACCACCTCACCGCCGCCGCGCTTCTGCAACCGGTCATCACCAATCGCGGACGCCGCTTGCAGCGCCTCCTCCAGGTCACCGGGTTCCAGCATGTCACTGTAGTGCTTGGCTGAGTGGCCCCAGAGGCCGGCAAAGCAATCGGCCTGCAGCTCCTGACGCACGGACAGGTTGTTGACCTCGGCTGCAGATTTCCCCTGGCCGCTAGCCCGCACCTGCTGGCTGATCCCCAGCAATGTCTGGATGTGGTGCCCGACTTCATGGGCAATCACATAGGCTTGGGCGAAATCACCCGGCGCGCCCAGCTGGCGGTCGAGGTCGCGGAAGAATGTCAGGTCCAGGTACACCTTGCGATCGGCGGGGCAGTAGAAAGGACCAACCGCAGAGCTGGCTGTTCCGCAGGCCGAGGCCACCCGCTGGCTGAACAACACCAGAGTCGGTTCTTCATAGCGATTGCCTGCGGCGGCGAATATTTTCTGCCAGGTCTGCTCGGTATCCGCCAGCACCACGGCGACGAACTCGGCCAATTCCTGATCCTCCGCAGAAAACGAAACCTGCTGCGAAGGCGCTCCCGCTCCCGTCGTCAGCTGCAGTAGATCAATGCCCAGCATCTGGGCACCGAAGAATCCCACTACCCCCACCAACAGGACCGCGCGCCCAATCTTGCTGCGCAACAGCCAGGGCAGCACACGCACCAGCATAAGCAGGCCCGCCCCGCCGCCCGCTCCCGCGCGCAGCGGCTGCCCGCGCC
>JBGTGB010000201.1:0-11786 GCA_041746975.1 Haliea sp. | reverse complement strand
TTGCGCCAGGCCGAGGCCGAGCTCGCGGCGGCGGGGTTGCTGTTGTGTCTGGATAGCGACAACCTGGTCGATCGCTGCTGGCAGGATCGCCCGGCCCCACAGATCGAGCCCGCGCTGCCGCTGGGTGAAGCGCACACCGGCGAATCCAGCGTCAGCAAGAGGACCCGGATTGGTGCCGCCGTCAAAGCGTCAGGTGCAGATGCCGCGCTGATATTTGCCCCGGATTCCGTGTCCTGGCTGCTCAACCTGCGCGGCCGCGATGTGCCCTGCCTGCCGGTGTTGCAGTCCCTGGCGCTGCTCTGGGTAGACGGCTCGGTGGATCTGGTAGTGGAGCCGGCGCGGATGCCGGCCGGTTGGCGCGAGCATTGCGGTGGTGAGGTCCGCCTGCATACCCCGGCAGACGCCGAGGCACTGCTCGGGGCCCAGGCAGGCAAGCAGATCCTGGCAGATCCCGTTACCGCGAATGCCTGGTCCCAACGGCTTTTGGAGCAGGGCGGTGCAACCCTGGTGGCGGCTACGGACCCGGTGATCATGCCCAAGGCCTGCAAGAATCCCGTGGAGATTGCCGGGGCCCGCGCCGCTCACATCCGCGACGCAGCGGCGGTGGTGCAATTCCTGGCCTGGCTGGATGGGGAGCAGGCCGAGGGGCATCTGTACGATGAAGCAGAGCTGGCGGACCGCTTGCTGGAGTTCAGATCCGGCGGGGAGCACTTCCAGGGGCCTTCCTTCGACACCATCTCCGCCGCCGGCAGCAATGCCGCCATGTGCCACTACAACCATCGCAATGGCACTCCCGCCAGGCTGCCGCCGGACTCGGTGTACCTGGTCGACTCCGGCGGCCAGTACACTGACGGCACGACCGATATTACCCGCACCGTCGCCATCGGTGATCCCGGGGCTGAGGTGCGGCGCCTGTTTACCCTGGTGCTGAAAGGTCATATCGCCCTGGATCGGGCGCGTTTCCCCAAGGGGACCACCGGGACCCATCTCGATGCACTGGCGCGGCAATATCTGTGGCGGGAGGGGCATGACTACGATCACGGCACCGGCCACGGTGTCGGCGCCTTCCTCAGTGTGCATGAAGGTCCCCAGCGCATTGCCAAGGCCTGGGCCCCGGTGCCCCTGCAGCCAGGGATGATTGTCAGCAATGAACCTGGTTACTACCGGGACGGCGCTTTTGGTATCCGCTGTGAGAATCTGGTGGTCGTAACGGAGGTAGCGGAGCTCGAAGGGCAGCTGGAAACGCCGATGTTCGGTTTCGAGGCTTTGACCCTGGTGCCCTTCGACCGGCGCCTGCTGGATCTCGCCCTGCTGGATGAGGTGGAGCTGCAGTGGCTGGATGGCTATCATGCCCAGGTCGCCAGCACCGTGGGGCCGCTGTTGTCGACTGCCGACCGGGGCTGGCTGCAGCAGGCCTGTGCGCCGCTGGCTGCCGGCAGCTGATCCGCGGCTGGCTTTTGTGTACACTTCCAACGATAACTACAACAGCGGGAGTTTGACTCTATGGCAATAGCGGCAGCAGACCACTGGTCCTCGCGCTTTGCTTTTCTCATGGCCGCAGTTGGTTTTGCGGTGGGCCTTGGCAACATCTGGCGTTTTCCCTATATCACCGGGGAAAATGGTGGTGCCGCCTTCGTCATTATCTACCTGGTCTGCGCTTTCGGGATCGGCGTTCCGATTCTCATCGCCGAACTGATGGTCGGTCGCAGGGGCCAGTCCAGCCCACCGGAGGCGGTGGCGGTGGTTGCGGCGGAAAGCCGGCGCAGCCGTCAGTGGCAATGGGTAGGGGGCATGGGCCTGCTCGCTGCCTACAGCATCGAAATTGTCTACGCAGCCATCGTCGGCTGGGTGCTGTGGTACCTGTTCAAGGCGGTGACCACGGGCTTTGCTGACGTCGACGCGCTGAACGCCAGCGGCCAGTTCGCGGCAGTGCTGGACGACACCGCGGGGATGTTGTTCTGGACCCTGGTCGGCTTGCTGATTACCGGGCTGATCATTTATGCCGGGGTCAAGGAAGGCATAGAGCGCGCGGTGGTGGTCATGATGCCGCTGATGTTCCTGCTGCTTATCGGGCTCGCTACCTACAATTATTTTGTCGGCGGATTCAGCGAGGCGATCACCTGGCTGTTCACTCCGGATTTCAGCAAGATCGGTCCGGAAGTGTTCCTGGTGGCGATTGGCCAGGCGTTTTTCTCCATCGGTGTCGCCATGGGCGGGATGATGATCTACGGCTCCTACCTGCCGAAGTCCATTTCCATTGGTCAGTCCGTTCTGATCATCGTGGTGGCCGATACCGGCGTGGCGCTGCTCGCCGGCCTGGTCATTTTCCCCGCCGTATTCCACCACGGCCTGGATCCCGCCGCCGGCGCGGGCCTGATTTTCCAGACCCTGCCAGTGGCCTTTGCGCAGATGCCCGGGGGCCACCTGTTCAGCGTTTTGTTCTTCACCATGCTGTCAGTGGCGGGCATTACCTCCATGGTCGGGCTGGTGGAGTGCGTCAACGCCTGGATTGAAGAGCGCTTTGGTATGCCCAGGCATCGCAGCGCGGTCCTGGTGATTGGTTCGGTGGCAGCACTGAGCATCTTCAGTATTCTCTCCTATAACGTGCTCGGGGATATCAGCTTCGGTGGCCGCAACTTCAACGACACCATGGACTACTTCTCCAATCAGATCCTGTTGCCGTTGGGCGGCCTGTTGATTGCCGTGTTTGCCGGTTGGGCGATGACCCGGGATGCCAGCCGTGATGAACTCAGCGGCATGGGCAGCGTCAGCTACGCCCTCTGGCGCTTCATGATCCGCTTCGTGGTGCCGCCGGCGCTGGTGATTATTTTCGTCTCGGGCGTCGCCGGCTGAGTCAAGCCGCCGCCCGGCACTGCCTCAATTGAGGCCGGAGCCTCCATGCTGACTATCATCAACGATTTTCTCTGGAGCCAGATCCTGATCGTGGTTCTGGTCGGCGTCGGGCTGCTGTTTACGCTGGGGTCCCGTGGCGTGCAGTTCCGCTATTTCGGCCGCATGTTCAGCGTGCTGAGGGGTGGCCTGCAGCGTGAGCGCGGCCGCATCAGTTCCTTCCAGGCGCTGGTAGTGTCCGTTGCCGGGAGAGTGGGCAGCGGCAATATCGCGGGGGTGGCGGTCGCCATCACGCTCGGCGGCCCCGGCGCCGTCTTCTGGATGTGGGTGATCGGGCTGATGGGAATGGCCACCAGCTTCTTCGAATGTTCCCTGGCCCAGCTGTTCAAACGCGCCGAGCCGGACGGGACCTACCGCGGTGGACCAGCCTACTACCTCACACACGGTATTCGCCAGCGCGGCCTCGCGGCGGTGTATTCGGTGCTGCTGCTGGTTACTTTCGGACTGGGTTTCAACGCCGTGCAGTCCTATGTGGTGGCGACGTCGTTACAGGCATCTTTTGGCGTCTCGACCTGGATCACCGGACTGGTGATGGTGGCATTCCTTGGCGTTGTGATTTTTGGTGGGATCCGGCGCATCGCTCTGGTCGCAGAGGTGATCGTGCCGCTGATGGCGCTGCTTTACTTCCTCGCTGCGCTGCTGGTGATAGTGCTCAATATCACCGCGGTGCCGGCGGCGCTCTGGTACATCGTCGAGAGCGCCTTTGGCGTGGAGCAGGCGGTGGGCGGCGGTCTCGGTGCGGTCATCATGCAGGGGGTCAAGCGTGGCCTGTTCAGCAATGAGGCCGGGCTGGGCAGTGCTCCCAACGTGGCCGCGGTGGCCCATGTACCGCATCCTGCCAACCAGGGTATCGTCCAGGCGTTCAGCGTATTTATCGACACCCTGATCATGTGTACCTGCACCGCGGTCATTATTTTGCTTTCGGATGTCTACCAGCCGGGGGCTGCGGGAGTCGATGGTGTGATTCTCACCCAGTCCGCCATGGGCAGCCATGTCGGCGCCTGGGGTGCGGGCTTTGTTTCGGTGGCGCTGGTGCTGTTTGCTTTCAGTTCCATCATGTACAACTACTACCTGGGCGATAACAGTCTCAACTTCTTCAGCAATGACAATCCCGTGGTTGCCAATGTATTCCGGATCGCGGTACTGGGACTGGTGTTCTGGGGTTCGCTGCAGGACCTGAGTACCGTGTTCGGTTTTGCTGAGCTCACCATGGGGTTGCTGGCGCTGGTTAACCTCGTTGGCCTGGTGTGGATGTACAAGATCGGGATGCGGCTGTTGCGGGATTACGATACCCAGCTGCGCGCAGGCGCGGAGCCGCGCCTGCGGTTGGAAGACTGGAGCGACCTGGACATTGATGAAAAGGCCTGGCGCGACTAGCCCGGCGGCGTGGGAATGAACTGGATGATGGCTATCGCCACCAGGGCGGTCGCCCCCAGCTAGTCCAACAGCTCAGGCTGCTCGGCAATGATAACGTCGTACAGCGGCTGGAAGCTGAACCAGCCCGCCAGGGCGGAACCTACGGTGCCCCGGGTCTGGGCCGCGAACTCGGGCTTGATCAGCTTCGGTGTACCCGCCGCTTCAGCCATGAGTTGCGCCTGGCAGGAGCGCTCCATGGTAATAAACCACCAGGCGGCTTCGTCCACAGTCGCGCCGACGGTCAACAGCCCGTGATTCTGCAGAATCGCCGCCTTGTGCGCGCCCAGGGCGCTGGCGATGCGCTCGCCCTCACTGCAATCCAGCACCACGCCAGTGAAGTCTTCAAACAACACGTGGTCTTCATAAAAAGCGCAGGCATCCTGGGTAATGGGGTCCAGCAACCGTCCCAGGGAGGCCCAGGCTTTGCCATACAGCGAGTGGGAATGCGCCGCGGCGGTAACCCGGGGGTGAGCCATGTGGATGCGTGAGTGAATGGTGAAGGCGGCGCCGTTGAGCAGCCCCTCGCCCTCGACCACTTCACCGCTGTGGCTGACCAGGAGTAGGTCTGACACCCGCATCTGCTTGAAGGATCTGCCCATGGGGTTGACCCAGAAATGATCCGGGTGCTCGGGATCCCTGACCGTCACATGCCCTGCTACGCCCTCGTCAAACCCAAACTTGCCAAACACGCGCAGGGCGGCCGCCAGCTTCTGCTTGCGCTCAAGTCTGATCTCAGCGGTGGACTTGCCGGCATCCTCGCCGCCCATAGCGCTGGTATCCCGATTCATGATGATGTTGTTGGCCGCAGTCATGGCTTTACTCCTTCTCGCTGACAGTCAGCTATCGGTCCGCATATTGTCCGGATCCCAATAGGCTTTCATGCTGCTGATTTTGCCATCGGCGCTGAATTCGAAAGTGTCGATCACATCCATCTGCATTCCAGGCATTACCACCTGGAAGGGGAAGGCCACGGCGTTGCCGGCGCAGCGAGCCGGGCCCGTGAGTTTCAGTTTGGCGCCGGCACCCAGGGCGCCTTCGTAGAATGCGCAGATAGCTTCGATGCCGCGGTGCGGTTCGGTGCCGACCGGGTCCTCGACCACAGCGTCATCCGCGTACATGCCGCGGATAATGTTGACGTCACCCTGTTCAAAGGCTTCGACGTAGCGCTCGACCATGGCGATCTTGTCTTTGTTGTCCATTTTGTTCTCCCTGTGTAGGTTATTGTTGTTGCAAGTCAGTAGCCTTCGATGCTGGCGTAGCGGTCCTTATGGAAGCCGGTATCGCCCAATATCTGCATGGTGACACGGGCCCGCTTCAGAAAGAAACCGATTTCCAGCTCATCGGTGACACCTATGCCACCATGCAGTTGCACGGCCTCGTTGGTCGCCAGCTTGACCAGCTCGTTTAACTGCGCTTTCGCCAGGCTGGCGATCAGCGGCAGTTGCTGCGGGTTGTCGTCCACCGTGGCCAGGGCTTGCAGCACCACCGAGCGTGCCAATTCCAGTTCCGCCTGCAGGCGCGAGGCCCGGTGCTGCAGAGCCTGGAAGCTGCCGATAGGAACCCCAAACTGTACCCGCTCCTTGAGCCAGGCCACGGTGCGGGAAAAGACTTCCTCGGCGCAGCCGAGCATTTCGGCTGCCAGGGCGACGCGGCCCCGGTCCAGCACTGCGTCCAGCCAGTCGCCGGCGGTGCCGGGCTCGCCGAGTATCGCCGCCGCTGGAACAATAACATTGTTGAAGCGAATGTTGGCTGCATTGCGGCTGTCGACCATGAAAGTGCGCTGGCACTCGACACCGGCGCGGTCGCGTGGCACCAGCACAACGCTCAAGCCCGCACGATCGCCAGGTTCCCCGGCGGTGCGCGCCACTACCAGCAGAAGATCCGCAGAGTGGCCGTCGAGAACGAAACATTTTTCGCCGTTGAGGGTCAGGCTGTCGCCCTTGAGTTCTGCCTGCGTCTCTATGTGCAGGGGGCGGTGGTGCTGGCTCTCCTCCAGTGCCAGCGCCAGGGTCAGCTCACCGGCTGCCAGCGGCGGCAGGTACTCTTCACGCTGCGCTGCAGTGCCCCCCAGCAGAATGGCGGAAGCGCCGACCACAGCGGTAGCGAACAGCGGCGATGCGGCAAGGGTACGGCCGGACTCCTGCAGCAATACCCCGAGACCGGTAAAACCGAACTCCAGGCCACCGTAGCGCTCCGGCAGAATGACGCTGGCCCAGCCCATCTCCGCCATCTGCTGCCAGAGAGCCTGGCTGTAGCCGTTGCTATCGCGGCTGTCGCGCAGGGCTCGCAGGGCCGTTACTGGTGCGTGTTTCTCAAGAAAATCCCGCGCGGTCTCGGCCAGCAGGCGCTGTTCTTCATTCAGTACCAATGCCATAGCGGTCTCCTCAGGATTCTGTCGCTGCTTTCGGCGCCTGCGGTAGCTGCAGGATATTGCGCGCGATCACGTTGAGCTGCACCTCGGTGGTGCCGCCGGCTATGGTCATGGCCTTGGAACCGGCCCAGAGACGGGTCGTGTCCAGTTCCTCGGGGGTGAAGCCCGGGGCTTCCCAACCCAGGCCGCGGCTGCCCATGATGGCAAGTAGCAATTCGCTCTTTTCCTTCACGGCCTCGGTGCCGAGGTATTTCATGCTCATGCCGACGGTGCTTTGCTGGCCATTGGCGCGCTCCTCGAAGCCGCGCATATGGGTCAGGGCAATGGCGTGCATGCGCATCTCAAAGCTGACCAGATCACTGCGCAACTGGCTGTTGGCGATGCGCCCATCGACAAACTCCAGGTAGCTGCGGGCCGCCTCTACCGGCGGCACCTCCTGGCGTGGCGATTCGCTGCCGATCTCCGCCATAAGCTTGCGCTCGTGCACCAACAGGGCCTTGGCCACCGACCAGCCCTTGTTCAGACCGCCGACCAGATTTTCTTTGGGCACCGTCACGTTGTCGAAGAAAGTCTGGCAGAACTCGGATTCGCCGCTGATCAGCGCGATCGGTGTGGTGCTGACGCCGGGGCTGGCCATGTCTATCAGCAGAAAGCTGATGCCCACCTGCTTTTTGACTGTCGGGTCCGTGCGCACCAGGCAAAATATCCAGTCGGACTTGTCGGCAGCGGTAGTCCATATCTTGCTGCCGTTGACCAGAAAATGGTCGCCCTTGTCTTCCGCGCGGGTCTGCAGGCTGGCGAGGTCGGAACCGGCGCCGGGCTCGGAGTAGCCCTGGCACCAGCGCACCTCGCCATTGACGATGGCGCGCAGGTGCTTCTGCTTCTGTTCCTCGGTGCCGTCTTCCAGCAGGGCTGGCCCCAGCATCCACAGGCCCAGGCTATACAGCGGACTGCGGGCGCGGATGCGCTTCATCTCCTCCTTCAGCACCTGGCCCTGCTGCGGACTCAGGCCGCCACCGCCATATATGGTCGGCCACTCCGGCGCGGTCCAGCCACGTTCGCGCATGCGCTCGAACCAGAGCTGACTGTCGGCGCTGGCGAATTCACCGCGGCGGCCTCCCCAGTACTGTTCTTCCGGGGTGCTGGGCTGACGTTGGGACGGCGGGCAGTTGGCCTCCAGCCACTGCCGGGTGTCCTCGCGAAATTGATCCAGGTCTTCCACGTACTGTCTCCTCTTGTGCGGCCGGTTGCCAAGGGTAATGGCCGCGGGGCCAGAAGCAACGGGCTTTGCCAATGTGCCCGGCAATCTCTGGCGCCGGGTTCAGCGCCGTGTACTGCCCGCGTTGACCGCCGCGCCCGGGGTGGTCATGCTCCGCGCTGGTCAATGGTAAAGGAAACCAGGCAATGCAACGATTCACGGACAAGGTAGTGCTGGTCACGGGTGCCGGCAGCGGTATTGGTCGGGCGGCGGCACTGCGCATCGCCGCCGAGGGCGGCAGTATCTACTGCCTTGACGTCAACCAGGCAGGTCTCGATGAGACCCTCGCCCTGATTGCGGCGGAGGGTGGCGAAGCCGCAGCCCAGCTTTGCGATGTCGCCAGCGAAGAACAGGTGCGCGCGGCAGTCGCCGCCTGCGTCGAACGCTACGGCAGCCTGTACGCACTGGTGAACATGGCCGGAATCCTCCGCTTCGACGACACCGACGCGCTGGAAACCAGTGCCTGGCAGCGGGTAATTGATGTCAACCTGACGGGTACCATGATCCTGTGCCGGGAGGTGCTGCCGCACCTGCTGGCGAGTCGCGGCAGCATCGTCAACGCCGCTTCCACAGCAGCACTCTCGGGACTTCCCTGCGGCACGGCCTACTCCGCCAGCAAGGGTGGCGTCCTGGCCATGACCCGCAGCATTGCCGTGGAGTATGCCAAGCGTGGGGTCCGGGCGAACTGCGTCTGCCCCGGAGACATCAATACCGGCATGACCGTGGATATCAAGTGGCCGCCGAATATGGATTTTGAGCTGATCGCGCGTATCTCCTCACTGTCGGGCGCCAAAAGTCCGGACGTCATGTCGGGCGTGATTGCCTTGCTGGCCTCGGAAGACGGAATCCATATCACCGGCGAGGATATCCGGGTAGATGGCGGTACCCTGTCCTGAGCCTACTGTGACTCGGTGAGGGTGACGGTCACCTCGCGCTGCGCGTCACCGTTGCGCAGGGTGACCGTGACCCTGTCTCCCGGCTGCTGCGCCTCGAGCAGGCTCAGGTAGTCATCGTTGCTGCGCACCGGCTTGCCGTCGATCGCGACGATAATGTCGCCGAGGAGGATTTCGCCGCGGGCGTTGCGATAGGCCCCGCGAATGCCGGCCTGCTCGGCAGGCAGGCCCTGGAAGACTCTCACCACCGGCAGGCCCTCGACCCGATAGCGGCGGATCCAGCGGTCGCTGGCGAGTTCCAGCCCCATGATCGGCCGCAGCATGCGACCGTAGCTGATCAGCTGCGGCACGACCTCTTTCACCGTATTCACTGGAATCGCAAAGCCGATGCCGGCGCTGGCACCACTGGGGCTGTAGATTGCGGTGTTCACACCCACCAGTTGGCCGAGGGAGTTCAGCAGGGGGCCGCCAGAGTTCCCCGGGTTGATCGCGGCATCGGTCTGGATCACGCCGCGGATGGTGCGGTTGCCGGGGGCGCGGATCTCGCGCCCAAGGGCGCTGACCACGCCGGTGGTCAAGGTAGTGTCCAGGCCAAAGGGGTTGCCGATAGCCAATACCTTGCGACCCACGCTGAGCTCGGACGAATCTCCCACCGGCAGCCTGGTCAGGCCTGCCGGTGGGTTCTCGATCCGCAGCACCGCGAGGTCCTTCTCCGGTGCCAGGCCGATGACTTCGGCGTCGAATTCGCTCTGGTCCTGGAGGGTGACCGTCAGCCGATGGGCGCCGGCGATGACGTGGTAGTTGGTGACGATGAGTCCGCTTTTGTCCCAGACAAAGCCCGTGCCCGAGCCGCGGGGTATCTCATGTACGTTGAGCGAAAACATGTCCCGGCGCAGGGCCTTGCTGGTGACAAACACCACCGCCGGGCTGGCCTTGCGGAAAATCTCGGTGCTGTTGGCCTCGTCTTCGGTGGCGAAGCTGAGGTAGTCCACTTCCGTCGCCATGGCCACCGGCGACAGCAGCAGGGCGAGCAGCAGGACGCAGAGTCTCTGGAGCAGTGTTGTCATGCGGCGTCAGTTCCCCCGCTGCTCGAATGCGGTGATGAAGGCGCGAATACGCTTGGCGTTGGCACCGATATCACCGACACCGACCCGGGACACAGAGCGCAGGTCGATCACGCTGCCCCCGGCTGTGGAACGAACGCGGATGGCGATGTCGTCCTTGAATGCCATGATGGCGGTGGTATCCACGGCCTCAATGTACCCGCTTTCGGGATCCTGCCAGGCAATATCCCAGCCCTGTGCCGCCGCCACTTCCAGAGCGTGGCGATAGGCATTGCTGGCGCTGCGCTCGCTGCGCAGGCTTGCCAGATCGGGGTAGGCTTGGCGCTGCACGCCCAGAGTGTCGGGCTTGACCGCCAGGCTGTTGCTGTCCGGGCCGCGCAGGCTGGGCGCGTGGGTGAACAGGGGCGGGTCGCTCAGGTCGGTGGTGATGTCGTGAATGGGCGGGTAGTCACCACGGGTTGCCAGCACTGACAGCAACAGCAGGGTGCCGGGCAGTACCAGCAGCACGCCCAGCCCGATCTGGCGAGGCCGTTGCCGATATTTCCCGACGGCCAGCAGCAGCACGAACAACAGCAGAACGATGGCAGCGGCGAGACAGCTTACCGCGTAGGCCAGCAGCCCCTGCTGCCAGAAACCGGCCCTGACGGCCAGTACTGTCAGCGGCAGCGCCAACAACAGGGCCAGGGCGATATAGGTCAATACTGTAAGCAGTCGCGATGAGCCCGAAGACTGTTGCATGAAAGAACTCCTCAAAGGACAGGGTTGGCAAGAATACTATTACTGCGCTTCCGGTGCGAGGTTCACACCCGGTTCAACAGAGCAGTCGCGGGCTTCGCTTTTGCCGTTGGCTGATTGAGCTTTACCGGGGCATTTGCTTAACTCCGGCGCTCACACACATATCAAGCCTCAGCGGGGCCAGGGAGCGATCAGATGGGACGAGTGGCAGGCAAGGTGGCGATCGTCACGGGCGGGGCCAGTGGCATGGGCAAGGCGGACGCGATTCTGCTGGCCCGGGAGGGCGCCGC
The DNA here is from genome assembly GCA_041746975.1 of Haliea sp. Classification (GTDB taxonomy): domain Bacteria; phylum Pseudomonadota; class Gammaproteobacteria; order Pseudomonadales; family Halieaceae; genus Haliea. The sequence goes on along the minus strand of JBGTGB010000201.1, from coordinate 849 downwards.
GGTCGTGGTTGCGGACCTCAACGAGGCTGACGGCAAGGCCGTGGTGGAAAGTATCGGTGACCAGGCCCGCTTCATGCGCCTGGACGTCAGTGATGAAGACAACTGGCGCAGTGTGATTGCCGCTACTCTCGAAGAGTTCGGGCGCCTCGACATCCTGGTCAACAACGCCGGCCTGCTGACGGTGGCATCGGTGGTGGATACCGATCTGGCCACATTCCGCAAGGTGCAGGCGGTCAACAGCGAGGGAGTATTCCTGGGCTGCAAGCACGCCATCCCGGCGATGGAGCAGAGCGGCGGCGGATCCATCGTCAACATGTCCTCGGTGGCGGCGATGCAGGGCGTTTCGTTTGCGGCGGCCTATAGCGCCAGCAAGGGCGCCGTACGCGCGCTCACCAAGTCGGTGGCCATGTATTGCAAGGAGAAGGGCAACCACATCCGCTGTAACTCGGTGCATCCGGATGGCGTCAGGACCCCGATGGTGGCGAGGCTGTCGACGGGGAGAGAGGCTGTGAGCGCGGAGGACCTGGCTTCCCTGAAGGGCAATAACATGTGCAACCCCGAAGATGTGGCCCATATGGTGCTGTATCTGGCGGCGGATGAATCCTGGTTCGTGAACGGAGCCGAAATGCTGATCGATAACTGCGCAACCATTACCCCGCCGATCGGACTGTCCTGAGGGTCTAACATGGAGAAGGTAATCTATTGCCTGTGGCGGCAGGAGGCGGTTCCGGCGGATGATTTCGGAGCAGACCTGCGGCAGCAGCTGGCCCCCCACCTGCAGGCCCTGCCAGACTTGCGCGGGCTGCGGCTGGCGGTGGTGGACGGCGCGGTCGCGAGCGCAGCGGACAA
>JBGTGB010000200.1:0-3092 GCA_041746975.1 Haliea sp. | reverse complement strand
TGCCGCCGGGCACGCCGGGCTGCCAGCTGTCGAGTAGCAGACCGCGAGCACCGCCGTAGCTCCTGGCCACTGCGCCGATATCAATACCCGGCCTTACGCGCAGGGCCTTCAGATACGGGCGTTGGAACTGGCTGCAGAAAGCCGGCGTCTCATCGCCGTGAAACTGGATACAGTCTACGGATACGCTCTCGAGGGTGCGCTGGATTGTTGCCGCCGTTGCATCAACAAACAGTGCCACAATCGCGACAAAGGGCGGTGTCGCCGCGACGATTTCGCGCGCCTGCGCCACATTGATACAGCGCGGGCTTGGCCCGTAAAAAACCAGCCCCAGTGCATCCGCACCCGCCTCGCAGGCTGCCTGGGCATCGGCCGTACGGGTAATGCCGCAGATCTTGACAAGGGTTCGTGACACGGGCGCTGGCTACTGGCTTGCTTGAGGGCGGGGATAATAGCAGACCCCGGGGGCCAGTGTCTTCAGCTCCCCAAAAGCAACGGGCCTGGCGGCGTCGGCGGAAGAGCGAAGCGCTCGGGATACAGGACATCGACCAGGTACAGGCCGGCAGCCGCTGCGGTCTTGGCGGCCTGGGTACGGTCCAGCGCAGCCAAAAGCTCCCCTATCCAACCAGGCTCCCTGCTGCCCGTGCCCACCGCCATCAGGCTGCCGGCAATGTTGCGCACCATATGATGCAGGAACGCATTGGCTTGGATGTCGATAACCACCAGTTCTCTGCGCCGGCTGACCTCGCAATGGGTGACGCAGCGGTACGGCGTGCTGGCCTGGCAGGACGCTGCGCGAAAGGCGCTGAAGTCCTGTTCTCCCAGCAGCACCTGGGCCGCGGTGTGCATGCGCTCCACGTCCAGTGGCTGGCGTTGCCAGCTCAGCTGTCGCCCCAACAGTGCCGGGCGGATAGCGGTGTTCGCAATGAGGTAGCGATAGCGTCGGCCCAGGGCGGAGAAGCGGGCGTGAAAATCCGTGGTCACAGGCTGCGCCCAATGCACCCTGATGTCGTCCGGCAGCCGGCTGTTGGCGCCGAGTACCCAGGCCTTGCAGCTGCGCGCCGTGGGCGCGTCGAAATGAATGATCTGGGCATGGCCGTGCACGCCGCTATCGGTGCGACCGGCGCAATGCACGCGCAGCGGTGCTGCGGCTATCGCTGTCAGGGCGGCTTCCAGGGTTTGCTGCACGGTACGTGAGCCGGGATGGGGCTGAGCCTGCCAACCATTGTAGGCCCCGCCATCATATTCAATGCGGCAGGCGATACGGGTACCGGGGCTCAGCGGATCTGTGGAGAAGATCCGCGCGTCACTCTGCTCAGCCAAGTCTGTCGAGCAACTCGCGGGCATCCCGCTGCTGCTCGTCGCTGCCTTCAGCCACGACTTCTTCAAGGATCTGGCGGGCTCCGTCTTCATCGCCCATATCGATATAGGCACGCGCCAGGTCCAGCTTGGTGGACAGGGGATCGCCGTCGTCCGCAAAGACGAAGTCGTCTTCACTGTCGTCGCCGCGGCCACTGTCGCGATCAAATTCCGCTGATACATCCAGCTCCTCGACCGCGCTGTCCTCAATTTCAAGGCCGAGAAAATCCGGCTGGTCGTCTATCGCGGGAACCCGTTCATCGCGACGTTCCGCGGAGCCGGAATCGCCCAGCTCCGCAAGCTCGCTGCTCAGGTCTTCTGCCACAGCGGGAGCTTCTTCAGGCTCCGGCTCGGGTTCGAACGCGGGTGCTGGTGCGGGCTCCGGAGTGGTTTCGAGGTAGGGATTGCCAGCGGCCAGCTTGCTGGTAATGATGGCTTCGCCCCTGGCGATGGCGTCCTTGTCGCCTGAGCGCTTGAGCTCTGTCAGCTGCGCCTCCGCTTCGCTCCGATCGCCGGTCTCCGCAGCAAGTTCCAATAGCTTCAAACGATAGGCGGTATTGTTAGGCTCCGAGCGCAGCGCCTTGCGCAGCAGATCAATGGCCTGGGTATAGCGCCCATAGGCAATATAGATGTCCGCCTCGGCCAGCGCATCACCGGTTTCCACATCCGACGCGTACTGGTCGTGCTTGCGTTCCCCATACCCGCGCTGCCCTGTGGCTGCAGGCTCGGGTGCCTCTGCCACGGGTGGTTTGACGACGACGGCGCCGGCTGCGCCTGCGGCTGTTGCTGGATTACTGTCGTCCTCGTCCAGATCCAGCTCAGAATCCTGGAGCTCTATATCCGCGAAGGCATCTCGCTCCGGCTGCTTGCGCTCGAGGGGACGGCTGGCGTACCTGCCACCGAGACCCTCGTCGCTCGCATCCGGCTGCCGCCGGCGCCACAGCAGCAATCCAAGCAGACCCGCAAGGAGCAAACCCCCGACCAGATAGAGCCAGTTTCCGAAGCCGCTGTCCGGGTTTGTCGGAGCGGTGGCGGGAGCCGGAGGATTGGCTGTAGCCGGAGCAGCCGGAGCAGCAACTGGCTCAGGGGCAGGCTCTGCGGCGGCCACATCGCCTGTGCCTGCAACAGTTAAAGCTGCGGTCGGCTCATCGCCCGCGGAATCATCCGCCGCGGTGAAGTCGGCAGTGGCGGCCGTTGCCGCGCCACCTTCCGCAGCCGCCAGGGCCTGCTGCAGAGAGGCAATCTGGGCATCCTTCAGCTCGACAACCCGTTCCAGGGTCTCGAGCCGATCAGCGAGTGCGGCAAGCCGCTGCCCGAGGTCATCACGTTCGCGCTCGGAGCGCTGCAATTCGTCCAGCGTGTCGGCGCCGGAAGAGGACCGTCCGGGCGCGGACGCTACCGGTTCCGCTGTGGTTTCCTCTGCAGATGAAATACGCAAGGCTGGACCAGCGGCGGCGGAAGGTGCTGAGGCACGGCCCGCGCGCCAATCTTCATTCTGCTGGCGGACAGCCGCCAACGCGGTTTCGACATCTGCGTCGCTGATATCGCCGGAGGCCGGAAGATAGATAATGAACCCTGCCTTGATCCGGTTGATGTTGCCGTCGATGAAGGCGTCCGGATTCAGACGCTGGATTTCCAGCATGGTTTGCTGCACCGAAACGCCGTCGACGCGCGCCCGCTGGGCGATGGTCCACAGGGTTTCGTCGCGGCGGATCATGTAGCGAGCGCCCGGCGCG
>JBGTGB010000199.1:0-55377 GCA_041746975.1 Haliea sp. | reverse complement strand
TGGTTCTGGCGGTGCTGCTGGCGCTCCCCGGTGGCGTTGCCCAGCTCACGGAGCTGCCCTGGGCAAGCTGGCTATTGGCCGCAGCGGCGCTGGCTTTGCTGTGGCCACGCCGCAGTGATGGCTGATGTGTACGCATTGGCCCTGTGCCATAATGCCGCCCCATGGAGGCGGTGACGACAATGACAGGTGATTCCCTTACCGCGACTGTGCACTGGAACGAACAGGACCTGGTGCCCGCTATCGCCCAGGATTGGCAGACCGGCACTGTGCTGATGATGGCATGGATGAATCCTGAGTCACTGGCGCTGACCGTGGCCGAGGGCCGGGCAATCTACTGGTCACGCTCCCGCCAGGCACTCTGGCGCAAAGGCGAAAGTTCGGGCAATGTGCAGCTGCTGAAAGAGCTGCGCCTGGACTGTGATGGCGACACCCTGCTGTTGCGGGTGGAACAGGTCGGCGACATCGCCTGCCATACGGGCCGCCAGCGCTGTTTCTACCAATCCTGGCAGGAGGGCGGCTGGCAGGTTACGGACGAGGTCCTGAAATCACCGGAAGAACTGTACGGAAAGCAGGAATGAGCGACATTCTGCAACATCTGGATCGCATCCTTCTCGAGCGGCGGCAGGCCGATCCCGCGAGCTCCTATGTCGCCAGCCTGCATCACAAGGGTCTCAACAAGATTCTGGAAAAGGTGGGCGAAGAGGCGACCGAAGTGATTATCGCTGCCAAGGATACGGGCGCTGATCCCAGCGCCGTGATCGGTGAGGTCGCCGACCTGTGGTTCCACACCTTGATCATGTTGTCCCATCTCAACCTGGACTCTGCCGCGGTGCTGGAATGCCTGCAACAGAGGGAAGGGGTATCAGGACTGGAAGAGAAGGCATTGCGGGGTTAGCAATAGGCGGGCGTCCACTGCCTGCCCGAGGACGCACCAGGCATAAAAAACCCGGAGCCATACCTGCGCCCCGGGTTAGTGCCTTACTGGTCGATGCTACAGACCCACTACACCGCCGTCCTCACGGGTAATGACGATGGTCGCTGAGCGCGGACGTGGCCCTCTTGGAACGACTGTTGGCTCCGCGCCGTCCGGGTGACGGAAGACAGCGCCATGGTCCGGCCAGTTGCTGGTGAACGCCCCCACCCCCGAGCGGTCGCCCGGATGCTGAAAGTTCACGAACAGCGTCTTGCCGTCGGGCGTCGCAACCACGCCGGTAGTCTCCTGATCGTTCGGCCCTGAAAGGAAGCGCTTGATCTCGCCGGTGACAGGGTTGGCTGCAAGCATGCCGTTGGCCCCAAAGTCTCCGCTTGCACTGCCGCCGATCTGCTGCGAACCGCTCATGTCCGTCTGGATCCACAGAATGCCGCTGTTGTCGAACCAGATGCCGTCCGGGCTGGCGAAGATGTTGTCCTGGGTCAGCGCCGGGCCGTTCTGCGCCGGCAGCACCTGGCTGTCGCCTTCCGGGCCGGCCAGCACAAAGATATCCCAGTCGAACCTGGTCGCCCAATTGCGATTGCCCCGCTCGCGCCAGCGGATGATGTGGCCGGTGGCATTGGGTCCGCGCGGGTTGGCAGCATCGATGTCCGCGAGCGCACGCGCGGAGTTGTTGGTCAGCGCGAAGTATACCTCGTTGGTCTGCGGATGCACGGCACCCCACTCCGGGCGATCCATCTTGGTGGCGCCGACAACATCGGCCGCGAGACGCGTGTTGACCAGCACGTCGGCCTGGTCCTTGAACTCGACCCCGGCCATGGTGGCGGCGGTCTGGAAGTTCAGGTCGTTTATGTCGAGTGCGAGCCACTCGCCGCTGCCGTCATCGTTGAAGCGTGCCACGTAAAGAGTGCCCTCGTCGAGCACGTCGCCCGTGAGGCCCTTGTGGTAGCGCGCCTTGGTGACGAACTTGTAGATGTACTCGTTTTGCGCATCGTCACCGCTGTAGAAGGCTAGCGGCTGGCCCTGCTGCGGCGGTCCAAACACAACGCCTTCATGGGCAAAGCGACCGAGCGCGGTGCGCTTCTTGGGCGTGCTGGTCGGATCAAAAGGATCAATCTCCACGATCCAGCCCTGGTTGTTGGGTTCGTTCCGATAGTCTTCGGCCGCGGATGCGGCGGTAGCCGAGGCGTCGAAGCGCAGGTACTCGTCCGCCCCGCTAACCGCGGTCTCCCAGCTGTAGCGACCATTACTGGTGCTAACGCCATAACGACTGTGTTCGCGCGGGCGGCCGGACTTATTGACGAAATAGCCGGCCCAGTTTTCCTCGCAGGTGAGGTAGGTGCCCCAGGGGGTGTAGCCGTGGGCGCAGTTGTTGATGGTGCCGCGAGTGTGGGTTCCTTCGGCGCTGAATCGGGTCTTCACCAGGTCACTGCCACGCACCGGGCCAGTCAACTCCATCTCTGTTCCGGCAGTGATGCGGCGGTTGTAGCTGCCTCGCACCACGTCCCAGTGGCCGTCCGTGCGCTTGACTTCGACGATCGCGACGCCATGTGCGGCGATCTCCTTGCGTACCTCGTCGGTAGGGCGCGGGCGGGGGCTTGGGCCGTTCACATGCAGCACTCTCTGATCCACGTACTCGTGATTGAGCGCCAGGATGCCGTGGCCGTTGGGATCGTCTGCCATCGGGAAGTAATGTATGCCATCATGATGGGAGCCGACCTGGCGCTCCTGCTCTGCACCGGTGTTGCCATTGATTCCGTCGAACGCGGGATAGGGGGCGGTAATTGGCGTGCCCCAGGGAATCAACGTCTGGGCCTTGTAACCATATGGCAGCGTGGCGCTGTCGGTGCGGGTCAGCGGAATCGCTTCAAAACCCAGGGTCGGGTTCAGCGCGAAGGGAACCTTGCCGTTAGCCAGGGCCGCAGGAGGCAGTTTTGCCCCAGGGGGAGCGGCCACAGCCAAATTGGCCAGACCGGCAGTGCCGAACAGGCCGGCCACTGCGGCAGTCAGGCTGCCGCCCAGGACCTGCCGCCGTGACAGTCTCTTTTCCAGCACTGTCGCAAACTCGGGATTGTTAGAATTGTTGCTCATCGGTTCGTCGCCATTGTCGGCCACTTGCCAGTCGTTGGAGAGGTCATTCATTTTGCTTCATCCTTTCGTGTGGGGTTGGGGTACCGCTTCCGCAGGCTAGATCGGGCGCGTGAAGCCCCTATGACCAAAGCATGACATAATGATGAAGAGTTTTCGGTTACCGGGATCCGACGCGAGAAGGCCGCCACGCGCCGGTAACAAAGGCGCAGTAATCTTTACCGCCGCCTTGCACTCTCGGGGGATGTTGTAAAAGCAAAGGCTGTTTATAATCGATCGCTTGGGATAGGCAAGAGCCAAACCGGAGCGTCGGAGGCGATGGCTAGAATCTGGCCGCAGGTGAAGTTCTAGAGGCCGCCGAAAGGCGCCGCAAATTCAGGAAACTTAGGGAGATAGGCATGGGTATCGGTGGTATTAGTATCTGGCAATTGCTGATCATTCTGGCGATTGTCATCATGTTGTTCGGCACCAAGCGCCTGCGCACCTTGGGCAGCGACCTCGGTAGCGCGGTCAAGGGCTTTCGCAAGAGCATAAAGGACGACGACGGCACGCCAGACAGCGCGAACACAGAGGCAGAGGACGCGACCCGGACTTCCGGGGACAGCAACGGCAAGCCCTGATCCGCGCCCATGTTTGACGTCAGTTTTGCCGAGCTGATCCTTATTGCCGTGGTGAGCCTGCTGGTAATCGGCCCGGAAAAGCTGCCGGGCACCATCCGCACGGCCAGCGCCTGGGTTCACCGGATCCGGCGCGGCTTCAACGACATCCGCCAGGAAGTGGAGCAGGAGCTGCACAACGACGCCGTGCTGCAGGAACTGCGCAAGACCCGGGATGAAATCAAGACCGGCGTGGAAAACGCCAAGCGGGAGTTCGAACAGGACGCTGCCGCTGTAACCAAACCGGTCGAAGAGGCCGCCAGCGACAGTAAACCCCGTGCTGCACCTGCCTCCGGGCAGGAGCCCCCCACGCAATGAGCGACGATTCGACCGACCAGCCGCTGCCGCTGGTGGCGCACCTGACCGAGCTGCGGGACCGTCTGCTGCGAGCGCTACTGGCGGTACTCGTGGTGTTTATCTGCCTGTTTCCCTTCGCCAATGAAATCTACAGCTTTGTCTCCGAGCCCCTGCGGGCCCTGCTGCCCGAAGGTTCGACCATGATCGCCACCGAGGTGGCCTCGCCCTTCCTGACGCCCTTCAAGCTGACTCTGGTGGCGGCCATTTTCATTGCCATACCTTATGTGCTTTACCAGATCTGGAGTTTTATCGCCCCGGGCATGTATCGGCATGAAAAGCGGCTGGCGATACCGCTGCTGGCATCCAGCGTGCTGCTCTTTTATGCCGGCGCCGCCTTCGCCTACTACGTGGTGTTCCCGCTGATCTTCGGCTTTTTTACCAGCGTGGGGCCGGACGACATCGCCATCATGACGGATATCAACAGCTACCTGAATTTCGTCCTCAAGCTGTTCTTCGCCTTTGGCATCGCCTTTGAAATCCCGATTGCCGCGGTGATCCTGATCTGGGCCGGCATCACCACGCCGGAAGACCTGATCAAAAAGCGCCCCTACATCATCGTCGGCTGCTTCGTTTTCGGCATGCTGCTGACACCGCCGGACATTATCTCCCAGGCCCTGCTGGCGGTACCCATGTGGATTCTGTTTGAGGTCGGGGTCTTCTTCGGGCGCTTCATCCAGCGCCGAGGCAGCACTACGGCTGATACGGAGTAATGGCGCCGGCCGTCAGCCGCTCCTTGTCACCGTTACTGGCCGTGTTCCGGTTCCTTCTTCCCTACCGTGCCCGCCTGCTCGGTGCCGGCACCGCGCTGGTCTTTACCGCCGGGGCCACTCTGTTCCTGGGCCGCGGTATACAGGTTCTGATCGACGAGGGCTTTGGCGGTGGCACCAGCGCCGACCTGCGCAACGCCATCGGCGTGATCATGCTGATCGCCGGGGCCATGGCCGTCGGCACCTTCGTACGCTTCTACCTGGTGTCCTGGCTCGGGGAGCGAGTCAGCGCCGATATCCGCAAGGCCGTGTTCGACAACATCATCCGCCTCAACCCTGGCTACTTCGAGACCAACCGCAGCGGCGAAATCATGTCGCGACTGACCACCGATACGACCCTGCTGCAGACCATCATCGGCTCCTCCCTGAGCATGGCCCTGCGCAGCAGCCTGACCCTGGTGGGCGGCCTGGTGCTGATGTTCATCACCAACGTCAAGCTGAGCCTGATCATCACCGCGGCCGTGCCACTGGTGCTACTGCCGATCCTCATTTTCGGGCGCAGGGTGCGGCGGCTGTCCACCCAGAGCCAGGACAGCATCGCCAGCGTGGGCAGTTATGCGGGAGAAATCATCCAGCACATCCGCACGGTCCAGAGCTATACCAGCGAAGATCGCGAGAGCGCGGCCTTCGCCGACGAGGTGGAGCGCGCCTTTGCCATTGCCCGCAGGCGTATCCGGCAGCGGGCACTGCTGGTCTGTGTCGCCATCCTGCTGCTGTTCGCCGGCATGGGTGCCATGCTCTGGAGCGGCGGCCAGGACGTGATCGGCGGGCGCATGAGCGGCGGCGAACTGGGCGCTTTCGTGTTCTACGCGATCATGGTGGGCTCGGGCTTTGCCACCATATCCGAAGTCTGGGGCGAGGTGCAGCGGGCCGCAGGGGCTTCGGAACGGCTGCTGGAGCTACTGCAAACCCGCAGCGACCTGCCGGACACAGGCGCCGAGCGGGATTTACCGGTAGCGGAACTGGCTTTCCGCGACGTCACCTTCTGCTACCCGGCGCGGCCGGGGGAAGCTGCGCTTAAGAACCTGAACCTGGAAATCGCCGCGGGCAGGAGCCTGGCGCTGGTCGGCCCCTCGGGAGGCGGCAAGTCGACCGTGTTCCAGCTGCTGCAGCGCTTCTACGACCCCCAGTCAGGCAGCATTCAGTTTGCCGGCGTGGATATTCGCGAGATCGGCCTGCACACGCTGCGTCGGCAGCTGGCGCTGGTGCCGCAGCAGCCGGCGCTGTTCACCGCCAGTGTGCGCTACAACATCGCCTATGGCAGTCCCGATGCCAGCGACGAAGACATTGAAGCCGCGGCAGTAGCTGCTCATGCCGACGACTTCATCCGGCGCTTGCCGCAGGGCTACGACAGCCATCTGGGTGAGCAGGGAGTGCGCCTGTCCGGCGGCCAGCGCCAGCGCATTGCCCTGGCCCGGGCCATCCTCAACAATCCGCGGATTCTGTTGCTCGACGAAGCGACCAGTGCCCTGGACAGCGAGAGTGAGCACCAGGTGCAACTGGCCCTGCATGAGCTGATGCGGGACCGGACGACGGTGATCATTGCCCACCGCCTGTCAACCATCCTGCATGCAGACCTGATCGCGGTGCTGGACCAGGGAGAGCTGGTGGCCACGGGCACGCACCAGAGCCTGCTGCAGGATTGCCCGCTGTACGCGCGGCTGGCGGACCTCCAGTTCCGCGAACCGGAAGATTCGCTCGTGCAGCGCTAGCTGAACTCGCGGACCAGGCCGCCGATGCTCTCCTTGGCGTCGCCAAACAGCATGCGGGTATTTTCCTTGTAGAACAACGGGTTCTCGATGCCGGCAAAGCCGGACGCCATGGAACGCTTGAGCACGAAAACAGTCCGCGCCTTGTCCACATTGATTACCGGCATGCCATAGATCGGACTGGACTCCACCTCGCGCGCGGCGGGGTTGACGACATCGTTGGCGCCGATGACGATCGCCACATCGACGGTCTCCATGCGCGGATTGATCTCGTCCATCTCCAGCAACTGGTCGTAGGGTACATCCGCTTCCGCCAGCAGCACGTTCATGTGCCCGGGCATGCGGCCCGCCACCGGGTGGATGCCGAAGTTGACCACACAGCCATTTTTTTCCAGCAGCTCGCAGAGTTCCTTGACCACGTGCTGGGCCTGGGCAACGGCCATACCGTAGCCAGGTACGATCACCACATTGGTCGCCGCCTCCAGGACGTAGAACGCATCTTCCACCGAGATCGGCTTGATCTCGCCTTCCACTACGGTCTGCTCGCTGCTGACGCTGCCAAAGCCGCTGAACAACACGTTGCTCAGGGAGCGGTTCATGGCCTTGCACATGATCTTGGTGAGGATGATGCCGGCTGCACCTACCAGGGCGCCTGCCACGATCAGAATGTTGTTGCCGATGGCGAAGCCTGCCGCACAGGCGGCGAGACCGGAGTAGGAATTGAGCAGGGAAATCACCACCGGCATGTCCGCGCCGCCAATGGGGATAACTGCCATGACGCCAAACAGCAGTGACAGGCCGATGATCAGGTATAGCCACTGGCTGTTCTCCGGCTGCAGGCAGAACATCACGGAGCTTGCAAGAATACCCAGCACGATCAGGCTGTTGACGATCTGCTGGCCGCGGAAGGTCACGGCACCGCTGCCGATGACCTCGCTGAGCTTGCCGTAGGCCACCAGCGAACCGGTAAAGGTCAGACCGCCAATCAGGATGGAGAGGACAATGGTCACCAGGGTGAAAGTGCTGCCTGCCGTGGCCAGCGCCGCGGCGCCCACCAGCAGGCTGGCCATGCCGCCAAAGCCGTTGAACAGGGCCACCATCTCCGGCATTGCCGTCATTTGCACCAGACGCGCGGCGCCGGCGCCAATCACGCCGCCAATCACGAAGCCCAGCAGGATCCACTGGTACTCGACGATGCCCTGATCCAGCAGTGCCGCCACAATGGCGAGCAGCATTCCGGTAGCGGACAGCAGATTGCCCTTGCGCGCGGTAGCCGCCGATCCCAGCAGTTTGAGGCCGAAAATAAACAGGGCCGCAGCGATGACATAGGCCATTTGAATGCCCAATCCGGTTGCGCCCATGATCACTTACCCCTCTTCTTGAACATTGCCAGCATGCGGTCGGTAACCATGTAGCCGCCCACCACGTTGATCGACGCCAGCGCCACCGCTGCCGCACCCAACCAGTTGGACAGGTCCTGCTGCCCGGTGCCAGCGAGGCCAATGGCCCCGACCACGGTAATGCCGGAGATCGCGTTAGCCCCGGACATCAGGGGAGTGTGGAGGGTCGCCGGCACCTTATTGATCAGCTCGAAGCCGAGGAATATGGCCAACATAAGGATAAAAGTCAGAAATACGGCTTCCATATCAGTTGCCCCCCTCCAGGATCTTCTTGATGGTCTCGTGGGTAACTTCACCGCCGTGAGTGATGATGCAGCCCGGCAGGATGTCGTGCTCAAAGTCGATCTTGAACTGGTTGCTTTCCTTGTCCCAGGCGTCTTCCACCAGGTTGAACAGATTGCTGGCATACATGTGACTGGCGTCGCGGCACACTTCGTTGGGCAGATTGCCCTTGCCAATAATGGTGACCCCGTTGACAGTGACCACCTCGTTGGGCACCGAACCTTCAACATTGCCGCCGGTCTCGGCAGCCATGTCGACGATCACTGAGCCCGCCTTCATACCCTCAACCATGTCCCGGGTCACGATCACCGGCGGTTTACGTCCGAATACCTGTGCGGTTGTAATCACCACGTCGGACTCGGCGATAGTGGCTTTCTGGGCCTCCCGCTGCTTCTGGATCTGTTCCGGAGTCAACTCCTTGGCGTAACCATCTGCAGTTTGGCCGGTCTCACCCAGATCGATGTCCAGGAAAGTGGCACCCAGGGATTGCACCTGCTCGGCGACCACCGGCCGCGTATCAAACGCGGTAACCCGCGCGCCGAGGCGCTTTGCGGTGGCGATCGCCTGCAGACCGGCAACACCGGCGCCAATGACAAACACTTTGGCAGGCTTCAGGGTGCCCGCTGGGGTCATCATCATGGGGAAAATGCGGGGCAGGTGGGTTGCCGCCTGCAGCACCATCACGTAGCCCGCCAGATTGGCCTGGGAACTCAGGGCATCCATCTTCTGGCTGCGAGTGGTGCGGGGAATCATTTCCATGCTGATGGCGGTGACGCCCTGGGCCTGCAGCGCCCGCACCAGCTCGTGCTCGTTGAAGGGGTCGAGGTAACTGATGTGAATGCAGCCCTGCTTCAGCAGCGGGATTTCATCGGCTCTGGGCTTGCGCAGGCGCAACAACATGTCGGCCTCCCGCAGCAGCGATTCCCGGTCAGTGCTGAGACTGGCCCCGGCCTCGGTGTACTCCTCGTCGGTAAATCCGGAGCCCTGCCCCATGCCGCTCTCAACAACAAGGTCCGCGCCGAGACGACACAATTTCTTGGCTGTCTCCGGCGTGACCGGCACCCGGTTTTCGCCAGGGTGAGTCTCCTTGGGAATTGCGATGCGCATAGTGCTTCCTACCCCGTAGTGTGTAAGCGTGTCGATTGTGGATCTTGTGTAAGCTGCCCCTCTGGCGCTGCTGTTGCAGCGTCTTATAGTGCCCGTGATCCCCAGCCGGCGAAGGACTGTAGCATACAGACCGTCAGGGCGGAATTATGCCCCATATTCAGCATAAAAAAGCCCCCGTAAGGGGGCTTCCGGTTCAGCCTGCCTGGAGCCGCAGGAAAGGGTTTATCCAGCGGTACTTCCAGCCAGTAAACCTGAGCGGCGCATCCAGCACCGCCAGGCAGATACAATCCTCGGACTGCAGCGCCGTGGGAGCGTGAGTGTCGCTCGCCTCGCGATAGAGGAAATCACCCTCATGGTAGCTTCCCGCCGCGTCGGAAAAACCGCCCTGCAAGACCAGGGTCATTTCCGAACCGCGGTGAGTGTGATCGGGAATTCTGCCCCCAGCCTTGATGTGGTAAAGAGCAAACTCGTGTTTCGGGTCACCCGTCTTCAGGTAGCTGATGCGCAGCGACGAGGTAACCTTCTTCCAGACCAGCTCGGAGAAGTCGCCCCGCATCAGCCTCTGCAGCACTGCTGGCATCCGCCCCAGAGAGAGATCGTCCACACGCCGATAGCTGAGTGGCGGCTCCTCATCCAGGCGCGCCAGAACCGTATCCAGCATGGCATCGCCCACGGGAATCGGCGTCAGGCCATCAAACAGCACCGCGCCGAGGTCCTGTAGCCGCGCCGTCTGCTGCTGGCACTGCTGGCAATAGTTGAGATGAGCCGAAACACACGCGGACTGTGCCAGAGGCAGGATTCCAGCCGTGTATTCGGTAAGTAGGTCCACACTAGGATGAAACTTGGCCATGATGTCTTCTTGCTTACCTGTCTATCTGAATTTGTAGTTTCTGGATTGCCAGGCGCACCCGAGACTTCACGGTGCCCAGGGGCAAATCCAACTCCGCCGCCGCTTCCGCGTGCGACTTCCCTTCCATGTAAACTTTGGCCAGTATTTGCGCCTGGTCCGGGGGCAGGGTCCCCATCAATTCGTGGATCTTGTCGCGACTGCGACGACTCTGCAGCATCGCGAACGGCTCTGACGATTCCTGATCCGGGGTAAAGTCGTCCGCGGCCAGGGGGGTGTCGAACTTCTGCAGACGCCGAAACATGTCTGTGCGACAGTTGCGGGCGATCGTATACACCCATGTACTCGCTGCTGCCTTTTCCGGATCAAAGGCCCGGGCTTTTTGCCACACTTTCAGCATCACTTCCTGCACCAGCTCATCGGCATGGGTCGCCGAGAGCCTGGATCCAGAGAGTGCAAAAGCTTTAACCAGCGGCGCGAAGTGCCGGAACAGCCGCGTGAATGCCGCGCGGTCCTCACTGGCCGCGATCAGGGTCAGGCACTCACTCCACTCATCCGTGCGTCGCCCCGTGGGCCCTTGCCAGCCGGATGTCGCGCCCTTTTGCTGTTCTTCCACAACCAGACTCCGCTACTATTCACTAGTGACCAGGCAGTATACGCTTGCGCGCTGGGCGTGGATCAACTTACTCCGACAAGTAGGTGGGCTGATCCAGTAGCCCGTGGCTGGCGTACCTTGAGCAACGGTTATCAGAGTACCCACGTGCGCCCAGAGCAGGAAGATCCCCGCTCACGGCACGAGCCCGGAGGAGATCCACAGTTGGACATAGCAGTTATCGGCGCAGGCATTTCGGGCCTGGCCTGTGCCCACTACCTCTCCCAGTCGCACAAAGTCTCCGTATTCGAGGCCGGCAGCCAGGTTGGCGGCCATACTGCGACCGTGGACGTCAAGCTGGGCACCCGGCGTTACGCCATCGACACCGGCTTTATTGTCTTCAACGACTGGACCTATCCGAATTTTACCGCGCTCATGGAAGACCTAGGCGTAAGCAGCAAAGCCACCTCCATGGGGTTCAGCGTCAGCGACGAGCACTCCGGCCTCGAATACTCTGGCACCAATATCGACACCCTGTTTGCCCAGCGCCGGAATCTGTTGTCACCGCGCTTCATCGGCATGGTGCGGGATATCCTGCGCTTCAACAAGGAGTCAGTCGCCGACCTGGAAGCCGGCCGGCTGGAGGATGGCGAGACCCTGGGGCACTACCTGCGGCGCAGAGGCTACGGTGAAGCCTTCACCAGGCAATACCTGGTGCCCATGGGTTCGGCCATCTGGTCGGCGGATTGCGCCAGCATTGGCCAGTTTCCCCTCGAGTTCTTTCTGCGCTTTTTCCGCAACCACGGCCTGCTGTCAGTCAGTGAGAGGCCGCAGTGGCGCGTCATCGAGGGCGGCTCCAGGGAATACCTGCGGCCCCTGTGCCAGCGCTTCGAGCAGCGAATCCATACCAGCGCAGCCGTCGCCCAGCTGCGCCGCAATGCCCAGGGCGTAGAGATCGTATTGCAGGACGGGCGCAGTTTCCGCTTTGACCAGGTAGTGATCGCCACCCACTCTGACCAGGCATTGGCCATGCTGGCCGATCCGAGTGCGGAGGAAAGCGCGGTATTGGGCGCACTGCCCTACCAGGACAACGAAGTCGTGCTGCATACCGATACCCGCCTGCTGCCGCGAAACCGGAAAACCTGGTCCAGCTGGAACTATCGCCTGGGCGTGGACGAGCAGCGCGCCGTTGTTACCTACAACATGAACATACTGCAGGGCCTGCAGGCGCCGGAAACCTTCTGCGTGACCCTGAACGACACCCGCTCCATCAACCCCAATAAAATCCTGGGCACGTTCAACTACGCCCACCCGGTGTTTTCCCTCGCAGGTATCGCTGCCCAGGCCCGCTGGCCTGAGATCAACGGCCCGCGCCGCACCTGGTTCTGCGGGGCCTACTGGCACAACGGCTTCCACGAAGATGGTGTCGTCAGCGCCCTGCGCGTAGCGGACACCATGGCCCAGGCCAGCAAGGTCGCCGCGTGAAATCACAGCTCTACCAGGGATGGCTACGTCACCGCCGGTTCCTGCCCCGGACCCACGAGTTCAGCTATCGTGTGTTCATGCCCTGGATCTGCCTGGAAGAACTTCCGGAACTGTTCCGCGGCCGCTGGTTCTGGTCAGCCAGCCGCTGGGCGCCGGCCCGCTTCCGTCGCAGCGACTTCCTCGGTGACCCCAATCTGCCGCTGCAGGACGAGGTCCGCCGCCGTATCCGCGAGGAGACCGGCGCCAGCCACAGGGGCCCCATCTATCTGCTGGCCAACCTCCGCTACTTCGGCTACCTGATCAACCCGATCACCTGCTACTACTGCTACAGCGAGGACGAGAGCCGGCTGGAGTACCTTGTGGCCGAGGTCACCAGCACCCCCTGGAACGAGCGCCACAGCTACGTGCTCGCGGGACCGGAGGACGGCCGCTGGCTGCAGCAGGATTTTGCCAAGTCCATGCACGTCTCCCCCTTCAATCCGATGGGCATGCAATACCACTGGCGCAGCAGCACACCCGATGAACAGCTGTCCATTTACCTGGCCACGACTACTGAGGAGGGCAAAATGTTCGACGCCAGTTTGTCCCTGCAGGCTCTGCCGATGAGTGCCCGCAACCTCAACCGTGTTCTCTGGCGCTATCCCCTGATGACCGCAAAGGTAGCGCTGGCCATTTACTGGCAGGCCTTGCGCTTGTTCGTCAAGGGCGTGCCCGTCCACCCCCACCCCGGATCAAACACCTCTGGAGTATAAAATGAGTGATATGAGTGTCAGCCAGGTTCGGCTGCAGACCAAGGCTCCAAGCCGCTGGTCCAACACCCAACTGGCCCGCAAGCTGCTGCTGCGGGTGCTCGACAACTTCACCGTGGGGAGCATGACGATCCACGACGGCGGCCACGTTTTCCGCGTTGGCGACCCGGAACGCGAGGGCGAGCCCCACGCTGAAGTATATGTGCACAACCCGGCCGCCTACGGCAAATTGCTGGCGGGCGGCACTATCGGCTCCGGTGAGGCATACATAGAAGGAGACTGGAGCACCCCGGACCTCACCGCGGTGACCCGCCTGTTCAGCGCCAACATGGTGACCATGGAGGCGGTGGAGGCGAAACAGTCCTGGCCCGTGCGCATCGGCCTGAAACTTGCGCACAGCCTGAACCGGAATACCCACAAGGGGTCACGCAAGAACATCGCAGCCCACTATGACCTCGGCAACGATTTTTTCCGGCTCTTCCTCGACCCGACCATGATGTACTCAGCGGCGGTGTTCGATACTCCGGAAGCTACCCTGGAGACGGCATCACAGGCCAAACTCGACGAGATCTGCCGCCAACTGGAGCTGACCCCGGATGACCATCTGCTGGAGATTGGCACGGGCTGGGGAGGCATGGCGATCCACGCGGCCCAGAACTACGGCTGCAGGGTTACCACCACCACCATTTCCCGGGAGCAGTACGAGTTTGCCCGCGAACGCGTGGCAAAGCTGGGCCTTGTGGACCGCATCACCGTGCTCTGCGAAGACTATCGCAATCTGCAGGGCGAGTTCGACAAGCTGGTTTCCGTGGAGATGATCGAAGCGGTTGGCTATCAGTTCTACAGCAACTATTTCGCCCGCTGCAGCGCACTGCTGAAGCCCAGCGGCAAGATGGTCATCCAGGCCATCACCATCAGCGACCAGCGCTACCGCCAGGCCCGGGATACGGTGGACTTCATCAAGCGCTTTATTTTCCCCGGCGGCTGCCTGCCCTCGCTGGCGGTTATCGCCGACCACATCGCCCGGGACACGGATATGCAGATCGTCCACCTGCGGGATATTACCCAGGACTACGCCCGCACCCTGGCCTGCTGGCGCGAGCGCTTCACGGAGCAGCTCGACGCCGTCCGGCGCATGGGCTTCGACGACCACTTTATCCGCATGTGGGAATTCTACCTGTGCTACTGCGAGGGCGGCTTCCGCGAGCGTATTATCGGTACCGTGCAGTTGTCCTTTGCCAAGCCGGGCTACCGGCTGCCGGGCGCAGCGTAGTTGCGGTAGGACCACCAGGGCGGCAACAGGGCGCGACAGGCGGCATCGGCGTAGCGGCTGTCGACCAGCAGCGCCTTGCCGCGATCGGTTTCCGTGCGTACCACCCGGCCAATGGCCTGGCTGACTTTCTGCAGGCCCGGGTAATGATACGCGTGTGCAAAGCCCGCCCCGTAGCGTCGTTGGTATAGCTCGCGCAAACGCTCATTGGCGCTGTTTACCTGGGGCAGGCCCACACCAACCACAACCACGCTGCTGAGCTGCTCTCCCGGCAGATCTATACCCTCCCCGAAAGCGCCGCCGAGGACGCAGAACGCGGCGACATTGCGCTCTTCCTCCAGCAATTGCAGCAGCTCCTCGCGGCCCTGGGGCGCACGGCCCTGCACCCAGAGAAGGCGCTCCCGCGGCCAGCCCTGCGCCTCAACCTCCTGCAGGCAGGACTGCAGGTATTGATAGGAGGAAAAGTACAGCAGGCAATTCCCGGGTTCCGCTTGCAGCCACTCCCGCAGCAGCAGTGCCAGCTGCGCGAGACTGGCCTGGCGCTGCTGGTAACGGGTATCGATATGCGTCGCCAGCACCACCTGCAGCTGGTCCTCGGCAAAGGGCGACGGCGCGCGCCAGGCGACCGTCGAAGCATCCAGCCCCAGGGAGTCAAGCGCCCACTGCTGCGGAGTCAGGGTCGCGGAAAAAACCACCAGGGCGTGCAGGGCCCGCTGGCGCAGGGCCAGCATCCGCGCCGGATCCAGGCAGTGCAGGAGCAGCCGCAAGCTTTGCGGTTCACTGCCACGCACCAGCTGCAGGGTAAATTCCTCGCCCCACAGTTCCAGCACCCGCAGGCACTGGAGCGCGATGAAGTAGCTTTCCCGCAGGGCCGGGCGCGACTGCAGCAGGAACGGATCCTGCGCCAGAGAGGTCGCCACTGCCTCGGAAAATTGTTCCAGGCTCTGGCCCAGGGACGGGGGAACCGTATCCAGCCAGTGGCTCTCCGGCTGCTGCCAAGCCAGCTTCTGCAGCTCCAGCAACCTCCGATTGAGCCTGTCCAGCGCCGGTTTCACCGCCGTCGGCGCCTCCCGCCTGGCCGCCATAATGCTTGCCTTGGTTAGCTCGGCCCCATACATCTGGCGAGCACGGTCTGGCAAGCCGTGGGCTTCGTCCAGCAGAACCGTCCAGCGTCGCCCGTCTTCACTGAGCCGGTCCGCCAGGTTGGCCGTGGGGCTGAATACGTGGTGCACATCCGCTACTATCACGTCGGCCCAGGGGGTCAGGTCCAGACTCAGCTGATAGGGACAGACTTCGTGGTGCCGGGCGATGCCCGCAAGCCGCTCCGGATCCAGCAGCGGCGCCGCGATGGCCTCCTCCAGGGCGACCGGCAGGCGGTCGTAGTAGCCGCGGGCGTAGGGGCAGTCGTCGCCGTGGCAGGCCCGGCCCGGAGACAGGCAAACCTGTTCTTTGGCCATCAGGCTCAGCGCATTGCCGGCGAAACCCGCGCTGGTGAAGCGCGCCATTGCCTGCTGCGCCGCGCGCCGACCGCTGATCCGGGTGGTGGCAAATACGATGCTGTCGTGGCGATCGGTGCCCAGCGCCTTCAACGCCGGATAGAGCACAGCGGCGGTCTTGCCAATCCCGGTGGGCGCCTCCAGCAGCAGGCGCCCGGACTGGTGTATGCATTTGTACACGCGCTCGGACAGTTCCCGCTGCCCGGGGCGAAACTGCGGGTGCGGAAAGGGCAGGGTTTGCAGACTCACATCGCGCGCAGCTCGGCGCTGAACCACCAGTGCCAGCCACGCGCCATAACGCGCCAGGGTGTCCTCCAGGAAGGCATCCAGCTCGGCTCGCGTATACGCCTGCTGCAGCGACTGCTCCTCGCCAGTATCGATCTGCAGCCAGGTAAGCTGCACAGTCAGACCTGGCAGATCTTCCTGCGTCGCGATCATGGCGGCGTAGAGCCGACCCTGGGCCAGGCCCAGACGGCTCACCGCTTGCGGAATCCGCGCTGGATCAATGCGGCAGGTCTTGATCTCCTCCACCAATTTCTGCTCACGGTCGTAGCCATCGGCACGTCCGCGCAGACGCAGGGCGGGCGCTCCTGCGGCGGGCGTCCCCGGACGGCTGAATTCGACCGCGAATTCCCGCTGGTAAGAGGCCGGCCGCATCCGGTAGATGCGCTGGTGCCCGACAATACCCTCCAATCCGGTGGGCGAGGGTGTGAAGCGGTGATCGATATCACCACCGCGATGGCAGAACAGCGCCAGCTCGCGAACGCCCAGCAGGTACTCAGTCATGGGCCCAGCTCACCCGCGCGACACAGGCGGGCACCGACTGTTCTGCAAAGAAACGCAGCCAACGCCGCTGGCCGTGCTGCAGCTGGTCACCGGGCCCTTTCACCTCGATCAGGCAGTAGCTGCCCGGGGCGTCGCCCAGCGCAATCAGGTCGGGAAATCCGCGACGGTTTTCCCCCGGATCAAACAGCATCCGCTGCCAGATCGCCAACAGGTGCTCCCGGGGCACGCAGGCCAGCACCTGCTCAAGCAGCGGCGCCGACAGCAGCGGCCAGCTTACCCAGCGACACTGGTAGCCCCCATACCGGTGCAGCGCCGCCAGCAGTTCCGGGTACAGGTCGACGCCAGCGAGCTCGGCCAGGCGAGCATCGAGCAGGGCCTGGCGGCGCTGGGAGAAACCCTGCTGATACATATCCGCAGGAACGCTCTGAAAGGCATTAAGGAAAGCGCCGGCGACCGGCGCGAAGATCTGCTCCCAGAAGGCGAGGCCGAAGAGGCTGTTGAATAAGGCGTTTTCCACATAGTGGACCGCGTGCCAGTCCATAGCCAGATGCCTGGCCACCGCTATTTCCACGCCGAATTCTACTTTCGGCAGGGCGAGATCCAGCGTCTGTACCCGGTCCCGCCGTCTTGCCGGCGGGGGCTGTCCCAGCTGGCGCAGCAGCCGGGGCAGGATCCGTTGCGCAGCCTCCCGCTCCTCCTCGCACCAGGGCTGGGCCAGAAGCTGCCGACACTGCTCCAGCGCCTGTGTGCAAGCACCGGTATTCTCGAGCACCCGAACCAGGCGTTCCCGGGCCGGGTGTAATTGGCTGCACCCATACAAGCGCGCGGCCAGTGCCAGCTCGCCGTCGCGCTCCAGCTTACGCGCCAGACGATTGCACAGCTTCCAGTGGCGTCGTTCAGTGGTGGCAAAGCGCGGCGGCGTGGCCAGCAACTGTTCGGCTAGGGCGACAAAACCGTCGCTATCGCCAGCTTCCTGCAACAGCCAGTGGACGTCCGCCAGCTCTTCCCAGGCGCGGTATTCATCCACTGCGTCGCGACAGCTGAACAGGCGCTGCTGCCGATCCAGCGTATAGGGATAGTAGCGAGCAATACCCAGGTCGCTGAGCACAAAATCCGTTAGCCCCTGACGCCGATTGCCAAAAAAAAGCAGCTGCAGCAGTTCCACAGTGTCGCCGCCGACAGGGGCCAGCAGCTGATCTGCGGTCGCCTCCAGCAGTACGCCGAGCACATCGGCATCGGGCCACTGCAGTGCGGCGATAAGGGCGAGCAATTCCGGCTTGGTACGTGGCTGGGCTGCGGGCAGGTGTGCGGCGAACGCCGCGCGCCATTCCACCAGCGTAAACAGCCGGGCCTGCTGATCCAGGCCAACGTCCGCGGATGTCGCCAGCAGGCCAGCTGCTGACAGGTCGGCCAGAGGCTCGGCCAGGTCGCCGATTTCCGCGTATCCGAGTTTACTCCGACGGAACCAGGGTCCCACCCGGGAAACCAGGCGCACATACAGGCACTGGGCGTGCTCCGGGAGATGACGCCAGCGCTGCAGGAAATCCCGTTCGTCAGGATGCAGGAGATCCCCGTACAGCGCTTCCACAGCGTTGCACAGCTGCAGAAAATTATCCCGATAGTAGCGGGGCGCGAGCGCGACCGGCTCACCCCGGTCCGGTGCCGCCATCCACACTCAGTTCTGCCGCGCCCGCGCCGGAGATCCCGCCTGCTGCTGCACTGACTTGCGGTCGTTGCTCACGGTGCTGAAGTCATGCATCTGTGCCCCCGGCATGTTCGAGGCGACAGTATATTCCAATTCCTTCATGAATCCGGGCTGACTAGGGCGGGCCCTGGCCTTGAAACCAGAGCGGCGGCAGCGTCCGCTGCCGCGGCCAGAGTTCATCGAGGGTTCCAGCATCGTAGAGACGACCATTCTTCATCACGAATGCGAGGCTGAGGGTGTTGCGAATATCCACCAGCGGATCCGCGTCAAGAACGACGAGATCGGCGAATTTGCCCGGCTCCAGGCTGCCCAGTATTGCCTGCCGGCCGATAACCTCGGCCGAGCCCATGGTAGCGGCACGCAGCACTTCAATCGGGGTCATACCCCCTGAGGCAAGCGCCTGCATTTCCACGTGGAAGGCGAGACCCTCGAGCTCGCTGTGACTGCCGACCCCGACAACGCCGCCAGCCCGGGAGATCTCGGCCACGCCTGCGGCGAAGCGCGGATAGAGGTAGTCGTCGCTGCGATACCAGTGCCCGCGCTGCGTCTTCTGGTCGATGACAAATTTGGGGAAAAACCGCTGCACCTTAGGATCCTCAGCCAGGGCATCCGCATTGTCTGCCAGGTAGCGCGCGAAGGCCGGTGGACCACTACCGAGCACCAGTGTCGGTGTGTAACCTGCCCGGGTCCTGGCCATCAGCTGAACCATATCCCGACCAAGGTCGGTTACTGGGAGGGCGTGCTCATGCCCGGCAAAGCCATCCTGGATCTGGGTGATGGCGAGCTTGAGATTGTCTGCGCCCTCGGTTGTAGGCATCAAACCCAGTTTCAGTGCAGCTTGTGCCACCCACTGTCGCTGGCGACGATTGCCGGCGCGGTACTGTTTCAGGTTATCCAGCCTGTAGTGACGCTTGTACCGTTGCAATACCGCCACGGCATCGGCCTGGGACTGAAATTCGTTAAAGGAAAAGATCGCAGGCCCTGTCGAATAGGCCCGCAGGCCCGTCATCAGCCCCGCCTCCAACAGATCCTGGTAGGCGAGGGCGTCAATACTCAAGGTGGACACATCGAGCCCCGCCGTCACACCGTAGGCGAGGTTCGCCAGAAACCCATAGTTTTCGAAGTCCAGGATACCGCGCCGTATCTGCGCCCAGTGCGCGTGGGTATCCACGAATCCGGGCACTATGTAGCGGCCGGTCATGTCGCGAATGGTTGCACCTTCAGGCACGGCCACGGTGCCTCGTTTACCTACCGCGGCAATGCGATTGTCCACCACTACTACATCGGCATCCGTGATAACGCGAGAATCTGTCATGGGAATGACCGTGGCGCCGCGGAGTACGATCACACCGCGTGGCACGTCACGAGGCAGCTCCACGATAGCGGGAAACTCCTCCACATACGGTGAACTTTCCCCGGAAGCTTCCTCTGCGCCCAGGTCGATACTGGCGAGTGGACGACGATAAATGGTCGAGCCCACAGACCAGGCGATCATTTTTCCGCCCTGGGCCCAGCCGATAAAGTCCGCGCCAATTGCCGTGAGCTTATGGTGGGCAATATCTGAGTTGTTGAGATCGAGGACAAGAGCTTGCTGATTTTCCTCAGGCAAAGCGATTACGTAAAGCTGCGATGCGCTCTGGGCCAGCGCATAGCTGCCGTCAGGGCTGATTCGCAGGTCGTCGACTGGCACCCGCCCCTCAAGGAAATAGTAGCCCGCGCCGGTCACCTGCAGGTGCAGACGCCGGTCCGAACCGTCGAGAAGGAAAGAAACCAGGCCCTCTGCACTGCGCAGATAAATGCGCTCCGAATCATCCACCACCTGCGGCGGGCCGGTATACAGCCCGGACGCCATCCGTACCGGAGCGCCGCCGGTCGACGGCAGCCGAACCACATCGGTTTGCCGCGCTGGCGCAATACTCACGTCCATTGCCTGAATCATGCGCTCGTGATGGCTGCTGCTCAGGGCAACGATACTTTCGTCTC
Source organism: Haliea sp. (assembly GCA_041746975.1). Lineage (GTDB taxonomy): Bacteria > Pseudomonadota > Gammaproteobacteria > Pseudomonadales > Halieaceae > Haliea. The sequence goes on along the minus strand of JBGTGB010000199.1, from coordinate 35,167 downwards.
CTGCCTCCACCGGATAGGAATAGAAACCCGCGCTTGTTGTCAGTTGCTGCGGCTCACCTCCGTCGAGCGTGGTCCGCCAGATGTGGCCGCCATCGCGCGCGGTCCAGGTGACATAGAGCAACGTGCTGCCATCCTTACTCCAGGATGGCTGGTACTCGGGTACGCTGGCGGTTGTCACGCGCTGTGGAATGGACGATCCATCCAAGCTCATAACGTAGAGTTGCCCAAACGCGGAAAACGCGACACGGTCGCCCGAAGGCGATATCACCGGAGACTGGATCAGCCGTGCCTGCACTGCTCCCGTCTGCTCCGGTATCTCCCGGCGCAGCGGTGGGCCCAGATCGATCTCCAGTCTGGCGGCGAAGGGGATGTCTTCGATCTCGCCACTCGCCAGGTCTATGCGCCGGATCCTGTTGCCCGCGGTGTACAGCAGGCTCTTGCCGTCGGGCATGAATGCGTGGCGCGGCATGGTATCCAGTGTATGCCACGCCTCCTGCTGGTCCGTTGTCACTGGGTAAACCAGCCAGCGATCCTGACCTGTCTGCAGATTCCGCAAGCGCAATCCAGTTTGCCCCTCGTACCGCGATGCGTATGCCAGGAGGCGATCGTCGGGTGACAGCGCCGGCCGCATGGCGCTGCCCTGGGCCGTGACCACGACGACCTCCTTACCCGTCTGGATATCGCGCCGCACAATACTCCAGGAGGGAAGATCACCATAGGGTGTGAACCCACCGAGCTTCTTTGCGTAGTAGAGCGAGAGTCCGTCCCTGGATGCGACAACACCCAGCGCATTGGGACGTTGGGCTCTGGGCAGCCCAGCCGGGAGATCCGCGTTGGTGACCTGATGCGGGGCGCCACTGTTGCAGTCATAGCGCCACAACTCGTAGACCCCGATATCAGGCCGCAGTCTGGAGGCGTAGACAAAGCGGCCGTCGGCGGACCATGCCGGAGAGACAAACTCGCTATTGTCGTCCAGGGTAGACAACTGCTGCGGCGCACTGCCATCGGGGCGCGCGATCCAGACATTGTCATTGCCCGACCGGTCACTGACGTAGGCAATCCAGCCCCCATCGGGTGAATAGACCGGTTGCGCCTCGAATGGCATTCCAGTCAGCACCGGGCTGGCGTCCCCGCCGCTGATTTCGAGAGAAAAGATATTGCCGAGAATATCGAACAGCAGCGAACGGCCGTCAGGTGCCACGTCCAGCGACATCCAGGTGCCTTCACTGAGGTCCAGTTCGAGGCGATCAGCGGGAGCCAGAGGCAGCGCTGCGCCGGTCTCGGTGGCTGCGCCAGGACCAGACACATGGGTCAGCAGGAGGGCGCATAGCAGGGATCGCAGGCGAACCATGTCGACTCCTAGCGGTAAGCGGGCGGCAGTTCGGCGTCGTGGTCCGGGGCGTAGCGATCCCGCAACAGAATCTGCCGTGTTGCAAGGGAGACCGGGACCCCGGCAATCAGCACCACTGCCGGCGCGCTCATCACCTCCAGCGGGTCGCCATCCCAGATAACGATGTCGGCGTCACGACCGGGCTCCAGGGTGCCAAAGGTCTCGGCAATACCCCAGATGCGCGCCGGGTTACGGGTGATTGCCGCCAGTGCGGCTTCCCAGGAGAGGCCATTGGCCACGGCCAGTCCAGCCCCCTCGCGCATAGAGGCGGCGGTGTTATAGTTCTGGCCCAGCCGCGAAGCAACAAACGCAATCGTCACACCCCCCCGCTCCAGGATCGCCGCGTTGTCTGCCCGTGTACCAACGGTGTCGAAGGTCGCTGGCTGGTTGGCCGAAGGGTCCAGCACCACAGGGATACGCTTCGTTGCCAACAGGTCGGCAACCCGCCACGCCTCATTTCCACCATAGATAATGACGCGTAGTCCGTGGTCGTCCGCGAGCGCCACTGCCTGGCGAATATCCGATTCACGCAGGGTGTGGATCACCAGTGGCATACGGCCTTCGACCACGGGCACCAGCGCCGCGAGGCTGCGCCGATTGCCAGCCATGGCGTATTTTCCCGGGTCTGCCGCGTAGACCCTGGCATCCTCAAGCGAGTTGCGCAACAGCTGCCAGTGGGCCGCTCGCGACTGCTCGGGGCCACCGCTCGCAGCGCCGCCTATCCTCACCATCGCCGCGAGTCCGTGTTGACCCAGCACTGCTGCCGGGGTTTGCAAATGCAGTAGTGCTCCGATTCCCAGAAACGGAGCCTGGTCCGTACCCAGTGGCAGCACGACTGCGCGGGCCAGGCCGTCAGCCAGAGCAACCCGGATGAGGACCGAATTGAGGTTGAGCGCATACTGGACATCAAACGATGCGCCGAGGCCACTTTCACCTGCTGACGAGTCATCGGTATCCCTCGCGGAGCCCAACTCTATCAGGCCAAGCTGGGAGCCCGAGTTCATTAACGCCGGTGTGACAGGCCTGCCACTCGCATCAATGGTCCGCGCACCCGCCGGTACTGTCAGCCCTTCGCCAACCGCATCGATACGACCCTCGCTGATAATGATCGTAGCGCCGTCAATGGTTCCCGCCGCCGTCATGGTAACGGCGCGGGCATTGATGATTGCTGTGGTTTCGGCTTTGGCTGACGCCGCAGCAAAAGCCACCAGGAAGAGTACGGAAAGGAGTTTCATTCAATGTCTTCCAAGGCTGGCTGGCCCAGCATCAGGTCCGATCCCGGTTGCCGAGCTGGATCCTGCCGGTCATAGATGATCGCGCCATCGATGAATACCAGGTCAGCCTTGGTATAAACGCTGAAGGGATCGCCGGACCACAAGACAAGGTCTGCGTTCTTGCCGGGCTCCAGGCTTCCGATCTGGTCCTCCAGGCCCAGGGTGCGGGCGGCATTGCTGGTGATCCAGCGGATGGCGTGTTCGTGGGGAATGTCGAGCCCGGCTCTTCTCCCGGCTGCCACTGCTTTGGCGGTCTCGATATTGAGGCGCTGAGCCAGTTCACCCATATCCGAGTGGATGATTGCACAGGCTCCGGCCCGGTCGACCAACGCGGCATTCTCGCGGATGCCGTCGTAGGCCTCCATCTTGAAGCCCCACCAGTCTGACCATACGGCAGCGCAGACGCCGTTGTCTGCAAGCAGCGGGGCTATCTTGTACGCCGTTGGCACGTGGTGGAACGCGGCAATATCGAAGCCGTATTCCCTGGCCACAGCAATGACGTTGGCGACCTCGTCAGCGCGATAGCAGTGAAAATGCACCCTGACTTCCCCATTGAGCACCCCCGCAAGGGTCTCCAGCCTGAAGTCCCGCGGTGGCCGTTCGGCTTTTTTGCCCTCCAGCTTCTGTGAGTACTCCCTGGCGGCCTCGAAGGCGGAGCGATAGCCCGCAATGATCCCCATCCGGCTGGCAGGAGCAATACCCCGGCTGCCGTAGTATCCCCTGGGGTTCTCACCACAGGCCATTTTCAGGGTAACCGGTGCGTCCGGGAACTTCATGTCCTGCACCGTGCGCCCGGGAACGTTCTTCAGCACGGCCCCCCGTCCGCCGAACAGGTTTACCGAACCCGGCAGCACCTGAATGGTAGTGACACCTCCGGCCAGCGCGGTGGCGAAATTCGGATCCTGGATATAGATTCCGTGCTCGGCAAAAAGGTGGGCGGTGTTGGGGTCAGTGCCTTCGTTGACATCCCAGCCATCGTAGGCCCTGAACTCCATGGGTAGCGGGGCGTTACCTGCATGGGAGTGGATGTCGACAATACCCGGTGTAACCCAGCGTCCGTCGGCGTCGATAATCACGGCGTCATCGGGTGGTGTAAGGTCAGTGCCTATCGCGACCAATTCACCATTGCGCATGAGCACAGAGCCACGTTCGAACCTGGCACCAGCGCCGTCGAGAATGGTGGCATTGACGATAATGGTGTGCTGCCGGCTCAGGGGCTCATAGGTGCTCGGGTAAGGGTCCGGCGGCAACAGTGACCGGGCCCCCGCCGGACTTCCAGCAAGCATCATGAAGGTCAAAAACAGGGGGCAAGCCAGCCGCAGGCAGTAGTCGGTCACTTGTGGGAAATCCCCCCGTTGGTGTCGAAAATCCTCGCGCTGCAGTTCAGAGCTTGCGAGTCACAGATGCGGTGACCACCCGACTGGTGCCATAGAAGCAGTCAATATTGCTGCTACACCGTGCGACGTAGGTCTTGTCGAACATGTTGCTGGCATTCAGCGCGAACTTCCAGTCGTGCGTATCATAGTGAACCATACCGTCATACAGAGTTACTCCCGGCGTCTGCCAATCATTGGCTGCATCGCCATAGACCTCACTCAGATACCTTACGCCGACCCCGGCGCCAAGACCAGCCAGGCGCCCGGTTTGAAATGTATAGTCAACCAGGCCGGATACTTTCTGCTTGGGCACAACCATCAGTTCTTTGCCCAGATTCGGTCCGTTGCTCTTCGTGACCTCACTATCCGTGTATGTATAGGACAGGTTGAAGCTCAGTCGTTCGTTGAATCTCGCGACCGTCTCAAATTCCAGACCCGTGACCTCGACCTCGCCGGTCTGCACCTGAAAGAACTGGCCTGCGAGCACCGGGTCCGGATCCGGAGTCAACACATTCTCCTGTTGCAGCTGAAACAGCGCAATGGAGCTGAAAATCCTCAGGTCAGGCCCGAGATTCCTGCCATCGTACTTTACGCCGACTTCAACCTGGGTGCCCTCCGTTGGCTCGAAGCGATTACCCTGCGCATCAGCACCGAGCGCCGGTTGGAAGGATTTCGCTGCCTGGGCATAGGGCGCAAAGCCGCTGTCGAACACGTAGTTCAACCCGGCACGGTAGGAAAATTCGTTGTCACTGACCGAAGGGGAGCCACCACTTACTGTGTCTACTTTGTCGTGACGCCCGCTCAGCGTGAGAACCAAACGATCAATCGCTATCTGGTCCTGCAGGTAAAAGCCATACTGCTTCTGGACTATATCCTGGAACGGGAAAATGGCTTCCGGCTGTGCCAGTGGCTGGCCATAATCCGGCGCGAAGACATCCAGAGTTGGAACCGTGCCGCCAAACCCCTGGGAGAATCCGAAGCCGAATACCGACGCTACTTCATACTTCCTGTAGTCAAAGCCTGCCAACAGCTTATGACTAACAGATCCGGTTTCAACTGTCGCTGCAAGTCGTGTATCCACATTGAAGGAAGAGACGTCCTCGAAGAATGGAAATATGGAACGGTGTATCGTGCGGAAATCGTCCGGTGTGCCGTCGAAGTTGCTGTCGACAAACCCTTGCCCATAGGTTCCGCCCTGGCTACCAGTAACGTCGAAATATTTCAGGTTCTGCTGCACGGACATCGATTCATTGATTTCGTGGCTTAACTCATAGCCAATTGCCCACTGCTCTCGCTCGAAAAAGTTCAGGCCAGGTTCATAGGTGCTGAAGCCCACAGGAATCTTACCATTGGGATTGGGCAACAATGTGCCTTCCGCTGGAAGGAAGCCACCGCTGAAGTTGTCCACGTCATCTTTCTGATAATAGCTGAGCAGGGTAAGTGCAGTGCTGTCGGTTATGTCGATGGTCAATGCAGGCGCCACGTAAGTCCGCTCCGCGCCCATGAAGTCGATCTGACTTTCGCGGTCCCGGTAGAGCGCCGTCATTCGATAGGATAGCGTGTCCGTCAGTGGGCCGGTGACGTCGGCCTGTAACTGCATGTGCTCGTAGCTACCATACTGGACACCAGCCTCCCCAGAGAATTCGCGCTGCGGACGACGACTGGTCATGTTAACGATACCGCCGGGAGGCGTCTGTCCATAGAGCACGGATGATGGGCCTTTCAGGATCTCAACCGACTCGAAGCCGAAGAGATCCGTACCGATGTTGGTAACAGAGCTAACCGGTGCCTGTAACCCGTCGATATACTGGATTGGATAGAAGCCGCGCAAGGTCAACCAGTCATAGCGCTCATCTGGTCCGTAATTTTCACCGGTGACCCCTGCGGTATAGCGAACGGACTGTTGCAGGCTGGTCCAGCCGAGGAGGTCGATCTGGTCACGGGAAATTACGGTAACCGATTGTGGGGTCTCAATGAGGGACGCATTGCTTTTGGTCGCCGACATTCCCCCGGTGGACACATACTTTGATGCATGGACGATGATCTCATCCAACGGCCTGTCATTCTCAGCGGCGAGTACTGCCTGGGACGCCATCGAAGCCGTAATCAAAATTCCGGTGACGGGAAAGAGGCGCAGCCTCAATCCAGACCGGCGGTGCGCTACCAATAAAGCTGTGCATTGATTTTTCATGTCCTACTCCCCTCGGGTTGCCCCGCTCTATGAACCCCTTCTATTGTCAACTTTACCGTCCCACAGTTGGCTTCCCGCTGCTTTTGCAACAGGGTCGCTTACTATCGCGGTCAGGCCACTTTGAGGTCACGCCTCAACGGCCAGTGTTGTCTGCAGCCATGCGGCAGTATCGTCAAGTGCCCTGCCCGCCAGCGCGGAGATCGATACCGCTTCCAGAAAACTGTGGGTGGCGCCCTCGTAGACCACCGCCTCCACCGCGACACCGGCGCTACGCAGCTTGTCCGCCATTTTCAGACTCTGCTCACTCAATACATCACACTCGGGAATCACCATGAATGCCGGCGGTAGATCATGCAGCTCTGCGAGGATGGAACAGAGGTAGGGATTCTGCGCGTCGTCTTCGTCGCGCATGTAATTTTCCCAGTAGACCACCATTTCCTCACTGGAGAGCATGTACCCCTCCCCACCATAGCGGCGGTGGTACTCTTCCGAGTCCTGATTGGTGAATGCCCCATAATTGAACACCATGCCCTTTATCAGGTGAGACTCGTCGGTATCACGCAAGAGCAGCGCCGTGGACATGGTGAGATTACCGCCCGCCGAATCGCCGCCCAAGGCAAGACGTTCCGGGTCGATGCCAACGCTTGTACCCTCTTTGGCCAGCCAGCGCACTACATCGGTAACCTGATGCATGGCCACAGGAAATTTGTTTTCCGGCGCCAGTGCGTAATCCACTCCCACGACCACTATGCTGGCCCGGGCCGCATACTCACGCATCAGACGGTCATGGGTATCGAGACTGAACAAGGTCCAGCCGCCACCGTGCAGATAAATCAGTGCCGGGTTCTGCGCACCTGGCGAAGGGCGGTATATCCTCAGCCGCACCTCGCCTTCGCGGGTCGGGACCGACACCTCCACGGTCTCCGCCATCTCGGGGCCGCCCTGGGCCCAGGGTGCTCGCGCCTGCTCCACCACTTCGCGCGCAAGCGCGGGCGACAGCGCATTGAAATTCGGGTGGCGAGCGAACTCGGCATTGACGGCCTGCACGAAACGTCTGATATCCGGATCCAGGTCGGCTCCCTTCTGGCCCTGAGCTTCCATCGTCATAGTGTTCTCCATTTGCGTCTTATGATGACCCACCTTATGATGTTGTAACTGACAGCACTGTCGCCGACGGAGCATAAATTATCGTGTCCGGGCCATCGGCCAGAAGCACCAGGAGCATTGACTACCAATACGTGCCGAGGCCTGTAGCGGCGTTGTCAGACGAATACAGCCCGGATCATTTTGACCCGCCGCACCATCACGTGCGCTCACAGCTCATCTATGCCATTCGCGGCATCATGTCTGTCACCACCGACTCCGCAAGCTTTGTCGTACCTCCGCAACGTGCGGTCTGGATCCCGGCGGGCATCGAGCACGAAGTACACTGCCGTGATCATGTCTCCTGCAGGACCCTCTACGTTGACACGTCCGCGCGGCCGGACCTGCCGACGGTCTGCCGCGTTCTGGAGGTATCGATCCTGTTGCGCGAGTTGATTGTCGAGGCTGCGAAAATGCCGGTGGAGTACGAAGAGTCCGGGCGCGACGGCCGTATCATGGCACTTATCCTGGACGAAATTACCACCACCCCGGTGGCACCACTGCATGTGCCAATGCCGCAAAATGCAAAGCTGGTCAGTGCCTGCCGGGCCATCCTTGCGGATCCGGCGCAGAAAGATACCCTTGATACTTGGGCGGAGCACGCCTGCATGGGGCGGCGCACCTTCACCCGCATGTTCCGCCGCGAGACCGGGATGAGTTTTGCGACATGGCGCCAGCACGTGCGGCTGCTGGAGGCGCTATCCCGACTGGCCACGGGGCACCGGGTAACCTCGGTAGCATTCGATGTAGGCTATAGCAGCTCCAGTGCCTTTATCGCCATGTTCCGCCGCACGTTTGGCACTGCTCCAACACATTACTTTTCCGATGAGGAAGAAAAATCTCTCGATGCCAGGACCTGAGCAACGCTCATCTGCCTGAGCCGACCGAAGGCCCGGCCCATCCGCGACAGAGATTGATCCAGTTCCGCCAGTTACTCTCCACACAACTCCCTAGACTGTAATCACGTCGAACGGAATCCGGGGAGCGAACCGACAATGAAGCTCAAGGCAACTTGTCTCGCAGTGCTAATGGCGACACCCTGCCACGCCGCTGTTGATCAAGCGGAATTTGAACAAATGAAATCGCAGATGGCCAACCTGCTGCAGCGCGTGGCCGCACTGGAAGCGGAGAATAGCCAACTGCGGGAGGCCGTAGACGATACCGCCCCTGCGGGCGAACAAGTGCTCGCCGCGGGAACCGGGCGCGCCAAAGAGCACTGGAGCGACTCGCTGCGCATCAGCGGTGACTTTCGCTACCGCTATGAAGAGATCGACATTGCGCGCCGCGATGTCCGCAGCCGACACCGGCTGCGGGCCCGGGCAGGATTCGTGGCCCAGTTGCCTCAGGATCTCGAGGTGGGCCTGCGCATCGCCGCCGGCAACCCCGCGCCTCCCTCCGGAAATACTACCCTCGGCGGCGGGGGCAGCAGCAAGGACCTGTTCCTCGACCGCGCCTGGGCTACCTGGAGACCCTTCGAGGGCGCCTACCTGACCGGCGGCAAAATGCAGAATACCTTTTATCAACCCGGCGGTTCCGCCCTGCTCTGGGACTCGGACTACACTCCCGAGGGCATCGCCTTCGGCTGGTCCAGTGAGCGCCTGTTCCTCAATGCCGCCGCCATCGCCCTGGAGAGTGACAGCAACCGTGCCAACCACACCTTCTACTACGGGGTGCAGGGGGGCTTTCGTGCCAGACTGGGTGACGCGCTCACCCTCGCCGCGGGCGCCGGTTACATCGACCTGCCGGTGCAGGGCAAGACCGTCTTCTACGGCAACAGCGACGCTTTCTATGGCAACAGTTTTACCTGCGATACTGGCGACAGCTGCACCTACAGCCACGACTTCGAGGAACTGGAAGTGTTTTCCTCGCTCAGCTACACCGGCTTTGAGCAGCCGCTGGAAATGTTCGCCCACCTGGTCAGGAACCTGGACGCCGACGAGCATGACACTGGCTGGATTGCCGGCACCCGCCTGGGCAAGGCGGACACTGTCGGAACCTGGCAGCTCGGTTATCAGTACGAGCGGGTAGAAGCGGATGCGGTATTCGGTCTACTGCGGGACTCCAATGTCGCCGGTGGCGGTGCCGACATTCGCGGCCACAAGCTGACCGGCACCTGGGCCATGGACAAGCAGTGGCACCTGGGCGTGAGTATCTATGTCGATAACGAGTCGGGAGAAAACGGCTTCGGCGCCGGCCGCGATTTTGACCGCGTGGTACTCGATACGCTATTCAAATATTGAAGCGAGCTGCCTTGTGTCGGGCAAAGTGGTTCCCGCCTGGCTCAAGGTTTGCGGCCATGCTCGGGCAGGCGCTCACGATTACACTGTTCCATACAGGCCGCGAGGGGAGAGCCTGTCAGCTTTTCGATGAACTGTTCAAGGGTCGCTGGCGTTTCATCCTGCCCCATTTTAAATCGTGCCCGAACGTCGATTACGGTGGCCTCAAACGCAATGACATGGCACGCCATCTCCGCGTAGCGCGAGCCCAGCAGCGAGGGTTCCCAGTTGCCTCCGTGACTTGCCTCCATCACCCGGACCAGGCGGTGCAAGGCAGCATCGGTATGCTCTGGCGCAAGTCGGAGTTCCGCAGTTATATGAATCACCGCGTAGTTCCAGGTCGGGCCCCAGCGGGGGTTGTCCTGCCAGCTGGGTGAAAGGTACCCGTTGGGCCCCTGAAAAAGAATTGTGACTGAGCTATTTCGCTCCAGCTCACGGAAATGGGGATTTCGGCGTGCAAGATGCCCCGTCAGACTCTGCAGCTCGCCCGTGTCGCTGTAGTTTCCCAACAGGGGAAGCGGTGTCGCATTGATAGGCTGTGCTCCGGGGGACAGCACCCAGGCCAATGGGTAGTTTGCGATCAGGTCAGCGATCGCGGCATTGGAAGGTGCTTCAAAGTCCATCAGTTAGCTCTCCTGGCGTTTTCATAGATTCATCCGCCGCAGATAGTCCTTGTAGGCTCGCATACCATGGATGCTGAACAGCCAGAGTATCGGCAGATTTACGACCAGCATGAATCCGGCGCCGATTCCGCTCAAGCCGTCCAGTTGCATATCGGTTTTGATAAACCCAAAACATGAAACCAGGGTAAGCACACAAAACAGGACTTTGTACGGACCCGTCCAACGGCTGCCAAATAGATAGACGATCGCCTGCTCCCCATAGTAGCTGGCGCCGATCATCGTGGAAATCGCAAACATAAACACCGCAATGGTCACCAGCCACTTGCCCAATCCTGGCAGTGCGGAGTCAAACGCCTTTGCGGTCAGGACCGCACCAACATGGGTGACGTAGACCCCCGCATCGTTCAATACAGGGGGAGCCTGACTGACAAACGGCTGCCATTCGATCAGGAAGCTGCCATCGTCTGCAGCGACAATACTGCCCGACAACTTGTGGTGGTGATTCCCGCTGAGCGGATTCAGCTCCGCCTGCACCACAAGATAAACCGCATCCCCAAGCACCCAGCCCTCCGCCACTTCCGGAGCCGGCGACGCGGGTAGCACCCAGCTGCCACCTGCTTCGCTCGCCGTGGGCAGGTTTTCCAGCTGCACGTCAGCAGCGCGGTTCCAAACACCGCTACTGAGAATGACCAAAGCTGTAAATGTGCAAACGATCAGGGTGTCGATCAGTGGCTCGAGCCCCGCAACAATTCCTTCCCTGACCGGCTCGCGTGTTTTCGCCGCACAGTGGGCCATTGGCGATGAGCCCTGACCCGCCTCGCTGGAGAATATTGCCCGTTTCATACCGAACAAAAACGCGGTGCCCACCGTCCCACCGATGAAGGCACCGGTCGCCTCCGCGGGAGCAAACGCGGATCTGAATATCAGCAGCAATGCATCCAGCAAACCGTCACGATTCACCAGCAGGACATAGACCCCGGCGAGCAGATACAAGGTCACCATCACCGGCACCAAACGCCCCGTTACCGCACCAATCCGCTTGATGCCACCAATTATCACCAGGCTGATCACTACGGTCATCAGCACACCGGTCACTAGCGTCGGCACACCAAAATAGCTTCGCGCCATATTGCTCACATTCCAGGCCTGGAACATATTGCCGCCGGTGATCGTTGCTACCAGCACAGCCACACAGAACAGGGCCGCCACGACCTTGCCGGTCCAGGCCAACACTACGCCCTTGTCCTGCAGCCCGCGGGCGACCACCCACATGGGCCCACCGTGGGGGTTATCCGGGTCATCGGTATTACGGTATAGCATGGACAGGTTGACTTCAGCGGTTTTCACCGACATGCCAAGCACGCCAACGACCCACATCCAGAACACAGCACCGGGCCCGCCGAGCGATATCGCCAATGCCACACCGCCAATATTGCCGAGCCCAACCGTGTTTGACAGTGCCGTGGCCAATGCCTGAAAATGACTGATAGCACCCGGGTCGGAGTCGTCGTTATACCGGCCCCGCAAAACCTGCAGCCCGTGCGTGACCGAATGAAACTGGCTGAACCTGCTCCACACGGTGAAGACAATGCCGGACAGCAGCAACGAGTACAGTACCCAGCTATGCCAGAGCACACTGTTCACCGCTGCCATCACCGCTCCAATATCCATTTTCGAGTCCCTGGCTGACTGAACTTCAGTCTATGCAGGCTAGGGAATGATGACTGGTGGATATGGATCAATATCCGTCGCATCCGGGCCAAACCATAGTGCGTCCCTGAACGCTGGTTTAAGCTGCGCCGATCCATAACAGACAAGGGTGCAATCTGATGCTCCAACCAAGCATAGCCTTTATTGGCGCGGGCAACATGACGACAAGCCTCATCAGTGGTCTCCTCCGCCGCGGTCATCCCGCGGGGAGACTTGCCGCTACGGGCAGCGGCCGCAACGCAGGGGCGCAACCGCGAGTAGTCAGCGGGATTCGCGTCGGCACCGACAATGTCGGCGCGGCCCGGGGTGCCGAGGTGGTCGTGATCGCGGTCAAGCCAGCAACGGTTCCAGTCGTACTGGCTGAGCTAAGAGAGGTGATCCACGACAGCAACGCACTGCTTGTGTCAATCGCCGCCGGCGTCAGCATTGCCAGCATGGAGGCGATTCTCGGCACGCAGGTTGCGATTATGCGCTGCCTGCCAAACACCCCAAGCACGCTGGGCTGTGGTGCAAGTGGATTGTTCGGAAACGCAAACGTTTCCCCTGCACATCACGCCCTGGCAGAATATATTACGGCTGCTGTAGGCGTCAGTGTGCAGGTAGCGGCGGAGCATGAGCTCGACACTGTCACGGCACTTTCCGGCAGTGGCCCCGCGTATTTTTTTCTGCTGATGGAAGCGATGATAGACGCTGCTGTGGACCAGGGCCTTGGCCGCGACTGTGCCGAACTGCTGGCCCGGCACACTGCCCTGGGCGCAGCAAGTCTGGCAGTGGCCGATAAGCTTGATCTGCAGGAGTTGCGCCGCAGGGTGAGCAGCCCCGGCGGCACTACGGAACAGGCGTTGGCAAGCCTGGAGAGCGAGGACTTTCGCGGCATGGTGACCCGGGCCATGAGGGCAGCACAAGAGCGGGCGGCATCATTCACAGAACCAATGGCAGGCCCTGATCCTGTTTGACAGCTTCGATCACCACATAGGTGTGGGTCTGGGCCACACCGGGCAGGTCCACAATTTGCGCCAGTACCGCGCGGTAAGCATCCATGCCGGACAGCCGCAGCTTCAGCAGGTAGTCAAAGCCTCCTGCCACCATATGGCATTCCGCGACTTCGGCGATCAGTACCACCGCGTCGCGAAAGCGGTCGAATACTTCGGCGGTGGTGCGATCCAGGGTCACCTGGATAAACGCGGTCGTGCCAAAACCGAGGGCGACCGCATCCAGCCGGGCACCATAGCCCTGGATCAATGCCGCCGCTTCCAGCCGGCGGACACGCTCAAGGCAGGGACTGGGACTCAGGTGCACCAGCTGTGCCAATTTTACGTTCGACATGCGGCCGTCGCGTTGCAGCAAAGCCAGAATGCGGAGATCAGTCCTGTCGAGGGAAACCGATGCGGGTGGGGACTTGCTCATTCAGGACACCAAAGCGGGATATTCTGCAAACAATGACTTCGGCCAATTATATATGGCCAGCTTGACCTAAATAAACGGCATTTCCTGTTAGCGTATGCTGACCAGCAAAGTGGTCAACTACACTGACGAGGACAATCCGGGTCAGTTCGATCTGCTGAAAAGGACCATGGGCCGGCCCGGAAGAGCGGGGTTACCGCTACTCGAATTAGACGTGTGGTAACTCGGGCCATGGCCGCAGCGCAGCGTCAGGTGGCCTCATTGGCAACAGTCACGACGCAGGCGTGAGCCTGGGCAACTCCGGAAACTTCGGCTTCACTTCACTTCACCTCAAAGGCCAGATAAGCCTCCCAACCGCCAAAGTGGCTGATGTCAGTCGCCTTGGCCGTGGCCCATTGTTCGCACAGGAACCCACTGACCCAGCGTTGACCGGCAAGCTGTACCTTGCCGATACACAGGGGGGCGGGAACATTAGCCACAAAGCCGCCAAATTCTACTGCCGGCACGGACCACACCTCCACCGGCACGCCAATACCTTCACCCTCCACCACACGAACCATTCCTGGCCGCGGTATTCCAGCCCCCGGTAGCGCGAACAGCCGGTAGTGCGGACTCGTACAGGTCACCGCCACACAGCGTGCCCCGCGCTCGGTCAACTGCCAGTTCAAGGGCTGACCCGACAGGTGCGCGCCACACACGGCTACTTCTATCTCGACATCCGTGGCCACCCCCGTCGGTGCTGGCTCGGCGCCTACCTCCTCCGCCACCGACTGGCCGGTGGCGCCAGCGGTCAAGCCGATACTACGCTGCCAAAGCGCCGCGTAATTGAGTAATTGCTGATCGGCAAAAGCGGGTGCGGCCAGTGTGACGCCAAAGGGCTGACCGCTCGCGGTGAAGCCCGCTGGCACAGCCACCCCGCAAAAATCAAGCAGATTCATGAAATTCGTATAATGGCCCAGTAGCGAATTCAGCCGTACAGGGTCGGCAAGCACTTCATCCACCGGAAAACTGGTCGGCGCAGTGGGCAGCATCAGGAAATCGACTGGGGCCATGACTCGCATCGCCTGTTGCCGCGATGCCTGCATCCGGTATTGGGCCTGCCACATGGCGACCGCAGTGAGATCAGCCGCAGGACCAATGATCCCGCCGACGACCGGATCGAGCGCCTCTCGATGGTCGCTCAGGAAAGTATCCAGGGCGGCGTAGCGCTCTGCCACCCAGGGACCATCGTACAGCTGCTGGGCAGCCTCCAGCATTGGGGAAATGTCGATCTCGGTAATCTCCGCGCCGAGCTCCAACCAGCGCGCGATGGCTGCTTCAAACAGAATTGCATTGCCCTCGTTACCGTTGAATGTGCGTTGTGACGTTCTGGGTACGGCAATCCGCGGCGTGCTGGCCGCTGTGTGCGTGGCACGTCGGGAGTTGCGGAAGGGATTCTCCCGCGCATAGCTGTCCTTGTCGTCCCGGGCCAGCATGACGTTGAATACGGTGCGGGCATCCTCGGCGCAGAGCGCAAAAATACTGGGGCAATCCAGGCTGCGACAGGCCGGAAGGATGCCGGACATACTCAGGATACCGCGGGTGGGCTTGAGCCCGTAGAGGTTATTGAGCATGGCGGGGACGCGGCCGGACCCGGCCGTGTCGGTTCCCAGGGAGAAACTCGCCAGCCCGAGTGCCAGGCCGACCGCAGAGCCCGAGCTGGAACCGCCCGATATCCAGGCGGGATCAAAGGCATTGCGGCAGGGCCCCCAGGGTGGCGGTGAACGGGTGCCCACCAGGCCGGTCGCGAACTGATCCATGTTGGTCTTGCCCAGGGGTATGGCACCAGCGGCCAGCAACCGCTCTACGACGAAGGCATTCACGGCGGGCGTGTGGCTGTAGGCCTCGCAGGCAGCAGTGGTGGGCACGCCGGCGAGATCAATATTGTCCTTGATCAGAAACGGTATCCCGTAGAGCGGCAGTGTACCTGGCTCACATTCCGTCAGACGCGCCAGGTAAGGGTCGAGCTCTGCCCGCGACAGCCGCCGGATCCAGATATTGCGATCGGCGTAGCTATCTGCCCGGGCGATGAGCTGATCGATCACCTGTGCGGGGGAAAAATCCTGGTTGCGGTAGCCCTTCAGCAAAGTGCCCAGATCCGGCAACAGGGTACCGAGATTCATTGCAGTTGCTCCAAATAGACCAGGGATTGTCCCGGCTGCACCGAGGCACCGGCCAGACCGGTGATATGACGCACGATGCCGCCTACAGGCGCGAGCACCTCTATCTCCATTTTCATGGATTCGAGTACCATGAGCCGCTCACCTGCCACGACCTGCTGCGCTTCCTGCACCAACACGTTCCAGACACTGCCCGCGACCGGGCTTGCGACCTTGCGGAAAGTGTCGGGAACTGTCTGTTCTGCCTTTTGCGGTGGTGCTTCCTTCTGTTCAAAGTGGAATTGTCCCTGCAGCTTCCAGGCTGCGAGTTCTTCGCTGAATGCGGTGTCGCGGCGCTGTTCGAACGCGAGAATGTCCTCGCGATGCTCCTGGCGTGCGCGCTCGTAATCCCTGAGATCGAACTGTGTCTCCTCTACCTGCAGCTGGTAATCACCCAGGAGAAAGTCTGCCCGGATGCGTTCCAGCTCGTCGTGTTCCACCGGAAAAAAACGCAGCTGGTCGAAAAACTTCAACAGCCAGGGATGCCGGAAGTCGGAAGTGGTACGGTAGCGATTCCACATCTGCAAGGTGCGGCCGACAAACTGATACCCTCCGGGGCCCTCCAGACCATACACACAAAGATAGGAGCCGCCGATGCCCACAGAATTCTCGGCCGTCCAGGTACGGGCAGGATTGTATTTGGTCGTTACCAGGCGGTGGCGCGGATCCACCGGCGTTGCCACCGGCGCCCCCAGGTAGACATCGCCCAGCCCCATGACCAGATAGCTGGCCTCAAAGACTATACGCCTCACGTCATCGACTGAATCCAGACCATTGATGCGGCGGATGAATTCCAGGTTGGATGGATACCAGGGTGCGTCGGCGCGTACCGACTGCTGGTACTTCTCTACGGCGAGTGAGCAGGCCGGGTCATCCCAGGAAAGCGGCAGGTGGATGATCCGTGAAGCTACCGGCTGCGCGGGCTCTTCGGCGACCTGTTGCAGCCTTTCGAGCAAGCGCTGCAGCAGCTCGTCCGCATCCACCGCAAGCGGATCATAGTGAAACTGAAGACTGCGGATTCCCGGCGTCATCTCCAGCACACCGGGCAGTGGCCGGTCCTTGCAGGACAGCATTAGCCGATGCGCATGAAAACGCTGCGTGATGTCCAGCACCATCTCGCCGAATTCAACCAGTAGCCAAGCATCACCACTGCGGCGCACCGTGACCAGGGTGTCGTTGAAGGTCAAGCGGTGAATTTCGGGCTCCAGTGTCAGCGCCGGTGCCAGTGCGGAGTGAACCGGCGCAAGCATACTGATGATGCGGTTCTGCACCTCCAGCGCCGCAACCGCGGAAGCCAGTGTCACCGGGCGGAATCGCAGCTCGTCCCCGGCGGCGAGTTGGCCAATTTTCCACAAGTCCGAACTGATGACCGTCGCCGGGCAGACGAATCCTCCCAGGGATGGCCCATCGGGTCCGAGGATGATCGGCATGTCTCCCGTAAAATCAATGGTGCCTATCGCATAGGCGTTATCGTGAATGTTGGAGGGGTGCATGCCAGCTTCCCCGCCATCACTACGACTCCACTCTGGCTTCGGTCCAATCAGGCGCACCCCGGTGCGGCTGGAGTTGTAGTGAACCACCCACTTCGCCGCATAGAATGTCGCAAGGTAATCCTCGCTGAAGAACTCCGCGGTGCCCTGCGGCCCGGGGATAACGTGCAGGTCCCAGGCCCTTTTTATGGTCGGGCGCAACGCCGGCATCAATTCCGGCAGCGTACCACCAGCAGTCGTGCCGCTCGCCCCAAGGTGCAGGACATCGCCCGTACGCAGCTTGCGCCCGACATGCCCGCCAAACTGACCCAGGGTGAAGGTGGAGCGTGAATCCAGGTAGGGCGGGCACTCTATGCCCCCCTCCAGCAGCAGATAGCTGCGTGTGCCGGCGCCGACCACCGGGCCGAGGCGCAACTGCTGACCGGCGCCGATGGCAAAGACCCGCCAGTTGTCTACGGGCATGTCGTCCAGCGTCGCTGCCAGCTCTGCACCAGTGATCACAGCGCGACAGGGGTGCCGAAAGTACAGCTCCGGGCCGTCCAGAGTGCACTCCAGCCCTGGCAGACCCTCGGCATTGCCCAGCAGGCGATTGCCGAGACGAAAGCTGAAATCGTCGAAGGGACCCGACGGTGGCACTCCCACTCCCCAATAACTGGCCCGCCCCGGCACGGCGTATTCCTGGACCGTGGTCAGGGTGCCTCCGGAAAGCACTTCGAATGCCCGGCTGACACACGCCACGTTGCCGAGGGTACTGGTGAGGTAGCACCCCTCGCGTAGCGCCGGCAGCGACAGCAGACCGCGCAGGTAGTCGACATTGGTCTCAATACCATAGATATCCGTCGCCTGGAGCGCTTCAGCGAGGGTTGCGAGTGCAGCAGCACGATCGGCGCCGACGGCGATGATCTTGGCCAACATGGGGTCAAACAGCGGACTCACCTCGATGCCCGCCTCAATCCAGTGGTCAATGCGCAGTCGGCCCGATTCGGCTTGTGGCAGTGTCACCGTTGATAACAAGCCTGAGCAGGGTTGAAACTGCTTGTAGGGGTCCTCGGCATAGACCCGGGCTTGTACCGAGTGTCCCACGGGTCTCAGACTGGCCGCGGTATCCCTCAGGGGCGGTAGCGTACCGATCGCCAGTTCCAGCATCCAGCGTACGATATCCACACCATACACCGCCTCGGTCACACCATGTTCAACCTGCAATCTGGTGTTGACCTCAAGAAAGAAGAACTCGCCCGATACAGAATCCACAATGAATTCAACGGTTCCCGCGCTGCGGTAATGCAAGGGCGCCAACAGTTGCACTGCTGTTTCCTGCAGTCTATTGCGCAACTCATCGGCGAGATTCGGCGCCGGCGCTTCTTCCACTACCTTCTGGTTGCGACGCTGCAGGGAGCAATCCCGCTCCCCAATAGCAATCACTTCGCCGCAGCCGTCGCCGAAGACCTGCACCTCGATATGACGCGCACATTCAATGAAACGCTCCAGAAAAAGTGATGAGCTCGCGAAATTGTTTTCACTGACCTGCATCACCGAGTCATAGGCCGCACGCAGGGCCGCCGGGTCCCGGCACAGAGCCATGCCCACTCCCCCTCCCCCCGCAGAGCTTTTCAGCATCACCGGGTACCCCAGCCGAGCGGCAGTGGCCACCGCGTCGTCGATATCCTGTAACAGCTCGCTGCCGGGCAACAGCGGGACACCACTGGCCTCGGCCAATGCCCGGGCGCGATGCTTGAGTCCAAAGGCCTCTATCTGGTCTGCCGTAGGGCCAAGAAACAGCAGTCCTGCAGATTCGCACAGGCGCACAAACTCCGCATTTTCACTGAGAAAGCCATAGCCTGGGTGCAGCGCGCTGGCGCCAACATCACGGGCAGCAGCCAGCAGCTTCTGCGGGTTCAGGTAGGTATCGCGTACACTGCCTGCCCCGAGACTGATCCGCAGGTCCGCTGCCCGCACGTGCAGGGATTCGCGATCCGCCTCGTGATACACCGCGACAGATTCCATACCCATACTACGCAAAGTACGTATTATGCGCACGGCGATGGCACCACGGTTTGCTATCAGCACCCTCAATCCATTGGAAACCTTATTCATTCCATAGCACCACGTCGAGCGGTGAAGGGTCGTACCCGCTGCAGGGATTGTTGAGTTGTGGACAATTACTGATCAGTACCAGCACCGCCATATGCGCGAGCATTTCCACGTAGCAGCCCGCATCGGACATGCCATCGGCAAAAGTGAGACCACCTTCGGGGGACAGGGGTACGTTCATGAAAAAGTTGATGTTGTGGGTGATATCCCGCTTGCTCAATCCCAGGCCTTCATGCTGGGCGATCGCCAGCATCCAGCTATCACGACAGGAGTGCATGCACTTGCGGTCGTGCCCATAGCGAACGCTGTTGGATTCCGCCGCACAGGCACCACCCAGGGTGTCGTGGCGTCCACAGAGATCGGCGACAATCTCCAGCATTGGCCGCTGCCTGCTGCTCAGCAGTGTGCTGCCGGTGCTCAGGTAAACGTTGCCCTGTTGCGCCACGGTGTCGACCGCCGAGTAGCGCTCTGCAATGTCATCGGCCGCGTAAAACAGGGTGTCGGCGGCCTGGTTGCCTTGCACATCCACAATTCGCAGTACCTGGCCCGCTTCCACGCGGTGCAGCCAGTAGTCGCCCGCATCGATGCGCCTGCAATAGGTGGCCGCTTCCGTCCGGCGGCTGCTCTGCCTGATCATCTCAGCACCCTCCCCTGACCTGGTGATACAGGGCCGTATTGAAAAACCCGCGCCTGTTTTCCGGACAGGCATTCATGCAGAGGTCATCCGCAGCGACAGCCTGGGCCTGTCGAAGTTCCAGTTGTACTGGCTTTACCGGGTAGTTCGGCGCCGGGTTCAGCGGGTGTGGGCAGGTGTGCAACAGCACCAGCGTGTCCATTTCAAACCTCAGCTCTAGCGCAGCACCGGCGCGACTATGCCCCGCCACGTACTGCAGCGTGCCATCAGAGGCTACCGTCACCCTGCTGAACAGGTTGAGGTTGGCCGCCAGGTCTCGCTCCCCAAGACCATATTTGGCCATCTCTACCAGAAAGGCGTGCTGACCACTGATTAACCGGTCATTCAATACCTGCTGAAATGAGGGGGGCGAGAAACGTGCGTGCAGTTGGCTTTCCGAAAGATTGCCACAAATCGTATCGTGCCAGCCGAGATCGTCCGCAATGATCGAGCAGAAGATCCTGCCCATGTCGGAATACAGGCAATCGCCGAGCCCAAGCTTGAACGTGTGCTGGCACTTGAGGGTATCAGGCGCGTTGTAGCGCTCCAGTTTCTCGACGGCGTTGTACAGCAGCATGCCGACGTTGGCGCCGCCTTCGAGGTCGGTCAGTCGCAGCACCATGCCGCGCCGGATCACCAGCGACCAGTGGCTGCTCCCCTTGATCGTCTCGCAATGGCTGAACAGCTCTGTCACACAATCAGACACAGTAAATCCTGCCCTGATCAGCGAACACTCGGCCGTCCAGCAGAATGGTCGGCTGCAGTACGGTCCAGTCCCAGTGCACCGATGACTTGTTCAAGCCCATTTGAGCAGCCTCCTCGCTCAACCCGCCCAGCAAACTGAAGTCACCCATGCCACAGGTAATTGAGCCATAGACCCGCTCCCATTCCTGACTCTGGCTCATCATCGCATTCGGATTGACACCGATGTTGAGATGCACGGGGCCGTTCCATGCGCCGTCATCGCCAAGGTCCTGTAACCAGTTGCGCAGCGTAGCTGCCAGTGGGCCTCCGCCACTGATATCCTCCAGCCTTCCCTCCCGGAATGTCAGGCGCAACGGGGTGCGCGGTTCTTCGTGATAAATAGGGTGGTGCAGCAGCGTACCGTCAACCCTGATGGAACCGGTGCCGCGACCCTTGGGCACAATGATGCCGGGCTGCGCCGGTGGCAAGAATGTCCAGTTTGACTTCCAGTCTTGCTTGTCCGCATTCCACAAGAAACCACAACCGGATGTACCCTCTACCCCCCTCAGGTCGATGACCAGTTCGTCATCACCCGTAATGACACTACAGGTCGTGGCGTCGGAGAACTGCTGTGCGACCAGGTCGGCATGGCGCCTCACCGCGTGGATATCGGTGTGCAGCATGGTGCGGATCAGCACATCGTCCATGAAGGGCCCGCCGATGCCATCACCGGGGCAGCAGACGCGGGCACCATTGAGGATGGCATCGACCATGAACTGGGCATAGCCGACAGCCATGTCGATGATCAGGTCTGCCTCTTTGGCCGCGGCAGCAAGCATCGCTGGCCACACCGAGCCGGGCTGATAGGTTGGGCCACCCGCGGGAATCCTGCACTCCACCGAGACCGCCTCTGCCCCCATGGCCTGTGCCATGCCATGAAAGCAGGCGACCACGAAATCCGGTGTGCGTGCATCGCTGATGATCAGAACGGCCTCGTTCGGTTGCAAATGACAGATGTCCTCGTAAATGAGCTTGATCACCGGAATAATGTCGGGTTTTAGTCGGGTAGCGATATCGGGTGAAATCATTGTGAACTCTCTGTGCAGTTCCAGCGTTACATTAAATGGCGAAGCTATTGTGTGCCGTGGCCCGAAGGAATAACATCACAAATTCTTGAAACCAACATCCCTGACGGCGATGCGACCCAGGCGCCACTGTGAAACAGGTCGGTCCCGTCAGCTTGCCAAAAGCGTCGACACATGCTGGGAAATATTCAGGATAGCGACATTAAACTGCTGCGTATTTTCTACGTCATCGCCCAGTGCGGGGGATTTTCTGCCGCCCAGGCTCAACTCAATTTGAGTCAATCGGCAATCAGCACCCAGATGGCACAGCTGGAAGTGCGCCTGGGCTGCCGTCTCTGTGAGCGCGGTCGTGGAAACTTCGCGCTGACACCCGAAGGCGAAGCGGTGCTCAGGTCTTCGGAAAAACTGTTCGCGGCACTGGAGGATTTCCGCACCGACGTTGCCGAGTCACAGGGTAGACTGACCGGGGAACTGCGTCTGGGTTTGATCGACAACACAGTCACCCACGAGAATCCGGTGATCCGCAACGCCATCGCCGAGTTTTCAGCAGTGGCGCCTGGCGTATCGATCAATATCTACGTTGGCGATGCCGTGGAGCTGGAGCAGCAAATCCTGGACGGACGACTGCACATCGCCATTGGTCTCTTCCACCATGCACTGGAGAGTCTTGAATACCTACCGCTGATGGACGAGCAGCACATGCTGTACTGTGCCAACAATCACCGCTTTTTTCATGCCAGCGACGCGGAGCTCAGCGACAAGGACATGCGCAATGCTGAATACGTGAGTTGGGGATATATTGATACCCTGTACCGATGGGAGCCCCAGCTGGTATTCAATGAAGCCGCCGCGTCACCCTATACAGAAGGTGTGGCCTACCTGATTCTCTCCGGCCGCTATATTGGCTACCTGCCCAGCCATTACGCAGAATTCTGGGTCAAGCAGGGACATATGCGAGCACTGAAACCCGAGACAATGCAGCGCTCCAGTCCATTCAGCCTGATCAAGCGCAAGTCCACCCGACTGTCCAGTGTCTCCTCACTTTTTGTGGCCAAGCTCGGCCTGGAACTGCAGGAGGACAAGTCCTAGTCCACCACAATACCCGCCGCTTCCAGCACCTCCTGCAGTGGGCGCAACTGCCGCTCATAGGCTCGCCATAATCCGACGGATGAGCTGTAGATCGGCCTGCGCACCTGCGTCGCACTACCGGTCGTGGAGGGCAGCCGGTTCTTGTGAAACTCGGCACAGGCGCTTTCCCAGGGGAGATCCAGTTGCTCCAGCAACCCGCGTGCCTGGCCTTCGAGGTCAGCGACCACATCTTCGTAGTGAACTTCGAAAATCCTGTTGGCGGGCAGCACCTCCCGCCAATGTTGCATCAGCTTGCTGTAGCAGGCGTAGTAGTGTCCCAGTTCCTCCAGCTGATAGCTGAATGGATAGCCGTTCTTGAACAGGTACTTGTACATGGCATAGCAGGCATCCATCGGGTGACGTATCACGTGTACAATGCGCGCATGCGGCAGGGCCGCATGCAACAGCCCTATGTTCAGAGAGTTCAGCGGCAGCTTGTCGACAAACTGTGGACTGTCGTCGCGACTGGGTGCCACCGCGTCGAGATAGCGCTGACCCAGCCTGTGCATGGGTATCTGCAGGGTGAGCGCGGGTAAATCCAGCCTGTTGGGCGCTGTGCCGCCATTGCATTCCCGCGCCAGGCGCACCATTTCCAGTGGGAAGGCGCTGCTTTCACCAATGTTCTGCACCCTGCTGTGGGTGCTGATGATTCGCTCCACCAGGGTAGAGCCTGTACGCGGCATGCCCAGGACGAAAATAGGCGCACTGCTGCGGTGCCCGGTGCCTTCCAGTGCGCGCAGGGCGGCGGCCGTGCAGGCGGACTGCAGCGCCGGGAAAATCTTCAGATCGTCCGCACTGTCGTAGCGAGTGTGCTGCCGCTTGATCAGGGCCGCGGCTTGCAGGGCTGCGAAACTGCGCTGGTTTTCTCCCACATCTTCATATTCCTTGGCCAGCGCATACCCCAGATGCACCGCTCCGCGCCAGTGTGCGGGTCCAGCCGCCAGGGCGCGCTCCAGCAAGGGTATATGGTTCCGGGTTGTGGTTTGGGTACGCAGGGATGATCGCAGGCCAATCATCTCGTAATCTTCGGGATTGAGTGCGATAGCCCGATTGACGGATTCCTCGGCCAGCGCTGTATTACCCAGAAAACGGTAGACGGATGCCAATCCGCGGTGGATATCGGCATTTTCCTCGTCTCGGGCCCGGGCTTGCAGATAGACTCCCAGAGCCTTTTGGTGGAAATTGCAGCGCACCAGCACACCGCCCAGCACCAGCAAATGATCCAGGCGATACAGCGGGTATTCCAGGGCTCGCAGCGCGGAGGCGCTGGCCTGCGCTTCGCACCCGGATAAGAGATAACAGCGCGCCCGCTGGATATGGCGCTCGGGCTTTTCCGGCTCCAGCTCCAGGGCCTGGTCCACGGCCACCATGGCCTGCTGCAAACGGTTCTCCCGCAGCGCTATCTCACCATCCAGCGCCCAAACATCCCCTTGCTGCGGCGCCTCGGCTTTCAGTCTGTCCACCAGCTGTCGTGCGGCTGCAAGATCGCCTCGTTGAAGCAAGGCGGAAGCGGCACTGATTCTGTCTCGAGGCGATGGCGTCATGATGAGGCCAATGCTATCCCAGGCTATCGCGGCTGGAAAGCGCCGCAGCGTGCTTACTGGTCGTAAGACCAGCGCAGACGCAAGCCTATGGTACGCGGCCGGACAAGCCCAATTGCCTGATCCCGCTCACCATAAAAACTCGCTGTGGTCGCACTGGTCGGAGCCAACTCATCGCTGAGATTATCGCCAAACAGCGTAACTGCGTATTTATCCTTTTCCCAGGTCACCGCTGCATTCCAAAGCGTGTAGCTGCCAAGTGTAGTGAAACTCGCCTCGGGCACGGTGGGCAACTCACGGAAATTGGTAATTGAGTCCCCTCGATAGGACACATTGCCATGGAAGTTCAGTGCGGAACCAGCCAGATTCAGCCTGTAGTTCAAGGCGGCAAAGAATTCATGCTCGGCAACACCGGGTAGCCGGTTTCCCGAAGGAATAACAGTTTCGGGATCATTCTGACTGAAGAGGAACTCCTCGTCGGTTTCTGCATCCACCCAGGAATAGCCAAAGCTGACATCCAGTGCATCGGTGACCGCGCCATTCACTTCCAGCTCAATACCTCGCGACTTTGCACCGGGAACATTGTCGATAAATGCTACTCCGAAGGGCGAGCTCAAGGTCGCCTGAAAATCCTGCCAGTCAACATGGAAACCCACCAAAGTGTAGGACAGTCGCTGTGCAAATGAGCCTTTTACCCCGATTTCATAGCTTTTGACGTCGTCCGGCTCGTAGGTGAGAAAGGGCCGATTATCATTGCCGAAGGGATCGGATTCCGGCAATTGATTGGCACCACCGGGCCGAAACCCTTCGGCATAGGTCACGAACACCATTGCGTCGTCGCTGATGTCGTAGGATGTGTTCAGCTTCAGCACATTTTCGGTTACGCGATAGTTGGTCGGGTTAATGCCGCCCAGCAGAAAATCATCCGTCGCGGTACCGTAGTAGTAGTATTCGAGTGTCCGAGATGCGTAAGGCAGGGGAATACCGGATTCACCTCTAAGCTTTTGCCTGAATACGCGCGCCCCGCCGGTAACCTGCCAGTGCTCAGACAAATGCAGGGTAAGTTCTGCGAAGGCGGCGAGATCGGTAAATTCCTGATCTGTATAGCCATCTGCCAGAACATCAGTAAAGTCCTCTGGCTGCGGCGTGCCAAAATAGAGATTGGTGTACTCATTGGCCCCCGAGAGTTTCTGCAGCATACTGAAGTCGAGTTTCTCCTTTTTGTAGAACCCCCCTACCACCCAGTCAAAAGCACCATCTGTCGCCGACACCAGCCGCAGTTCCTGAGTAAAGGTGTCAAGGGATTGCTTGCGATTCAGTGGCGAGAATACTCTCGGGTTGCCAAAATAGTACTGCGGTATGTTGGTGCGGAGAAAACCGGAGGAGTCCGAGGTGCTTTCGATGTCAATTTCAGAGTAGGCGGTCGCTGACGTCAGTCGTGCAAAGCCCATGTCTACCTGTACATCAAGGTCAAGCATGGCGAACTCAGCGTCCTGTGGATCGGTGAACGCTTTGTAGGTTTTGTGGTTCGACCCGTCACCAAAATTTGGATTATGCTCATAGCGATTGTCAGCTTCGATGTCCTGGTAATTGAAATTGAGTGTTGCTGTCACGGTATCGCTGGGCAGGAATAGCAGGCTGGCTCGCAGGTATCGCTGCACAGATTCATTGGAATCCTTTTTTACCGGCGCGGGCAGGGTATCACTGCCAAGAATATCCGACGGATCGGCCAACACAATCTCACCAACATTGCGCGGGCTACCAGTCTGCTGGATCAGCCCCACGGCATCAACGAAGCCCGACAGGTATTGCCTGCCCAGAGAACCGCGAAACGCCAGCTTCTCGGCCAGGGGCAGGTTGAGCGTGGCTTGCAGGTCATGGGATGGATCCCCTGCCTTGCGGGTTTGAGACAACTCGGCCATCAGGTCCAGGGTCGTCTGGTCAATCCTTGGCGCTTCCGGGATAAAACGAATGGTACCTCCGACCGAGCCCGCGCCGTAAAGCGTTCCCTGGGGACCTCTGAGTACCTCGACCCGCGCAATATCGACCAGTTTTAGCGGAAAAAATACCGGCACCTCGCCGAGATAGGTCGATACCGTTGCTTCGCTGATACCTGGATTGTCGTCGTTGTTGTTTGCCTTGTCGACATTCATGCCACGCATGGAATAGGTGCTGCGATTACCCGACACCCTCGGTCCCTCCCCAAGAATGGAGAGTCCGGGAACCAGCCGGACTACCGAGCTGATATCGGAAATACCCGTCTGGCGCAGGGCTTCGCTGGAGAGCACGCTGATGTTATAGGGCACATCCAGTACGCTCTGGTCCCGACGCGTTGCCGTGACCACGACCTCTTCCAGGCGCGGACTTTGCGCGTGGCTTGCTGGCGACTCCCAGGTCAACGCAATCGCCAGGCCCGCCACGATTGGCTTTATGGACGGTGAAAATGATACCCCTTGCATCCTTGTTTACCCCTCTGGAGAAACGAATTGCTCAACAACATGTTTGCCTCATGAGGCTAAGTTAAGCTTGGCAGCAGTGCGGGGTAAATCAGTTTTTGTCCAAGCTGACATCTCGGAATCCTGATAGGATCGATGACGCCGCTCATGACAGTATATTGGCCGACGAGTATCCAACAGACCACGGGAACCGCCTCTATGGCAGACTACGCCGATATCAGCGTGACGCTAAGGCCCGAACTGCTGAAGGCTGTCCATTTCATCTACCGCCACCAGTGTAACCTGCAGCCAGGCTGGCGGCTGCTGCTGCTCAGTGACTCACGTACGCCCCAGCACATTGTCAGCGCATTCTCGGGCGTCGCCATGTTGCTGGATGCCGAAGTGCTGGAGATGCGGCTGCCGATGGGGCCCCATCCGGCCTATCAGCCCGGCTTCACCTGGCCGCCACTGATTGCGACTGCCGTCAAGGCAGCGGCAAGCGAAGTTGATCTGATTGTCGACATGGCGGTGGGTTACGCTGCCTTTATCGTAGAGATTCTTCAACGTGGCCGCACCCGCATCATCGGACCGGGAGACGCAACAGGTGCTCCTCACCTGGATGATTCCTTGATCCGCTGTTTGCTGCTGGACGATCCCCTGCGTATTCGCCGCGAGGCCCTACAAGTCGCGGAGTTGTTTTCAGCGGGCAGGACGCTGCGCGTAAGCTCCCTCGAGGGGTCCGACTTCGAGGTCGATATAGCGGATCTGAAAGGAGATTCATTCGATGGATTCCTGTGGGATGAAGCGAGCGGTGACTGGGTATCAAACTACCAGTTTACGCCGGGTGCCACCCCCGGAGTGGTGATACCGAAGGGCCGGGGCAACGGCACCCTCGCCCTGGATGGCCTGCTCCTGTACGAGAACGTGCACGTGGTACCCGCAGACCCGGTGATTCTCAGCATCGAGGACGGGCAGATTGTGGATATCCGGGGAGACCGTCATGTCGCCCATCGCCTTCGGCACTGGCTCGCCTCCCTCCAGGACCCGGGCTGTCGCAATGGTCCGATTCACGCCAACCTGGGCTTGAGTCAGCACGCTCGCCTGACCGAACACCTCGAATGGGAACGGGTGCGCGGCAGCATGGTTTTCGGCATGGGTGACAACAGCATGCTGGCACCGCTGGTAGGCGCGGATTTCGCGGTCTCGACCTCCAGCGTGCACTGGGATGTCCAGGCCTTGCGCCCCACCGTCAGTATCGACGGGGTCGCCATCATAGAGGAAGGGGTTGTGTGCCTGCCCGGAAACTGATCAAGGCGCAGAGGTGGCCGCTACTGCAGGGGGCTGCCGACGGGATAAACCGGCAAACAGCAGCAACAACAGCAATACCACGACAAATCCCACGGCGGTCAGCGCCACCGATGGTATGAAATCGTTGTCGCGGACCAGCAGCGAGACCAGGAAGGGCCCGGTTGAAAATCCCGTAATGGTGACAATATTGGCGGCCAGTACGCCAAGACCCCGAGGCACTATGCGCGACAGCTCAGCAACAAAGTACGGGGTCACAAAGGGAATGCTGGCGCTGAACAGGGCGGTGCTCAGGCCAAAAGCCACCCCGGTGGGCTGCAGGAGCAAATAAAGGGTACTGAGCAGGATAGCGACGGTTCCCACGAACATCATCCAAAATGCACTGTAGCGATTCCCCAACATCGATGCCAAAAACATGCCCAGCAAGCCGGCAGCCATGCTTGGACCCAGGATCGAGCCGCTTTCCAGGGCGCTCATGCCAAAAGATACACCGATGCGCTCAAAGTAGGTCCATATCCCTGAATTGAAGACGTAATGCAGAAAAAAAGTGACCAGAAGCAGGGCGCCCAGAACCAACCGCTGCCTTCCCCCGCGGCCCACCACATTCAACAGGGGGTCATGGGTCCCGTCCTGGTGGGGTACAAGGGCTTTTGGGAAATAGGGAACCAGGGCAAAGGCAGCCAGGTTCAATGCGCCCATACCTAGCAGCGCCCCTTCAATACCTACCGTACTGTATACATGGGGCAGCAGGGCCAGCCCGAGCCCACCGATCAGATAGGGGTTGCCATACAGAAAGGCATAGGCACGCTCCACGTTGGGTGAACCCACAACGGCTACGGCCGCAACGGTAAAACCCAGCCCGGCGCCAAAGCCGTTAATGAAACGGATGATCGCCAGCAAGCTGATGTCGTTGGCGGCCCAGACCGCAGCCGGACTGGTGATCGTGACCAGCGCAAGGGAGAACAGCATGGTCAGGCGAATATTCCACCCTGGGCGCGGCAAGATGAATATTGCCAGTACGGTCGAGACGGTGGCTCCCCAGAAGTTATAGGATATCAAGCGTCCCGCCACATCACTGTCGATCCCCTGGTAATCCACCATGGCTCCCAGCAGGGACGGTGCAATGGGGATATAGACATTCACGATCATTCCAGCGATGACGATAGCGATGATATGGCCCGGCATGCTCGACTTCCTGCGCTTCTGAATGCAGCATGATAAACAGACAACAGGACCGTGGCATCAGAAAATCCTGATACGAGCATCCGGCATTCATGATTTCCCGGCAGGGCGCGTAAGGTTAGGCTTCTCCGAGTCAGAGTCCTGGCGACGCACGCTGACTGTCACATGGAAACACTATGAGGCCACCATGTTAACTGCCCCGGAAACCAGCACCAGTCTCAAGCCCGAGTTCATCGTCGTTGTCGACAAAATCTACCGTGACTTATGCAATCTGCAAGCGGATACCCGGGTCCTGATCGTCACCGACTCAAGAACCCCGAGGCATGTGGTGACCGTCTTCATGGGCATGGCCATGGCAAGGGGCGCGGTAGTCTCGGTATCCGAAAACCCGCAAGCGCCCCCCCCCGCGGATCAACCTGGCTTCCAGTGGAACCCGATGCTGATAGCTGCAGCGGGCAGCGCCGATCTGATCATCGACCTGGCCGTTGGCTATGCCGACTTCATGGCGGAGGCTATTGAGCGCGGCGCCCAGGTTCTGTCCCCTGGAGATGGCACCGGCGGCTATCACCTGGAAGATTCGCTTATTCGCACGATGTTGGATGTCGATCTCGCACAGCTCCGTCACGAAGCGATCCACTATGCAGGCATGTTCGAGCGGGCTGCCGAGTTGCATATCAGTTCAGAGGAAGGTACCGATTTCCGCTTGCAGATCGACGGCCTGGAGGCCATAGCTTCCCACGAATATCTGTGGAACCCGGACACGGGTGAAAAAGTGTCCGCCTGGTCCGCATTGCCGCCCGCTGCCCCGGGGCTGGTGTTGCCGAAATACGCAGGCGACGGCGTACTGGCCGTCGACGGGTTCGTCCTCTACGCTGATGTTCACGAGGTGCTCACCGGCACGGTGTTCCTGACCTTCGAAAAGGGCAAAATCGTGGATATTGGAGGTACGGACCGGTTATGTGCCAGTCGGCTTTCGGCGTGGCTGGATTCCCTGCCTGACGACAGTGGCAAACACGGGCCTGTACATTTCAATCTCGGCTTGAATCCGCGCGCGCGACTGACCGAACACCCCGAATTCGAGAAGATTCGCGGCACAGTAGTTCTCGGCATTGGCGACAGCAGCCTGCTCACCCGCATGTGGTCCGGTGCCGGGCTGGAGCCGGTCAAATCCACGGTGCACTGGGATGTCGTACTGATGCGCCCAACCATTTGGCTGGATGGCCGGGTGATCTGTGACAAGGGTGCCCTGCCGACATTTCAATACGGCAGTCAGTACGCCAAGCCTTCGGCGGAAGGCGTCTGACGATGGCCGCCAACCCCAGCATACTGTTCCGCAACGCCCTGATCTTCGATGGCCACAGGGAAACTCTTTACGCAGATCACCAGGTCGGGGTCAGGGACGGCAAGATCGTGCACTTCTCCAAAGAGCCCTGGGACGAACACCCCGACCGGGATATTGATCTGCGTGGCAAGACCCTGATGCCCGGTCTGATCGACGCGCATTTCCATGCCTATGCCGCAGTCGACAGTTTTCCGATGGTCGAAGAGCTGCCACTGACCTACCTTGCCCACGGCGCTCGCAATATTCTGCAGGCTGCCCTGGGCCGTGGGTTTACCTCTGTACGCGATGCCGCAGGTGCCGACTATGGTCTCTGGCGTGCCATAGAGAGCCGGGAGTTCATTGGCCCCCGCTTGTTCTTCGGCGGCAAGGCACTAAGCCAGACCGGAGGCCATGGTGACGTGCGGCCCTCACATGCCGAAGCCTGCCACTGCGCATCAATGGGTGGCAGTCTGGTACAGGTCGTCGACGGCGTCGAAGCGGTTACCGTCGCCGCGCGAGAAATCATGCGCCGCGGCGCTCATCAGATAAAGATCATGGCGTCGGGGGGATTGGCGTCCCCTTCGGATCCGATCTGGATGAGTCAGTATACGGAAGCCGAGATAACGGCCATCGTGGCGGAAGCGAATCGATGGCGAGGCTATGTCATGGCGCACGCCTATGGCGCGGATACGATCGCCCGGGCGGTTCGCTGTGGAGTGCGTTCCATTGAGCATGGCAACCTGATTGATGCAGCCAGCGCCAGGCTGGTGGCGGAAGCCGGTGCCTACGTTGTTCCGACCCTGATTACTTACGACCCACTGGAGGGAAACGAGGCGGAACTGGGTGCTTCCGCGGCGGAAATGGGCGGCTTGGCAGAATTCAAGCGCGCGGGGCTCGAAGCCATAGAGACTTGCCGCCGTGAAGGCGTCAAGCTCGGTTTTGGCACAGATCTTTTTGGGAGCATGCACCGTTTTCAATCCCAGGAGTTCCGGATGCGCGCCGAGGTGGAAACCCCCTTCCAGATTCTTCATTCAGCCACGGCGATCAATGCAGAGATCGTGCAAAGGCAGGGACTGCTCGGCTGTATCGCCGGGGGCGCGATTGCGGACCTCCTGGTGGTGGATGAAAACCCGCTGGAAAACCTGGCGGTCCTGTACCGCGAGCGACCGGGCATCCGCATGGTCATGAAAGAAGGAGAAATCATCCATGACAATCTTTAACTCGAGTGGCTGGCAAATGAAGCCTGGCAGCCAGGCTCCCTCCCAACGGTGGCATCCGGGGTGGCTACCCATTCTGATACTTGGCTGCACCTGGCAGATTGCGTCCCTGACCAGAGTTCAGGCTGAGCCCGGTCCGGGGCCGGACATCACCTGGGTTGAGAAATATGTCACCTATCAACAGGAACACCATGGCGCACTGACCTTGACTGATGTTCACTTTCTTGCGGAGGTGGCTTTTACCGACCGCAGTGACCTCGACGGCATCGTTGTTGAGCTCTACGTCGACGGCGAGGAACAGCCCATTACTTCCTACACAGGCAATGACAAGCTCGCCTTTACCAATGGCTATTTCTACCCGCGCCAGACCCGCTCCTTTGACACGCTCGAGGCGCTGGAAAGCGTGTGGCCCGCCGACACCCGGTTTCGCTGGCATATTCGCTATCCGGATCGGGTCGATGTGCTGGCACCGATTCGGATCGGCGGCCCCGGTGGCAGCACAGACATTCCCGAGCCCAGCACAATCCGCCTGTTCCAGCACGATGCCCAAATCACCGACCATCACGCCATCGATCCCCTGGCACCGATCACGATCGAATGGGACCCTTTCATCGGGGGGGCACCGCTGGAGGGATCAATCTGGACCGATTTGGTCTTTGTGCTGGTCTCGGATTGCCGCGGGAAAGTCGTGTTCACTGGTGGTGCCCCCGGCACTGACGACGACTTCATCAGTTACGAGGAAACCTCCGTAGTCATGCCCGGAGGGCTCCTCGAGCCAGGTCAACCCTATGTGTTTTTCATTTCCCAGGTGAACTACGTGGATCACAACGTGAGCGAGGGAGTAGAACAGCTTGCGGCCAATTCCTTCGCCACGGAATTGCCGACAAGAACTTCAGGAAGCCCTGATACAGCGGCGTGCCCGGACCCCGCCAAACCAGCAGTCTATCTGTGGACACGGAAGACAGCACCGGGGCAGATGGAAGTCTGGCCAACGCTGCAGGATCACTGGTAGCGATTAACTGCTCAAAATCTCTGAAACGATAAAAACCTGCTCTCCAATGCGATTCTGGTTTTCCTCCAGATCAGCTTGGGCCTGTTCATTGAGAAAAGCAGCGGCATAGCTTTCATAATCCGGCCAGTCCACCGTGGTCTGGAAGCGGTAGGCCGGCACGGCACCATTGGGAGAGATGTCACGAACGCGGGCAAAGTCACTGCGGACGACGCCCGGCATGCTTTTGACATAGTCGGCATGGCTGGACCTTCGCCATGCCAGGAATTCGCTCTCGCTAGCCCCAGCCGGCAGGTTGTAGAGTACTGTTAGTCTGATCATGTCGCAAAACCCTCACTATCCATGTTGTGTCGCGCCAAAATACCCTTTCTGCAGTGGCGGGGCTTCAGAAAAGCACGATACGGACATGCATGGATTGTGATTTTCAGGCTCCGGCTTCAAGCCTGCAAGGGTAGACCCTGTTCCTGCGTGATAACCTCAATCAATACGCGAGTGTGGGTCCGGGCGACCGCGGACAAATCATATATGCAACGCTTACCTGCTTTCCAGAGGGATTAAAGCCCATATTTTATTCTGCCAATAGATAAAATGGCGGAATATTATGCATAAGCCGGCGGAAAAGAAACATCTCATTCTGTGCCCCGCTGACTACAATACCTGAACTTTCGGAGCTGGAGCCGGCGCTGTGCTGTTCACTGTCTTACTCACCAATGACGACCCCATCCGCCAGCAAATGGAGGATTTCTACCGCCGGGACGAGGCCGAGGTGCTGGAGCACCTGCTCCCCATCGCGGACATCAGCCAAGCGGCCCGCAGCCGCGCCTGGGAGCGCGCCCGTACGTTGGTGGTCAATATCCGCAAGGCCCAGCACGGCAAGGGTGGGGTCGACGCCCTGTTGCAGGAGTTTGCCCTCTCAACCGAGGAGGGCATTGTCCTCATGTGCCTGGCTGAAGCCCTGCTGCGGGTGCCCGACCGTCTCACGGTGGACCGCCTGATCCGCGACAAGCTGGCGGACGGCGACTGGAGCTCCCACCTCGGCAACAGCGAATCCCTGTTCGTCAACGCCTCCGCCTGGGGCCTGCTCCTGACCGGCACGGTGGTTAACTACAATGACGAGGACAACCCGCGCCAGTTCGGTCTGCTGAAAAAAACCATGGGGCGGCTGGGGGAGCCGGTGATCCGCGCCTCGGTGCGCTATGCCATGCAGATCATGGGTACCCAGTTTGTCATGGGCACCAGTATCGAGCGGGCCCTGGAGCGCGCCCGCGAGCCCGAGGAGCGCGGCTACCGCTATTCCTACGATATGCTCGGGGAAGCTGCCTGCACCGCCCCCGACGCCCAGCGCTATTTCGATAGCTACCTGAATGCCATCGAGGCCATCGGCAAAGCCGCGGCCGGGCGCGGCCCGGAAACCAGCCCGGGTATCTCGGTCAAACTGTCGGCAATTCATCCACGCTACGAGTTCGCCCAGCGAGAACGGGTCATGGCGGAGCTGGTGCCGCGTTTGAAAACACTGGCGCTGGCGGCGAAACGCCACGATATCGGCTTTACGGTCGACGCCGAGGAAGCGGACCGGCTGATGCTGTCGCTGGACATTATTGAGGCCGTGTTTGCCGATCCGGAGCTTGGAGATTGGGAAGGGTTTGGCATTGCGGTACAGGCCTACCAGAAACGTAGCCTGTTCGTCATCGAGTGGCTGCGGGCGCTGACGCTGCGGGTCGGGCGGCGGATGATGGTGCGTCTGGTCAAAGGCGCCTATTGGGATACGGAAATCAAGCTGGCCCAGGTGGAAGGGCTGGCAGGCTACCCGGTGTTCACCCGCAAGGCGGGCACCGATGTCTCCTACCAGGCCTGCGCTGCGCGTCTGCTGGCCTATCGTGACAGCCTGTATCCACAGTTCGCCACCCACAACGCCTACACCGTTGCCACCATCCTGGAGCTGGACAGTGCGCGCAGCGGCTACGAATTCCAGCGCCTGCACGGCATGGGTGAAACCCTCTACGACCAGGTCGTCGCAGAGGCAAAGGTACCCTGCCGGGTGTACGCGCCGGTGGGCGTGCACGCCGATCTGCTGGCTTACCTGGTGCGACGCCTGCTGGAAAACGGCGCCAACAGCTCCTTCGTCAACAACATTGTCGACGAGAACATCCCGGTGGAAGCACTGCTGGAAGACCCGGTGGAAACCGTCCGCGGCTGGCGCCGCAAGACCAACCCCAATATACCCCTGCCTGTCGACCTTTACGGCAGCGAGCGCGCCAACGCCGCCGGCATGGACCTCAGTGAACCGGTGACCCTGGCCGCCGCCCGCGAGGCAATGAAGCAATGGCTGCGCACCCTGCCCCTGAGCCCGGAGCTGAGCGGCACCCTGCAGGAGGTGCGCAATCCGGCCGACCATGGCGAGCTGGTCGGCACCATTGCGCT
>JBGTGB010000198.1:0-19688 GCA_041746975.1 Haliea sp. | reverse complement strand
TGGGCGATGTCCTCGGGAAACGCCTCCGCACCCGGTCCCGCCCGGCGCAGGGCGCGGCTGGTGACGGGATCCGTGCCGGGGGCACGGCCAAGGCCGAGATCGATGCGCCCGGGATAAATGGACTCCAGGGTGCCGAACTGTTCGGCAATCACCAGCGGCGGGTGGTTGGGCAGCATGATGCCGCCGGAGCCCACACGGATAGTGTTGGTGGCGCCGGCGATATGCCCCACGAGCACGGCCGTGGCGGAACTGCTGACCCCTTCGATATTGTGATGCTCGGCCAGCCAGAAGCGCTTAAAACCCAGCTGCTCCGCATGCCGGGCATACTCGACGCTATTGGCCAGGGTCTGGCCAACGGAATCACCCGCGCGCACCGAAGCCAGCTCAAGTAACGAGAGGGGAAAATCAGGGGACATACGGTTCGTTCTCTGGCAAGTGACGCTCGCAGTGTACGCGCCTAATGCAGAAAATGGGGTTGCTATTGTTTTTTAAATGAGAATAATTAGCGTTATCACTCCGCGACTCGCCCACCCGACTAGTGAGGTTTACATGTTTCACGGAAACCGTGGCGCTTCCATTGCCCGGCTACTGCTCAAGCTGCTGATCCTACCCCTGGCGCTGACCGCCTGTTCTGGCCCGGAGGCAGTCAATGTGTATTCGGCCCGCCAGGAAGCGCTGATCAAGCCGCTGCTGGACCGCTTCAGCGCGGAGACCGGGATTGCCGTCAACCTGGTAACCGGGGACGGCGACGCCCTGCTCGCGCGCCTGCGCAACGAGGGCCTCAATTCCCCCGCAGACCTGCTGCTCACCAGCGATGCGGGCAACCTGTATCGGGCCCAGCAGGCAGACCTGTTGCAGCCGATCACTTCAGCGGCTCTGGAAGCAGCGGTGCCGGCCCACTTGCGCAGCAACGAGGGCTTCTGGTTCGGGCTGTCCCTGCGCGCCAGGGTGCTGGTGTATGCACCGGACCGGGTTGATCCCGGCGAGCTGTCCGATTACGCCGCGCTGGCGGATCCCGTCTGGCGTGGGCGCATCTGCGTACGTTCCTCCAGCAACATCTACAACCAGTCCATGATCGCGGGCATGCTGGCCAGCCAGGGGGCGGAGTCCACCGAGGCCTGGCTGCAGGGATTTGTCGCCAACTTTGCGCGTCCGCCCCTGGGCGGTGATCGCGACCAGATCAAGGCCGTGGCCAGCGGTCAGTGCGATGTCGCCCTGGTCAACAGCTACTATCTCGGCGGCATGCTGCGCTCGGACAACGCCGAGGAGCGGGCGGCTGCGGAGCAAGTGCGCCTGTTCTGGCCCAACCAAGCCGGTCGCGGTGTGCACATCAATATCAGTGGCGCCGGGATCACCCGCTCCGCCGCGCACCCCGAGGAGGCGCGGCAATTGATCGAATTCCTGCTGCGCGAGGACAGCCAGCAGTGGTATGCAGAAGCGAACAACGAGTACCCGGTCCGGCCCGGAATCGCTCCCTCGGACCTGCTGCAATCCTGGGGCGCGTTCCGGGCTGACCCGCTCAGGGTCAGCGAGCTTGGTCGGCTCAATTCCGCGGCGGTCATGGCCATGGACCGGGCGAATTGGAAATAGCCAGCCTCAAGGCAACAGCAGTACGCGGCAACCCCTTACGGGCCAACCTGTGGCGGGTCCTGCTGTTGTTCAGCGCCGCGGTGATCGCGGTGCCGATCCTGGTCATCGTCGCCAGCCTGCTCGGGCCCTACAGCGCCGCCTGGGGGCACCTGATCGACACCGTGCTGACGGACTATATCGTCAACTCCCTGCTGCTGATGCTCGGTGTCGGCAGCGGCACTCTTCTACTGGGTGTCAGCGCCGCCTGGTTGACTGCCATGTGCGACTTCCCCGGGCGGCGCTTCTTCAGCTGGGCCCTGCTGCTGCCCCTGGCGATGCCCGCCTACATCATCGCCTACACTTACACCGGCATGCTGGACTACGCGGGTCCGGTGCAAACCCTGCTCCGCGACAACTTCGGCTGGGGCTTCGGTGACTACTGGTTCCCGCAGATCCGCTCTCTCGGTGGCGCCATCTGCATGCTGTCCCTGGTGCTCTACCCCTATGTCTACCTGCTGGTGCGGGTCGCCTTTCTCGAGCAGTCCACGGCGGTACTGGAAGCCAGCCGCAACCTCGGCAAGACTCCCTGGCAAACGCTGTTTCTGGTGGCCTTGCCCATGGCCCGGCCGGCAATCGCTGCGGGGGTCAGCCTGGCGCTGATGGAGACTCTTGCGGACTATGGCACCGTGGCCTACTTCGGGGTCAGCTCGTTCACTACCGGTATATTCCGCACCTGGTACGGCCTCGGAGAATTGCAGACTGCGGCGCAACTCGCGGCCTTTCTGCTCCTGTTCGTGTTCACCCTGTTTATTCTCGAGAGGCGGTCGCGCGCACGGCTACGCTTCCACAAAAGTTCCGCCCGCAGCTTTCCGGCACGGATACCGCTGCGCGGCTGGCGCGCCGGGGTCGGTTTCGGCATCTCCCTGGGCATCCTGACTGCCGGCTTCCTGCTGCCCGCCGCCCAGCTCGGTGTCTGGGCAGCGGGCAACCATGCCGGTGTGCTGGACCAGGCTTTTCTGCAGCTGGTGGGCAACAGTTTTCTCCTCGCCGCCACGGCCTCCCTGTTTTGCCTGCTGCTGGCCCTGCTCATGGGCTATGGCCGGCGCCTGTATCCAGGCCCGGCGGAAACGATCGCCACCCGGGTTGCCGGTATGGGCTACGCGGTTCCAGGCACTGTCATAGCTGTCGGCGTGCTGATTCCCTTCGCCTGGATCGATAACAGTATCGATGCCTGGTTGCGCCAGCAGTTCGGCATCTCCTCCGGTCTCCTGCTCAGCGGCACCCTGGGCGCACTGGTGTTTGCCTATGTGGTGCGCTTTCTCGCGGTCTCCCTGCAGACGGTGGAGGCCGGCCTGGCCCGGATCCGCCCCGGTATCGATGAGTCCGCGCGCTCCCTGGGCCACTCGCCCATCAGCGTGCTGCGGCGCATACACCTGCCCATGCTGAGCGGGACCTTGCTGACTGCCCTGCTGCTGGTGTTCGTGGATGTGCTCAAAGAGTTACCCACCACCCTGATCCTGCGCCCCTTCAATTTCAACACCCTCGCGGTGCGGGCCCACGAGCTGGCATCAGACGAACGGCTTGCAGACGCGGCGTTGCCCGCTATCGCTATCGTGCTCATCGGCCTGCTGCCTGTTATCCTGATGAACCGCAGCATGCCTCGGGAGCAGGAACGAGCATGAGTAGCCAGCTGGATTTACAGCAGGTAACAGTGAAGTACGGCGATTTCACCGCGGTGGAAGACGTCTCCATGACCTTGCAGACCGGGCAGATCGGCTGCCTGCTGGGGCCTTCGGGCTGTGGCAAAACCACATTGCTACGCGCCATCGCCGGGTTTGAAGGCATCACTGCGGGCAGCATCCGCCTGCGGGGGACTACCATCAGCACAGCCCGGCGCCAGCTGCCACCGGAACAGCGCAAGGTGGGCATGGTGTTCCAGGACTTCGCCCTGTTTCCGCATCTGGATGTGCGTCGCAATATCGGCTTCGGCCTCAGTCACCTGCCGCGCAAGGAGCGACGCGAGCGGGTGGAGACCATGCTGCAGCTGGTGGCCCTGAGCGAGTACGCCAATGGCTTCCCCCACGAGCTATCCGGAGGCCAGCAACAGCGCGTGGCGTTGGCCCGGGCTCTGGCACCGAACCCCGAGATACTGCTGCTGGACGAGCCTTTCTCCAGTCTGGACACAGAGCTGCGCACAGAGCTGGCGGCGGAAATTCGCGAACTGCTGAAGCGCAACGGCGTCACTGCAATTCTGGTAACCCACGACCAGCACGAGGCCTTCGCCATGGCCGACCAGGTGACCCTGCTGAACCAGGGCCGGGTTGCCCAGACCGACACCCCCTACAATCTCTACCACAATCCAGGTAACGAGTTTGTCGCCGAGTTTATCGGCCAGGGCAACATGATTACGGTCACCGTGAACGCGGCGGGGGAAATGAACGACGGCCTGGGGGTGCTGGATCGGGGCCATCCGCACTGGCAGCCCGGCGAGGAACTGCGCTTGCTGGTGCGCCCGGACGACATCGAATTCGATGAGGGCAGTCATATTGCCCTGCGGGTGGTGCACAAGGCGTTCCGCGGTGCCAGCTACCTGTACGACCTGTTGTTGCCGGACGGCCAGCGGGTTCCCTGCCTGACACCCAGCCACGTTGACATCCCGCTGGGCGGCCTGCTGCCAGTCCGCTTCAACCTGCAACACGTGGTGGTATTCGATGGCGACTGTCCGCGCGAGTGCTGCTGCGCCCCGTCTACTGTGATTAACCAGGAGGAAGCCGGGGAAATTGTTTCACCTCCCGCCCTCAGTCCGGCGGCAGCACCGTCCACGCCGGCGCCTCGAACTCGCCAATCAGGTTGATCTCCACATAGGGCACCTGTTCGGCGATGATTTCCTGCACCCGGCCCGGCAGATCCGACTCCATGGCATCCCTGGCCGCCTTGCTCTCCCAGGTCGCGATTGCCAGCAGCCGCGTGGGATCACCGATCTTGCGGTGCAGCCGAGTGCCCTGGGCTCCCGGCGCCCGCTGGATAATCTCGCTGGCGCGAATCCAGGCATCCGCATACTGTTCGGCAGTGTAGCCGGGCTTCAGGGTAACCTCGAAAATGTAGTGCATCAGCGCCCTCCCCCGGCAGCATCACCGGTCGCCTGTGAGATTCCAGTATAACCAACAGAGCTGCCTTCTCGGGTACAATGCTCCCTTTACCTTCTACGCCATTGCCCCATGTCCAGCACCTCTGACAACTACCGCTTCTGCATTGCCCCCATGATGGACTGGAGTGATCGGCACGCCCGGTACCTCTGGCGCCTGCTCAGTCGGCATGCGCGCCTGTATACGGAGATGGTAACCACGGGCGCGCTGATCCACGGCGACCGCGCCCGCTTCCTGCGTTTCGACCCGGTGGAACAACCCGTGGCCCTGCAGTTGGGCGGCAACGATCCCGCAGACCTGGACCGCTGTGCGCGCTGGGCCGAGGACTGGGGCTATGACGAGGTCAACCTCAATTGCGGCTGCCCCTCAGACCGGGTGCAGTCCGGGGCTTTCGGTGCCGCGCTGATGGCGCACCCGCAGCGGGTTGCGGAGTGTGTCGCAGCAATGCGCAACGCCTGCTCCCTGCCGGTGACGGTCAAGCACCGCATCGGCATTGACGACATGGAGTCGTACCAGCAGCTGCTCGATTTTGTGGCCCCCAGCGCAGAAGCGGGTTGTTCGGTGTTTATCGTCCATGCCCGCAAGGCCTGGCTGCAGGGACTGTCGCCCAAGGAGAATCGGGAAATCCCGCCCCTCAACTACCCCTGGGTCTACCGCTTGCAAGCGGACCTGCCACAGCTGACCATTGTTCTCAATGGCGGCATCTCTACACTGCAGGAGTGCCGACAACACCTGGCGCAGGTGGACGGGGTCATGCTGGGGCGGGTAGCCTATCACGACCCGTGGCTGCTGGCGGATATAGATCGAGCCCTGTTCGGTGCCGAAAATCCGCTACAATCCCGCCACCAGGCGATCGAGCAGATGCTGCCCTATATCGCCCGGGAGTTGGCTGACGGCGCTCAGCTCAACCATATTACCCGGCACCTGCTGGGCCTCTACCAGGGCCTGCCCCGGGCACGCCAGTTCCGCCGCCACATCAGTGAAAACGCCCACCGCAAGGGCGCAGGAATCGAGGTGCTGGAGCAGGCCTATGGCCTGGTGCGCGCTGCCGGTGAGAGACAGCAGGCCCGCGACTCTGCCGCCTGACACAGGAAAGGACCACAATGACCAGTAAACTCGACCAGCTCAAGGGAATGAC
Organism: Haliea sp.; assembly: GCA_041746975.1. GTDB lineage: Bacteria > Pseudomonadota > Gammaproteobacteria > Pseudomonadales > Halieaceae > Haliea. Next base: position 13,835 of record JBGTGB010000198.1, on the reverse strand, counting down.
CGATGTGGTCGCCGACACCGGCGACATAGAGGCCATCCGTCGCTTCCATCCACAGGACGCCACTACCAACCCATCGCTGCTGTTGAAGGCGGCCGCCCTGCCCCACTACAAAAAGCTGCTGGCCCAGGCCCGCAGCTGGGCCACCCTGGAAGGTGGCTCCGATGCGGAGCAGTTGGCCAATTGCTGCGACCGTTTCGCCGTGGATGTAGGTCTGGAGATCCTGAACATCGTACCTGGGCGCATATCCACCGAGGTTGACGCGAGACTTTCCTTTGATACGGAGGCGACCATTGACCGGGCGCGCCGATTGATCGACCTGTACGACAAGGCCGACATCTCCCCCGAACGGATCCTGATCAAGATCGCCGCCACCTGGGAGGGCATCCGCGCCGCTGAACAGTTGGAAAAGGAAGGCATCAATTGCAACCTGACGCTGCTGTTCGGCTTCGCCCAGGCGGCCGCCTGCGCGGACGCCGGGGTCTACCTGGTCTCGCCCTTTGTGGGCCGCATCCTCGACTGGCATCTGGCCAACAGTGATCTGGTCGTGGCCGAGCCTGCTGATGATCCCGGTGTGCAATCCGTGCGGCGCATCTACGAGTACTATAAAACCCACGCTTACAAGACCGTGGTCATGGGAGCGAGCTTCCGCAACACCGGCGAGATCGAGGCCCTTGCAGGGTGCGACCGCCTGACCATCAGCCCCGCACTGCTGGAAAGCCTGGCGGCGGACACAGGTGGGTTGCCCCGCCAGCTCTCGCCAGACAATGCCGCTTCTGAGGATGCGCGCGGGGCGCCCACGGAATCCGCCTTCCGGCTGGCCCTGAACGATGATGCCATGGCGACGGAGAAACTGGCCGAAGGTATTCGCAACTTCATCACCGATCAGGTCAAGCTGGAACAGGTCATTGCCCAGGCATGATCAATGCCCTGAAATCGCTGTTTATCCTGCCCCCCAGCGACAGCCCCGAGGAACATGAACACCGCGTGCACCTGGCCTCGGCGGCCTTGCTGATCGAGACGGCGCGAGCCGATTTCAGCCAGGATGCAGCAGAGGAAGCTGCGCTCGAAACCCTGCTCTGTGAGTCGCTGTCGCTATCCCGGGAGGAAGTGCGCGCGCTGATCGAGCAGGCGTCGCAGCGGGTGGACGCGGCCACCTCGCTGTACGAGTTCACCCGGGTGATCAACGACCACTACGGCCCGGAGGAGAAGCTGGAATTGATCGCTGCCATGTGGCGTGTGGCCTACGCCGACGGCAATCTGGACAAATATGAAGAACACCTGATCCGCCAGGTTGCGGAGCTGACCTACGTGCCACACCAGGACTACATCCGCAGCAAGCTGGCGGTAACGCCAGGCTGAGCCCAGGCTCAGCTGCGCTCTAGCACCACCATGAGATCCTTGAAGCGGGCGCGGTTCTCTTCCGACAGGCCCATGAGGACCCGGTGGGCTTCCAGAACTTGCTCCTTGACCACCTGCTCGCTGCCCTCAACCAGGGGCACGCGCCGGATGCAGCCCGGCTTCGCGCACGCGTCCTCATGCAACTCGAACAGTCGCTGGAAACCCATACTCTTGATCAGACGGGTAATGCCGGGATTGTTGCTGTAGATAGCGGGCATGAAGCCATAGCGCGCCCGCACCTGCAGCGCCAGCTTGGCCAACAGGCCGAGGGTAGTGCTGTCTATGCCGTCAGCGCCACAGAGATCGACCCAGACGCTGGCAAAATCCGCGTCATCGAGCATCTTGTGCACATAGTCATCAATGGTGGTGCACAGCGTAAGACGCACATCGCCGGTCAGGCGAATGACATAGGCGCCATCCTGGCTCGCTGCGAGAATCCGGCCCTCTTCCATGCTAACCCCGCTTGCTGATGAACAGCGCAGCTATATCGTCGGGAGCGGTTTCGACGTGGTCCAGCCCCAACCGGGTGACGATTACTTCCGGCGACTCGGCAGACTCCTCGAACACCTTGAGGAAGTACTTTTCTTTTTCGATCAGGTTTTGCGGCGGCAGGATTTCCAGAATCCCGTCAGAGAACAGTGCCAGCATGAAGCGCTGCGGTAAGTCGATCAGATGCTCTTCGTAAGCTACGTCTTCCATAATACCCACAGCGGAACCTTCGCCGCGCAAATAGCGCGCACCCTCTGGCGACACCAGTACGGGCTGCGGCAAGTGCCCCGCAACGCTGTAGCGCAGGGTATTGGCGGCAGTGTCCAGCAAGCCAACGACCATGGTGGCGAACTTGCCCACACCCAGCCCCAGCAACTCCTTGTTGGCGCGCTTGAGCATGGCAACGGGGCTCAGGATGGTGTCGTCGCTGCGTCGCAGGTAGTCAGACCGCTTGCGGGCAAAGAGGTTCTTGAGCAGCACCGTGGCAAAAGCGGAGGAGCTGCCGTGGCCGGACACATCGGCCATGAAAAAGGTCACATGATGCTCGCCGACAATGAAGTAGTCCGTGAAGTCCCCGCTCAGGTAGAGCGAGGGGATCACTGTATGACTGAACACATACTCGCCACGGACCATGGGACTTGCGGGCAGCATTCGCAGCTGGACCTGGCGGCCCGCCTGCTGGTCCTGCTCCAGCATCTTGACGGTGCCACGTAGCTCAATGTTCGCCAGCTCCAGTCGCTTGCGGGAATCCTGCAGCTCCCGGCGCAGCTGGCGCTGGCGCACGCAGCGCTCGATAGACTTGAGCAGCGCTTCCGTATCCTCGACCGGGCGCACAAAAAAATCGCTGGCGCCCAGGCGCAGGGCGGTCATCATTTTATCCACTTCGGCACGGTCGCTGAATATGATCGCCGGTATCTGCAGATCAAGCTCGCGCAGGGACCGGCGCGCCTCCACCCAGGACACATCCTCCAGATCCAGCTCACAGAGAATGACATCAAGGTCCTGATTGCCGTCGAGAAAATGATAGGCCGCAACAACGTCGGTATAGACCTCGGTGCGGTAACCAGCCGCCGACACAGTCGCTCCCAGCGCTGCTGCACGAGCGGCGTCGTCGTCGATCACCAGAACATAACCTTTGGAGTCCATCATGGTTTACTTGCGCGGGGCCTGCAAAAAGACACTACGCCCTTGAGCGGTGTCGGACAACCGGAATGCACTGTGTTTGGGGAAGATTTCACAGTTTTGTCAGAGGCGGAAAAAAGCCGGCGAGAGTCAAAACTCCTCGTCCCACTCATCGCCCAAATCATCGCCTGACTCATCGCCCGGCCCATCGTCCCAGTCATCGCCCCATTCGTCGTCGCCAAAGTCGGAAAAATTGTCCTCAACCACGCCGTCACTGACCAGGGAGCGGCGCTGCTGCAGGTAGGCGTCGCGGATAAAAATGTAGCGGTCACCGGACATCAGATCCTCGGCCTTGAGCAGACCGGCGCGGGTATTTACGATATCAAGCGCGAACATGGAGTTGCGCAGACGAACGTCGTCTATGCCAACCTCCACTGAGGTCAACGCATCAAACACCGTGCCAGTGCCACTGCGGATAGTGCGCGGCCCGAACAGAGGCACCATTACATAGGGCCCGGACGGCACGCCCCAGATCGCCAGGGTGTGACCGAAGTCCGTGCGATAGGGCTCGACACCCATGCGACTGGCGACATCAAACAGACCGAGCATACCTATGGTTGAATTCAGCAGGAAGCGGCCTCCAGCGCGAGCCGCGCCACCAGGGCGCCCCTGCAGGACCGCGTTGATGGTGGAGTTGGCATCCCGCAGGTTACTGAAAAAATTACCAACGCTCTTTTCCGCGGGATCGGGCATAACCGCCTGATAGCCCCTGGCCGTGGGTTTCAGCAAATACTGGTCCAAACGTTCATTGAACTCGAATACGGGTCTGTTAAAACTCTCCCAGGGGTCGGGGTTGACCGTGTCCTGAGCCACTACGGGTGCAATCAGCAACAGGCAGAGGAGACCCAGTGTCGGGCGTAGCATAGTCATGGTAGTGCCGGTGTTGGTAAAAAGTGGCGGAATGTTACGCTTGTGGGACAGGGGGAGCAACATGGGTAAGGGCGCAAAAGTTGGCTTGTATCAGTGCAACAGGATGACGGTACGGCTGGCGAAATCTGCCAACTGTGCACCGCCAAAGCCCAGAACCGACTCCGGATCCATGTCCAGCTCCGCCGCCAGCTGTCCTAGCAGGTCGGCGCCAGTGCTCTCCTCCTTGTCGCGGGCAAGTTCCAATAACCGCGCCGACGCGGCATTGAGCGCCATGAAACGCACCTGATCTCCGCGGTCGCGGTAGACCACCAGGTAGACCGGCTCGCCGGGCTCCAAAGGCCGGAAGTCGGGACCGATCCGGTGCACCGGAAAGCGGTAGGCGAGTACCCATGCCAACGGTGACAACCGCACCACCGCCCGTAGCGGGTCTCTATCCTTGGTTGCCGCTGGCAGGCTCTCCTCCGCTACCGATAGTGCCAGTTCCACCCACTCGTAGTGGGCCAGTTCGGCAATGAAGGGCGGATCTTCGGGCCCGGGCTGGTGGCGTTCGAGCAAAAAGCGCAGAAACTCCTGGCTGATCTCAAGGAAATACGGGGTGTGGCAGCGATGACCGTCAATAAACCGGCGCACCAGGGTATGCCAGGCCCCATCGCTGTACAGGCTCCTCAGCACCGGGAAACCGTTGCTGATAAAGCCCTCGATATTGTTGTAGATCAGGTCCTGATAGATCTTCAGGCGCCGCGGCTCGATACCGACGGGCGCTGGGACGGCATCGGGATTGCGCAGGTAAGCTGCGAGTTCCAGCTGACTGCCGCGCAGCTCAGCCATGCGCCAGTTCCGCCACTGAGTCGGCGCCATAGACGGCCTGCATCTGCCGGATCTGTGCTACTTCCTGCAACAGTTCCGCCAGGGGCGGAAGATTGAAATCACGCTCCAATAGCGTTGGCACCGGCCCCAGCAAGCTGTAGGCCTCGGCCAGCAGATTCCACACCGGGTCCACCACGTTGGCCCCGTGGGTGTCTACCTTGAGGTCCGGCGCTTCGTCGTAGTGGCCGGCCACGTGAATATAGCGCACCCGCTCCAGGGGCAGCGCGCGGAGAAACGCAGACGCCTCATAGCCGTGGTTAATGCTGTTAACGTAGATATTGTTTACATCCAGCAGCAGCTCGCAACCCGAAGCTGCAACCACTGCGTTGATAAAATCCGCCTCACTCATGTCGGCATGAGCCTGGGCGTAGTAGGAGGAATTTTCCAGGGCGATGGGTGCGCCGATGATGTCCTGAACCTGCTGCACACGGTCAGCCACGTGGCGCACGGCCTCCTCGGTGAACGGTATCGGCAACAGGTCATACAGGTGCCCTTCCGCGGCGCACCAGGACAGGTGTTCGCTGTAGAGGCTGACTCCCAGCTCATCCATTAGTGCGCGCACCGCGCGCAGCAATTCCTTGTCGAGCGGGTCGGGGCCGCCGATATCCAGCGACAAGCCGTGAAAAATCAAGGGGCAGCGCTCCACCAACTCGCGAAACTGACGGCCGTAACGGCCGCCGACGCGAATCCAGTTCTCCGGCGCCACCTCGAAAAAATCGACCGTTCCCTGGTCCTCTGAAAGCAGCGGGCCCATCAGGACCCGCCGCAATCCAAGACCCGCTCCTGCGGGCCCGCTGTTACTCGCCGGCATCAGGCGCCGCCGCTCTTCCCTTCACCACACTTGCCTTCGCCATCCTTGCCTTCCTTGTCCTTTTCACCACACTTACCTTCTCCGCACTTGCCCTCCTTGTCCTTTTCGCCGCACTTGCCTTCACCGCACTTGCCTTCCTTGTCCTTTTCGCCGCACTTGCCTTCACCACATTTGCCTTCATGGTCGCCTTCGCCGTGAGCGCCGTAGTTTGCCAGGTTATAGCCGGTATTCAGCTGTTCCGCGGCGAAAGGGTTGGCTTCCGCGGATGCCATGGGTACGACGGAGCTGGCGAGAAAAGCTGCTCCAAGAGCAAGAGCGAGGGGTTTTTTTGACTGTGCCATGATAGAAATCCTTCTTGTTGGATGACGTATTTACAACCACATTCCGGGCCGGCGCCACGCACCAACCGACAATGTTGTGACTCAGTATTGGCGATGAAGTTTCACCGCGCCCGGATCGGCTTCGGTACTATTTCACATATCAGACCACCGGGCCACCGTCTGGATGGGCATCCAGCCAGGCCTGCACCGCCTCCCACTGCTCCTGCAGGCGCTTGTCGGAAACCGGCACTCGGGTCCCGAGCTGCTGGGCAAACAGGGACACCCGGAACTCCTCCAGCATCCACCGATAGTGCTGCGCCGGCACACAGAGGGCCTGCAATCCAGGGCGCAGAGAGCAGGCCTCATACAGCGGAGCCGCCAGGCGTTGCAACATCTCGCGCTGACTGTTGTCCCGGGGCAACTGCCCATTGAGGCGCTGCAGGCGCTGTTTCAGCGCTTTCATGTAGCGAGGATACTGGGTCAGCCATTCCCACGGCGTATCGCGCTGGAATCCGGGTTGCCACAGCTCCGCCAATTGCTGGCGCATGTCCTCCAGCGCCGGAGCCCATGAGGGGTCGGTATAGCGAGCCATCAGTGGCTGCAGCTCCGCAAGCGGTTTCAAGGCGTTGAGCAGGTTGGTTTCCAGCTCAGTCGCCTGCCCCACCACCTCGTTGCTGCGCGCCAGCAAGGCCTGGAACTCCGCCTCTTCCCGCGGCAGAGCATCGTTCAGACCCGCCACCTGCGCCCAGGCAGCGTCAATGAGGTCATCCACCAGCGGCACCCGTTCCTGCCCCGCCGCCGCCAACAGCAGACTGGTCTCGTTACCCAGCAACAGCTGCTTGCGCAAAAACTTGACCTGCTGTTTGTGCTGCAGCCGCAGCAGGCGCAGAACGCCGAGCCTGTGCTGCAGCTGAGCCTGCCCCGGGTAGTCACACAACTCCACCGCCACGGATTCGCCCTTGTCCACCAGCGCCGGCCAGGCCGCGATCTCGGTGCCCGCCTGACGGAAACGCCACTCCTCGGGCAGCGCGCCGATAACCCAACTGGTGAGGCCCTCACGGGCGGGGCTGTTCGCCGTAGTCGAGGCAATAGTCTGGCGGGTATCGCTGCGGAATTCTGCCACCAGGGCCGCCAGATCCCGACCCTGGTTCAGCAGCTTGCCGTCCGCGTCTACTACCCGGATATTCATGTGATAGAAGGAATCGAGTTTTTCGGTCTGCAGGTCCCGAGGCTGCACGGCCACACCACCCAGGCGGGACAGAACCCGGGCGAGCGCCACACAGAGATCTTCATCCGTGGGATCCAGCACAGCGAGGGCGCGGTCCACCGTGTCGGGCACCGGTACCAGCTGCTTGCGTTTATCCTTGGGCAATCCCTTCACCAGGGCAATGCACTTGTCCCGCAGCAAGCCGGGCACCAGCCAGTCGAAACGAAACCTGGGTACTCGATTCAGCAGTCCCACCGGTACCGTCACCGAGACCCCGTCGGTCACCTGACCGGGCTCGAACTGGTAACTCAGGCGGAACTCCATGTCGCCCCAGCTGAGCCGGTCAGGGAACTCCTGGCCCAGGCCAGAACCCGGGTCCCGGGCCAACAGCAGTTCGCGGGGTACCCGCAGGCTGGCATCCGCCCCGTCTGTGGCCGCCACCCAGGCGCGGAGGCGATCGGCGGTGGTGAGATCTGCCGGCAGCCGCTCGTCGTAAAAGCTGAACAAAACCTGGTCGTCGGCCAGAAGATCCCGCCGCCGGGCCCGCGCCTCGAGGTCTTCCAGGGAGCGCAGCAGCTTGAGATTGTGCTTGAGAAATCCGGGGTGACGCGGAAATCGACCGGCTATCAATCCCTCGCGGATGAGCAGTTCCCGGGACTCGGCCGGGTTGATCGGGCCATAGTGCAGCGGCCGCTTGTCGGCTACCGTCAGGCCGTACAGCGTGACTCGCTCCCAAGCCATGGCCCGACCCTGGCGCGCCTCCCAACGCGGCTCGTAATAGTGAAACTTCAGCAGTTCGGGATTGGTGTCCAATACCCAGGCCGGATCGATGGTGCCGACGGTGCGGGCAAATACCTTCGATGTTTCGACAATTTCAGCTGCCACCAGCCACTTCGGGCGCTGCCTTCCGAGAGCAGAGCCGGGGAAAATCTGCAGCTTGCGATTGCGGCTCCCCAGATACTCGCGATCTTCCTGATGCTGGGCGATGTTCGACAGCAAGCCCGCCAGCAGGGCCTTGTGCACTGCATCGTAGCTATCTTCGACCTCCGCAGGCAGCCCGGCAGCGGGATGCAGACCCAGCTGGCGACAGCTGATCCGCAGCTGGGCGTGCATGTCGCGCCATTCACGCAGACGCAGGAAAGAGAGGAATTCGCGCTGGCAGAGCTTGCGCAACTGGCTCTGGCTCAGGGCCTGACGCTGCTCCTCGTAGTAGCGCCACAGCGCCAGCCAGGCCATAAAATCCGAGCGCGGATGGCGAAAGCGCGCGTGCATCTGGTCGGCCTGGGCCTGCTTGTCCGCCGGCCGCTCGCGCGGGTCCTGGATCGCCAGCGCTGCAGCGATCACCAACACCTCATCCAGGCAAGCATGCTGCTGCGCCGCCAGTACCATGCGCGCCAGACGTGGGTCCACCGGCAGTCTGGCCATGCGCTTGCCGGTGGCTGTCAACTTGCCGCGGCCGGTTACCGCCCCCAGTTCCTGTAGCAGCTTGTAGCCGTCCCGCACCATGCGCGGGTCCGGCGGATTGATGAACGGGAAACGCTGCAGCTCGCCCAGGCCCAGCTGCAGCATCTGCAGGATCACCGCCGCGAGGCTGGTGCGCAAGATTTCCGGGTCGGTGAACTCCGGCCGCGAGAGGAAATCGGCTTCCGTGTAGAGGCGGATGCAAACGCCGGCGGCGACGCGACCGCAGCGACCCTGGCGCTGGTTGGCGCTGGCCTGGGAGATGGGTTCAATCGGCAGTCGCTGCACCTTGGTGCGGAAACTGTAGCGGCTGATGCGAGCTTCGCCGGGGTCGATGACGTAGCGGATGCCGGGCACGGTGACCGATGTTTCCGCCACATTGGTCGCCAGCACCACCCGCATACCGCGCCGGCGCGAGAGATCAAAGACCCTCCCCTGTTCGGCCTGGGTCAGGCGGGCATAGAGCGGCAACACCTCGAGCCGCTCCTGGCCCCGCAGCTGGCGGGCCAGTTCGCGGATGTCGCGCTCACCGGGCAGGAATATCAGCACATCGCCACGCTCGCCGAAGCGACCGCCCTCGATATCACCGACCAGGCCCACAATCTGCTCCTGCAGACCCAGGTCCCGATCCTCGGCGGGATCCACGTACACAGTCTCTACCGGATGGCTGCGGCCGGACACCTCAATTATTGGTGCGTCACCGAAGTGGCGGGAGAAGCTGTTCACGTCAATCGTGGCGGAAGTGATGATCAATTTCAGGTCCGGGCGCTGCGGCAGCAGCTGTTTCAGATAGCCCAGCAGAAAGTCGATATTGAGGCTGCGCTCGTGGGCCTCGTCGATGATGATAGTGTCGTATTGGCGCAGGAGCCGATCATGGCGAATTTCCGCCAGCAGGATGCCGTCGGTCATGAGTTTGATCGCCGACGCAGCAGAAACCTGGTCGGTAAAGCGCACCTGGTAGCCCACCACGTCCCCCAGTGGCACCTGCAGCTCTTCGGAAATGCGCTGGGCCACGGTCCGCGCCGCCAGCCGCCGCGGCTGGGTGTGGCCGATGCGAGCCTCGCGCCCGCGCCCCAGTTGCAGGCATATCTTGGGAATCTGGGTGGTCTTGCCAGAGCCGGTCTCGCCGGCAATGATCACCACCTGATGCGCACTGATGGCCTCCGCAATATCCTCCCGCCGCTGCACTACCGGCAGCTCGGGGGGGAAGGTAATCGGCGGAATGGCGCGAACCACCGCGTCCGGCATTGCACTGCTCCTGCGGGCTGGGCTTCGGGGTGTTTGGGGACGGCTACACTAAGGTATCATCGCGGTTCCGACAATCCCCGCAGGACGACCCCATGGCTGAGGTGAGCAATCATACCTTTGACGAACTGAGTATCGGCCAGCGGGCGGAAAGCAGCCGCACGGTAACCATGGAGGATATTCGCCTGTTCGCTGCGGCCTCGGGCGATCACAACCCGCTGCACCTCGACCCGGCTTACGCTGCCGGGACCCGCTTTGGCGGCTGCATCGCCCATGGCATGTTCACCGGCGGTTTGATTTCAGCGGTGCTGGCCATGCAAATGCCCGGGCCGGGCACGATTTACCTGGGACAGTCGCTGGCGTTCCGCCTGCCGGTGAACGTCGGTGACACCTTGACCGTGCAACTGACCGTAGCGGACAAGCAGCCCCGGCGGCGCCAGGTTACCCTGGACTGCCTGGTCCTCAACCAGCACGGGAAAACGGTGGTCACAGGCACTGCCGAAGTGATTGCGCCTGCAGAGCGGGAAACGGTGACCATCATTGCGCCGACGGTTACCAGCTGAGAGCAGGCTGTTACTGGAGAATCAGACTGCCGGGGGCTCAGGCGCCGCCTCGGATTCCGGTGCAAACTGGGCCGGGTCCAGATACTGCAGGCGCAGTTCGATAGTACCCCGAGTCTCACTGGAATCGACCCCCAGCACCATGACGTTGACTTCACCGTCATCATCGGTTGGCGCTGACAGTCCGAAAATGACGTTGTCAGGGTTATTCCGATCCGTAAACACCCTGACGTCCTTGCCCGCGCGCAGGGCCTCACTGAGCTGGGCGACCAGCAATACCAGACTGGCGCGAAAGGCGCCAAAATTCAGCTTGCCGCGAAACTCGCTGTGGTCCAGGGCAACATCAAAGCGCACATGGGAGCGATCCTCCATCTGCACGTTGGTCAGGTGCACGGACCTGCCGGCTGCCATGTCGCGGAACACGTTCTTGGCCTCAGTGCGCCGATTCTCCAGAAAAGCCTTATACAGCAGGTTGACTGCAATAGTCAGGAACTTGTCCCGGGGTATGGTTTGAGTCTGGTTCTGCGCCATGAAATGCCCTCACAATTGAGGGGCGCAAGTCTACTGCCTGCCCACGGCAAAAACCAGCGTCACGCCCCTTGCCGGCCTCACCGTGACCCTGCCATAGCTCCCTGCGGAACGATCTGCTAGTCTCTTTCGGCGCCGCCATTCGGGGCCGCAACAATCCAATTACAACATGAGCAAAACCATGGCCAGCAACACAGCAGACTTTGATTTCAGTGGGGCAACAGTGCTGGTAACAGGTGGCACCAGCGGTATCGGCGCGGGGATTGCTGCCGCCTATCTGGCGGCTGGCGCCAACGTCACCATTACCGGCACCCGGGCCAGCGCGGCAGACTACGATGCGGACCTCTCAGGCTATTGCTACCTGCAGCTGGATGTGGAGAACATGACCCAGGTCGATGAGGTGGCGCAGGCGCAGAAGCCGTTGGATGTGCTGGTCAACAATGCCGGCATCGCACTGCCCAGCATGGGCCTGGATGAATGGGATCCGGACAACTTCAGTCGCGCTATCAATATCCACCTGGTCTCGGGGTTTCGCCTGGCGCGGGGCTGCCGCGACGCACTGCAGGCAAGCACATTGGTGGGTGGTGCCTCGGTCATCGGCATCGCCTCCATGACGTCCTACTTTGGTATCGGTCTCCTCCCGGGCTACGGCGCAGGCAAGACCGGCTTGCTCGGCCTCACCCGGGCGTTGGCGGCGGAGTGGGGAGCGCTGGGCATTCGCGCCAACTGCGTGGCCGTAGGCCTGTGTGAGAGCCGCATGACCTCGGCCACGATTGCCAATCCCGAATGGTCAGCCCCTACTCTGGCCCGCACCCCGCTGGGCAGGCACGGTGTGCCCGAGGATGTGGCGGCCGCCGTGCTGTTTCTGAGTAGCGCCCAGGCCAGCTGGATTACCGGGCAGACCTTGCCCATCGACGGCGGCTTCACCGTCGCGGGATGACGCCACAGAGATGCAGCGCTCCAACGCACCGTGGCAGGCTCTGAGCGCCCCCCTACTCGAGTGGCCGGAAGACGGCAGCCCGGTCTCGCCCACCTTCGACGATGTCTATTACTCCCGCGAAAATGGCCTCGCAGAGGGTCGCCATGTGTTTCTTGGCGGCAATGATCTGCCCCAGCGGTGGCAGACTCACGCCCGGGAGCAGTTTGTGCTGGCCGAGACCGGTTTTGGCACCGGGCTCAACTTTCTCCTCACCTGGCAGGCCTGGCGTGCCAGGCGCGATACCGACGCCGGGGCACGGCGACTGCACTATTTGGCGGTGGAAAAATTCCCCCTGACGGCCGCGGATCTGCAGCGGGCCGGGGCCGCCTGGCCGGAGCTGGCACCGCTGCTGGACGGTCTGCTGGCACAGTATCCGCAGCCGCTACCGGGGGTTCACCGGTCTCTGTTCGATGCTGGGGCAGTGGTCCTGGACTTGTGGTGGGGCGATGTCGACGCCGTGCTGGACGACCTCGGCCGGCGCCGGACCCCACTGGTCGACGCCTGGTACCTGGACGGCTTCGCACCCGCGCGCAACGCTGCCATGTGGCACCCTGCGCTGTGGCCCAGAATCGCGGGGTTGAGCCACACCGGGGCTACATTTTCGACCTTTACCGCGGCTGGCGCCGTGCGGCGCGGACTCGCGGAGGCCGGCTTTACCGTGCGCAAAGTTGCCGGCTTCGGGCGCAAGCGGGAGCAGCTTTGTGGGGAACTCAGCGCGCGGCCGCCAACGCCGCCCCTGCGTGGCACACCCTGGGACATTCCCGACCTGGCGCAACAGATGCCGCGACGGGTGCTGGTCATCGGTGCCGGACTCACGGGCTGTCATACCGCCGCCGCCCTGGCCCGCCGCGGCATCCAGGTCACGGTGCTGGATCGGGGCGCGGTGGCCGGCGACGCTTCCGGCAACCTTCAGGGCGTTCTCTACACTCGGCTCTCCCACCGCCACTCACCCCTGACAGACTTCGCCCTTGCCAGTTTCGACTTCGCCAGCCGGCAGTACCGTGCGGAGTTTACAGAGGGCAGCCTGGTGAGAGGCGTAGACGGTGAACTGTGCGGCAGTTTCCACCAGGTGGCCGATTCCCGGGAACTGGAGCTCATGGAGCCGCTGCTGGCGCAGGTGCCTGAACTGGCACAGGTGCTGGATGCCGATAGCGCGTCCGCGCTGCTCGGCATGGTGCAGACCAGCGCAGGCTTCTGGTACCCGAACTCGGGCTGGATGTCTCCGCCCGCGCTGTGTCGGCAGCTCCTGCGGCATCCGCTCATCACCTTGCACGAGCACTGCGGCCAGCTGTGTCTGCAGTGGGAGGACGATAGCTGGCAGGCAAGGAGCGACGCCGCTGTCCTGGCCCATGCGCCAGCCGCGGTGGTGGCGGCAGGAGCCCACTGCGGCGATATAGGGTGCCTCGATTGGCTGCCACTCAAGGCTATTCGCGGTCAGACCACACAGCTGCCCCCACTGCCGGCCCTGGTCGGACTGCGCGCGGTGCTCTGTCACAGCGGCTACATCGCCCCGGCCACGGCCGACGGCCACTGCGTCGGCGCCAGCTTTGCACCGGGCGATGCGGATCCGGAACTGCGACGCCGTGATCAGGTCCAAAACCTCAACCAGCTTGTGGCCGCAATGCCCTCGGCGGCCGATGCAGTGGGAGACCTCAGGGACACCAAGCTGCCGGGCAGAACCGGCTGGCGCTGTGCCAGCCCGGATTACCTGCCGCTGGTGGGTCCGGTGCCGGACCGCAATGCATTTCTTCGCGACTACGCGCGACTTCGCGAGGACGCGCGCAGCGAGATCTCGCGGCGAGGGACGTACCTGCCGGGGCTGTACCTGAACACCGGCCACGGCTCCCGGGGGCTTACGTCGACGCCGCTGGCGGCTGAACTGCTGGCGAGCCAGATGTGCGCGGAACCGCTGCCGCTG
>JBGTGB010000197.1:0-3745 GCA_041746975.1 Haliea sp. | reverse complement strand
GCCGGCCACGGCCGCCAGCGGGCCGCCAGTGCAGCACTGCCACCCACGGCAGCAGCACCGTGCCCGGCAGCAGGTCTATCGCCACGGGGCTGGCTGCGACCGACTGCCGCAACAGGCGAGCATGAGGCTCCAGCAGCAGGGTTTGTTGAGTCGGCGGGGGCGGTAACCCGAACCAGGCAAGCGGCAACCAAAGCGCCAGCCCGAGCAGGGCCCAGAATCCGCACCCTCGCCAGGCTATCTCGGCAAGGGCGATCAGCAACAGCAGGCAAGCCGCGCACCAGGCCTTGCGTGGGCGTTGGTCAGTCCAGGTCAGGTCGAGTGAAGGTGAGTATGATGCGGACAATGGTGGCCAACTCCGGGTCCTCGGGGACCTCCCGGCGCAGGAACCAGCCGAACAGCTCCTGATCCTCGGACAGCATCAGCTGCCGATAGCGGTCCCGATCAGCCGCGTCCAGCTGTGGGAAGCGCTGGTTGACGAAGGGCTCCAGAACCAGATCCAGCTCGAGCATGCCGCGCCGGCTGGCCCAGCGCATGCGATTATGTTCTTCAGTGTCCAGCATGGCAGCTCCGGCCCGGTACGGGAACATCAAAAACAGCTATTATAGCGCCGAACCAACGGAGGAGCCGTCGTAACCGTGTCAGCAAGCAGCGCCCAGAGTCTCAGCCACACCTCGCCCACCCTGTCTTGCCTGCGGAGCGACGGCCTGCTCGAGGTTACCGGCCGCGACGCCCTGACCTTTCTGCACAACCAGGCGAGCTGCGACCTGCGACAGTTGCAACCAGGCCGCGCCTGCTACGGCACCTTCTGCAATCCCCAGGGACGCGTGCTGACGGACTTCATTGCCGTCGCACTGGATCCCGAAAGAATTCTGCTGCGCCTGCGTCGAGACATTCTGGACAGCACTCTAGCCGCACTGGGGCGTTTCGCAATGTTCTCCAAAGTAACTCTGCAAGCCCCGGGCGAGGAATGGGAACTGCTTGGCTGTCAAGGCGAGGGTGCAGCCGAGGCACTGCGGCCGCTGTTCCCGCCATTGCCCAGTGCAGACCTGGCCTGGACTGGAGAAGCTGGCGCGTTGGTTCTGCAGCTCGATAGTGACAGCGAGTGCTTCGAGCTCTGGATCAACCGGGCTGAGCGGCCGGAGCTGTTACACCAGCTCAAGGAGGCCCTGCCGTCGGCCAGCGAGGCAGAGTGGGAAACCGGAGGCCTGCGTCGCGGGATTGCCCGCATTACCGCGGAAACCGCCGGCGAGTTGCTGCCACAACAGCTCAACTATGACCTGAGCGGTCACATCGACTTTCGCAAGGGTTGCTACCCTGGCCAGGAAGTCATCGCGCGGATGCACTACAAAGGCAAGGCCAAGCGCCGCATGCTGCTGGTGCGGTTGCCTGCGGGTACGTTAGCCAATGCTGGAGAACCTCTTTACCTGCAGGGCAAAGAGCAGCCAGCCGCGCAGATTGTAAATGCCGCGACGGCCGACGATGGCACGGCGCTGGCCTTGATCACCACCACCCAGCCTGCCGCCGAGGAAGGCCTGCGCCTGACGCCGGACAGCGAGCCGACTGTGCAGTTGATGGAACTGCCCTACCCCGTACCTTTCGGCTAGGATCTCAAGCCAGGTTCCAGTCGATTGGCCCTTGCCCCTGCGCTTGCAGATAGGCGTTTGCCGCACTGAAGTGGCCGCATCCAATAAAGCCGCGGTGGGCGCTGAGAGGTGAGGGATGCGGCGCCTTCAGCACGCAGTGGCGCCGGGCGTCGATCACCGCCCCCTTGCGCTGGGCATAGCTGCCCCAGAGCATGAACACCACATTTTCACACTCGCGGTTGACCAACTCGATCACCCGGTCAGTGAAGGTTTCCCAGCCCTTGCCCTGATGGGAGGCGGCGCGGTTGGCTGCCACCGTCAGCACGCTGTTGAGCAGCAGCACACCTTGATCAGCCCAGGCAGTGAGGTCACCGTGGCCGGGAGGCGCCACACCGAGGTCGCGCTGGAGTTCCTTGTAGATATTCTGCAGCGACGGCGGGATGGCGATACCGGGGCGTACCGAAAAGCACAGACCGTGGGCCTGGCCGGGACCGTGATAGGGATCCTGGCCGAGGATAACCACCTTCACTTTTGCTAGAGGCGTGTTCGCAAAAGCGCTGAACATCTCCGCGCCGGGAGGAAACACACTGACGCCACGACGCTTTTCCTGCTGCAGGAACTCCCTGAGCGCGCCCATGTAGGGCTGCTGGAACTCGTCCGCCAGCGCTGCCAGCCAGCTCGCTTCGAGCTGAATTCCGGCCATCCTCAGTTACAGGCCGCCATCAGCACAACCTGCTCTGGCGGTACCGGGCGCGACATATCCGTAGCCAGCAGCAGGCGCTTGTCGCGGGCGCGCTTGCCCGCATCGGCGTTGTCCACCGGCAGCAGCTCCGGCGCACGACTCGCCGCCATGCGGCGTTCAGCCGGAGCGTTGGCATACAGGGTGGTGCGCAGACGCGGCGTGCGCCCCAGCCTGCGGATCCGCTTCTCCATCACCTCCGGCGCCCACTCCTGACCGTGGGCGGCGCCGGCAGCGCGGGTGATACTCTCGTTCATCAGGGTGCCGCCGAGGTCATTAACGCCGGCGCTCAGGCACACGTCCACCCCGGCGGCGCCCATTTTCACCCAGCTGGTCTGGATATTGTCGATATACCCGTGCAGCACCAGACGCGAGACCGCGTGCATCAGCACTGCCTCGCGGAAGGTGGGGCCGCGGCGGGCGCGCCCGCGCAGGAACATCGGTGCTTCCATGTGCACAAAGGGCAGCGGTACCAGTTCGGTAAAGCCGCCGGTGCGGGCCTGCAGCTCACGCAGCGCCAACAGGTGCCGGGCCCAGTGCCGGGGCTGCTCTATATGGCCGTACATGATCGTAGCAGTGGTGCGGAATCCCAGCCGATGCGCGGTTTCCATCACCTGCAGCCACTCGGCGCTGTTGAGCTTGTCCGGGCACAGGGTGGCGCGAACTTCATCATCCAGAATTTCCGCGGCCGTTCCCGGCAGGGTGTCCAGCCCCGCTGCCTGCAGCTGGCGCAGGAAGTCCTCAAGGGAGATCCCCAGCGTGGCCGCTCCCTGCCACACTTCCAGCGGTGAGAAGGCGTGGATATGCATCTCAGGCGTGGCGGCGCGGACCGTTGCGAGGATATCGAGATAGGTCTGTCCGGTGTAATCCGGATGGATGCCACCCTGCATGCACACTTCCGTGGCGCCACGCTGCCAGGCCTCCCGACAGCGGCGGGCGATCTCGGTAGCGCTGATGTCGTAGGGACGCCCGCGCAGCTCCTCGCTGTGCTTGCCCTTGGAGAACGCGCAGAACTGGCACTTGAAGTAGCAGACGTTGGTGTAGTTGATATTGCGATTGATCACGTAGCTGACCGTGTCACCACAGCGCTGGCGGCGCAGCCGGTCCGCGGCATCCACCAGAAAGCGGAATTCTGGGCCGCGGGCCGCAAACAGCCGCACCAGATCTGCCTCCGCCAGTGCGGAACCGCTTTCACAGCGTTCCACGATCCCCCGCAAATCAGCGCCAACGGCAAAGGCATTGACTGGTTCGCTGAGCAGGGCCGCCTCAACGGATGGCACCGGTGCCTCCTCCCCGGGGACCCAGCTGTCACGGCGGGCAAAGCCCGCGGCGTCCTGCTGGCGCAACACCGCGGGCCGCAGCGCGGGGTCCAGCCAGGTCGCGGAAGCATTGGCGTACGCCGGGTAGATCGTCAGCCGCTGTT
>JBGTGB010000196.1:0-3176 GCA_041746975.1 Haliea sp. | reverse complement strand
GGGCCAGGATGAGGCGGTCAAGGCCGTCTCCGATGCCGTGCGCCGCTCCCGCGCCGGCCTGTCGGACCCGAACCGACCCAATGGTTCCTTCCTTTTCCTCGGCCCCACCGGGGTGGGCAAGACCGAACTGTGCAAGGCACTGGCCGAATTCCTGTTCGACAGCGAACAGGCCATGGTGCGGGTGGATATGTCCGAGTTCATGGAGAAGCACTCCGTGGCGCGGATGATAGGCGCGCCCCCCGGCTATGTCGGCTACGAGGAGGGCGGTTACCTGACCGAGGCCGTACGCCGCCGGCCCTACTCACTGTTGCTGCTGGACGAGGTGGAGAAGGCGCACCCGGATGTCTTCAATATCCTCCTGCAGGTGCTGGAAGACGGCCGCCTGACCGATGGTCAGGGCCGCACCGTGGACTTCCGCAATACCGTGATCGTGATGACCTCCAACCTCGGCTCCGACCTGATCCAGGAGATGGCGGGGGAGGAGAACTACAGCGCGATGAAGGCCGCCGTAATGGGCGAGGTCGGGCGCCACTTCCGCCCCGAGTTCATCAACCGCATCGACGATACCGTGGTGTTCCACCCGCTGGCGGCAGACCAGATCCGCGGTATCGCCGATATCCAGCTGCAATCCCTGCGCAAGCGTCTGGCCGAGCGCGACCTGCAGATCGAGATCACCGACGCCTTCATGGATCGCCTGGCAGAAGTGGGCTACGACCCCGTCTACGGCGCCCGCCCGCTCAAGCGCGCCATCCAGCACGAGCTGGAAAACCCGCTGGCGAACCGGATACTGTCCGGTGAGTTTGGGCCCGGGGATACCATTACGGTGGATGTGGAAGGTGACGGGACGATTTTTGGCAATCGGGTCGACCATTGAGGTAATGAAGCAGAAAGCGAGTAGCATACCTGAAGCTGGCGTAGACCTGGGTGGCTATGGTAAACACACTTCAGGATTGCAACCTAGCAAAACTGGCGGAAGACAGGCTTTCTTGCAGGGGGCGGCAACCTCAGCAACTGTTGAGAATCTATGAGGTATGTTCCTTCCCGCTGCGACCAAACGTAGTTGACTCTGATAGTGGAATCCCCGCGTCGCAGCCGTTTATCGCCCAAGACTACCGCTCGTCGGTCCTTGGTGGCCTTGCGTGCGAAGATGTTGATGATAGAGAAGTCTAGCAACGTATCGTGCTCAGGCGGGGCATGCCAAAAATGACAATACCCAAGCCAAATCCGCAGCAGGGGTTCACACTTATCGAGTTGATGATCGTTGTGGCGATCGTGGCTATACTCGCTGCGGTGGCCTATCCCTCCTATACCAGCTACGTAGCGAAGGCAAACCGGGCGGAAGCGCAGTCATATCTCATGACCGCTGCGCAGCGGCAGGCGCTTTTCTTCAATGACTCGCGTAGTTACGCGGCGGATGAAGCGGCTCTGAATCTAACGCAACCGAAACGGGTGCAGGATAACTACAACATTCTGTTTAATGTGGATGCTGGTCCGCCCCCTACCTTTATTCTTGCCGCAACGCCCAAAGTGGGCTCTAGGCAGCAGGGCGATGGCATTCTTACAATTGATAATTCCGGTGCCAAGCTACGCGGGACGGAGCCGTGGTAACCGGCATGAAAATTCGGCTACGACATTCACTAGCAGCGTCCGGGTTTACCCTGGTCGAACTAATGATCGGGCTGGTTCTGTTGGCAATTTTACTTGGAGTTGGTGTTCCTGCCTTCCGGAGTTTCATTCTGGATCAACGTCTGCGAGCGGCAAGC
The DNA here is from genome assembly GCA_041746975.1 of Haliea sp. Taxonomy (GTDB): domain Bacteria; phylum Pseudomonadota; class Gammaproteobacteria; order Pseudomonadales; family Halieaceae; genus Haliea. The sequence continues at coordinate 1,413 of JBGTGB010000196.1, read as the reverse complement.
AACGATTTGAATATTGCCTTGATTACTGCCCGCTCTGAAGCGGTGAAACGCAATCGCGCTGTAAGCGTGGTTGCTTTGGATGACGATTGGGCGGCTGGGTGGGTGATTCCCAGTCCTGAGCCCGGTGAGGCTGACCTCCTGACTCACTTTTCCTCCGGTCAGGTTGTTGTGACAAAGGAGGCAAACCCTTCTGATCCTGTGGTGTTTAGTCCCGCCGGGCGCGTATTGTCAGCCGGACTACTTCAAGAGTTTGAGATTGTCGCAGGTACCGGGGCTGGCTCGGCGACCGCATGTGTTCGCCTGCGATTGGATGGTCGAGTGGAGTATTGTAAGCAAGCGTGCCCTTTCCCTGACCCGAGGCCTGATCCGTGTCCGTAGCATCAGGAGCTTCTACATTGCGTGCGCCTTGGAAAGCGCAGGGCTTTACTTTGATAGAGGTGCTGGTGACAGTGCTTATCGTAGCCATTGGTCTCTTGGGTTTGGCTTCGCTGCAAATCACGTCCCTCAATAATCAGATGGAGTCCTACCAACGAACCCAAGCTTTGCTTTTGTTGGAGGACATGTCCGGGCGCGTCCGTGTTAACGCGCTGGCAGCTCGCGCCGGCGCCTACGCGAACACTGCAGCGGGAAGCGAAGTAGGGTTGGCTGATCCAGAGGACGAAGACTGCACAACGATTGCTGTTGCAGCGGAGCGTGATATTTGTGATTGGAACTATGCGCTTGCTGGCGCTGGCACGATTGCTGGCGGAAACAATATCGGTAGTATCATTGGGGCTCGTGGCTGCATTGAAAATCTGGTTGGCTCTACTGACGGTGAACTCATTGTTCGCTTTACAGTCGCGTGGCAGGGAATGTCATCTTCCAGCGTATCGGATTCCGACTGTGGTGAAGATGCGTTCGGCGATGATAGCTTCCGACGCACCGCAAGTATTGATGTTGTATTGGCTGACATGGCTCTTTGACTATGAGATCGAGACCAATTAGCGGAACCAAGCTCCAGTCAGGATTCGGGCTGATAGAAATAATGACGGCGTTGCTGCTGGGCATAATTATCATGCTCGGTGTCACTGAAATAGCCACCAACAACAGCTCCACCCGTTACGAACTGCAGCGTACTGGCCAACAAATTGAGAGTGCAACCTATGCTCTGCAGGTACTTGAAAACGACCTTGTAAGTGCTGGGTTTTGGGGGGAAATGGGTGAGCAAATAGATGAACTGGATACGTTGAATAGCGCTTTCCCAAGCGGCGATGCATGCAGTGCGCCGAGCGCCGCGCAAGTTGCAGCGCTGCCTCCTGTTCCTATCTGCCCTGGAACTGCGGCTGATGTTTGCGATGCGCGCATAGAACTGGTTCGTTCTACGCTGTTCCCTGTAGACGGTGGTACGGAAGCTGGAAAGGTCAGTTGCGTGGT
>JBGTGB010000195.1:0-11331 GCA_041746975.1 Haliea sp. | reverse complement strand
AGCGTCGCTTCAACCAGCCCGGGGACGCGGCCGCCGCCCCGGAGGTTGCCGGCATGCGCGCGGACCCGGATACAAACGACAACAAAGCGCCTTGATTCGCGCGGCGGCCATCGCTACCCTTGGCCGCTTTATTTTTGGACTGTTAACGGACTGATTATGAAATTTGAGGGAACCGAACGCTACGTTGCCACGGACGACCTGCGCATGGCGGTCAACGCCGCCGTTACCCTGCAGCGGCCGCTGCTGATCAAGGGCGAGCCAGGGACCGGCAAGACCATGCTCGCGGAAGAAGTGGCCCTGGGCCTGGGCAAGCGCCTGATCCAGTGGCACATCAAGTCCACCACCAAGGCCCAGCAGGGCCTGTACGAATACGACGCCGTGTCCCGCCTGCGCGACTCCCAGCTCGGTGACGCCAAGGTCCAGGACATCGCCAACTACATCAAGAAGGGCAAGCTCTGGGAGGCCTTCGAGTCCGAGGAGCAGGTGGTGCTGTTGATCGACGAGGTGGACAAGGCCGACATCGAATTCCCCAACGACCTGTTGGTGGAACTGGACCGGATGGAATTCTTTGTCTATGAGACCGGCGAGACCATCAAGGCAAAACAGCGGCCGATCATCGTTATCACCAGCAACAACGAAAAGGAGCTGCCGGATGCCTTCCTGCGCCGCTGCTTCTTTCACTTCATCAACTTCCCCGACCGCGACACCATGCGCAAGATCATCGACGTTCACCACCCGGGTATTGCCCAGGCCCTGGTGCAGGAAGCGATGGAAGTCTTCTTTGACCTGCGCTCGATTCCCGGGCTGAAGAAAAAGCCCTCCACCTCGGAGCTGATCGACTGGCTGAAGCTGATCCTTGCGGACGACATTCCCGACGAGGTGCTGAAGAATCGCGACGCCAGCAAGGCCATCCCGCCCCTGTACGGCGCCCTGCTGAAGAACGAGCAGGATGTGCACCTGCTGGAGCGGCTGGCCTTCATGCACCGTCGGGAAACCCGCTAGCCCCATGCTGGTCAACTTTTTCCACGGTCTGCGCGATGCCGGCATTCCGGTCACCACCCGTGAGCTGCTGGACCTGCTTGAGGGCATGAAAGAGCATGTCGCCTTCGGCTCGATCGACGAGTTTTACTATTTCAGCCGCACCTGCATGGTCAAGGACGAGAAATACTTCGATCGCTTCGACCGCGCCTTTGGCCTGCATTTCAAGGATCTGGAGGCGCTCGACGACGTTATTGAGGCCATGATCCCCGACGACTGGCTGCGGGCGGAGTTCATGAAGCAGCTGTCCGAGGAGGACCGGGCCAAGATCGAATCCCTGGGTGGGCTGGAAAAACTGATCGAGGAGTTCAAGAAGCGTCTGGAGGAGCAGAAGGAGCGCCATCAGGGCGGCAGCAAGTGGATCGGCACCGGCGGCACCTCACCTTTCGGCCAGCAGGGCTACCATCCCGAAGGTATCCGGGTCGGCCCTAACGGCGGCAACCGCAAGGCGGTCAAGGTCTGGGACAAGCGCGAGTTCCGCAACCTTGATGATAGCGTTGAGCTGGGGACCCGCAACATCAAGGTCGCTCTGCGGCGGCTGCGCAAATTTGCCCGTACCGGGGCTGCCGACGAGCTGGACCTGGACGACACTATCCGTTCCACCGCCCGCAACGCGGGTCTGCTGGATATCAAAATGGTGCCGGAACGGCATAACGCAGTGAAGGTGCTGCTGTTCTTCGATGTCGGCGGCTCCATGGATCCGCATGTGCGTGTCTGCGAGGAACTGTTCTCGGCGGCGCGCACCGAGTTCAAGCACATGGAGTATTTCTACTTCCACAACTTCATCTACGAAAGTGTGTGGCGCAACAATGTGCGCCGGCACAACGAGCGGCTGCCGCTGCTGGACGTGATGCACAAGTACAGCCATGACTACAAGGTGATCTTCGTCGGCGACGCGGCCATGTCCCCCTACGAGATTGCCCAGCCCGGTGGCTCCGTAGAGCACTGGAACGAGGAGGCCGGTGAGGTGTGGATGCGGCGCCTGCGGCAGACCTACGAGAAGGTGATCTGGATCAACCCGGTGCCCCGGGACGAATGGGAGTACACCCAGTCCACCGCCATGACCCACAAGCTGGTGGAAGGGCACATGTACCCGTTGACCCTGCGTGGCCTGGAAGAGGCCATGGGCTACTTGTCAAAATAGCCGCTAAACGCAATCAGGCTGGCGGTCACGGCCACATTGAGCGACTCGACCCCGTTGCGCATCGGAATGGCCAGCGCCACGTCTGCCAGCGCATCAGTGGCAGCGGAAACGCCTTCGGTTTCATTTCCCAGCACATACACGCAATGTCCCAGCGGCCGATGGCTGAACAGGCTTTCGCTGGCGTCAGCGCGCAGGCTGCAGATACTGAAGCCCGCGGACTTGCAGGCGCCGAGCGCCCCCCCTAGGTCCTGACAGGCCAGCAGCGGTGCTCGATAAACCGTGCCGGCGCTGGCCTTGATCACCAGCGGCCCCAATGCCGCGTTGCCGCGTTTCGCCAGCACAATGCCATCGATCTGCCCGGCCGCGGCGGAGCGGATGATCATGCCCAGGTTCTGCGGGTTGGTGATGCCGTCCAGGGCCAGCAGGCGCTGGGGCGGCGCCAGCGGCAGCTTCTTGAGGTAGTCATCCAGGCGCTGGAAGGCGGGGCAGAGGATATCCGCCGCCACCCCCTGGTCCTGGCGCCCGTTGCGCGAGATTCGCGCCAGCTCCGTCCGGGCGTGGTAGCGAGGCTCGACCTGGCGGCGCTCCGCTGCCCGCAGGATCTCGGCCATGACCCCACCATCGCGATTGCTGTCGGCAATGTGCAGGGCGTGAATGGGGAGGGCGGGGTCCAGCAACGCTTCCAGCACTGGCTTGCGCCCATAGACCGTGAGCACGCGGTCGAAGAAAGCCTTGCGCGCGGCGTAATCGTTGCTGGTGTTCAAGGGCTCAGACGCTGTGTTCTTGGCCGCCGGCGAGCCGGGTTACCTTGTCTGCGGACTGTTTCATCCGTTCGGCGATGTCCTCGATCTGGGCGCCGGTAATCGGCGCGGCCATGGAGCCTGCTACAAAGCACATTACCGGCACCTGCCGGTATACGAACACCGGCACCGCTATGGTGCTGACATCGTAGCGGGCCTTGGGATCGATCCGGTCCAGGTGGTAATGCTCCAGGCAGGCATCCTGCTGGTATTTATTGGTTGCTTCCTCAAGCTCCTCGAGGCTCCAGGACTGGTGGATCCGGGTGAGCTCCCTTGTGAGCTCTTCCTCCGCCTTGGTCTTGAGCGTAACCTCGAAGCCGCGGGCGCGAATGGCGATTACGGAAACCCGCAGTTTCTGGTCCAGACGCTCGTTGTAGCCGCCGCGGGACTCGTGTGCCCGGGTCAGCCAGGACTCAAGCTGCTTGGCGGGGGAAAAGGCGGTGAAGCAGGCGGCGATAGGCGCCGTATTGGGCAGGCGCAGGCCGAGCTGGAACGAGTCCATCAGCGGCGTGGCGTGACCGTACAGGGCCAACAAAACCTGGTGTAGCTTGGAGCGGGCCGTGACCGCGAAACCCAGGCTCAGGTCGCTGTTCAGGCTCTCCAGTTCCGGGCGCGCGTATTCCAGCACCGGAAATTGTGCAAAGGCGGCGTTGCCGGCGGCTATAATGGATGGTCCCAGGCGGTAGGCCTTGGTTTTCGGGTGCTGGACCAGGAAGCCATAATTGGACATGGTAGTCAGGATGGCGTGGCAGGTAGCCTTGTTCAGGTTCAGACGCCGGGTCATCTCGGTCAGGCCGAAGGCCTGCTGCGGGTTGGCCATCAGCAGATCGAGTATGGCCAGGGCGCGAGCGGTCGGTTGGGAAAACAGTGCCACGTCAGGTACTCCAGGCTTTGCTATTATGCGGTTCAGAATACTGTACCGCGTGATCATAACCTCCGGTCGGTGACGACCGCAATGCCATTGGTCCCGCCGGTGATCACACGCGACGGGCATTAAACAACAGGGAGAGCGTCGGTGCCAGAGCTTTGTCAGGACCAACCAATCTTGTACGGGACCAGTGCCTGTCATCTCTGCGAGGAGGCCGAGGCGCTGCTATGCCAGGCGATCCGCGAAGGCCTGGCCGGGGACTTCCTCAAGGTGGATATCAGTGACTCGGAGGACCTGATGGAGCATTACAGCTTGCGCATCCCGGTGCTCAAACGGCGAGACGGGGTAGAACTGGGCTGGCCCTTCGGGGCCGCCGAGCTACATGTCTTCCTGCAGGGCTAGAGGCGGTCGGGCCGCGCGGGTCGGGCCGGGCCTTCAGGCTAGTTTTTGGTCCTGCAAGCGCCGACCCGCACAGCGAGGACGTCACAGCTGGCGCCGTGGAGGACGCCATTGGCAGTGGAGCCCATCAAGAGGGCCAGACCGTAGCGGCCGTGACTGCCGACAACAATGAGGTCAGCGCCAATGTCCTCGGCCTTGCTGTGGATTTCCACTTCCGGCCGGCCCAGCACAATATGCTGGCGCTCTGAGCTGATGCCATACTGCTCGCCGAAACGGGCCAGCTGCTGTGCCGCCTGTTGGTGGATTTCGTCCTGAATGCCAGAGAAGTCCATGGGGATATCACCACCGTAGGCAAAGCTCAGTGGCTCGATAACGTGGATCAGGTGCAGTTCGGCGCCAGTATCGGCCACCAGCCCCTGCGCACGCTCAGCCACTGGCGCGGAATCTTCACTCAGATCGACCGCAATGATCAGCTTCTTGTAATTGGACATTCACAAACCCCCACCGTGTGTCAGAGAAATCAGGCCTTGTTATAGCATACAATGCCGGGCAGACAACGCCTGCCACGGCGACCGCTACCTACTTTACCCGCATCGTTGACTTGAGTCAGGGCCCCCTTGCTGAATTACCTGCTGATCGCCTTTATTGTTGTCATCGCGCTGGCGCCGCTGACCCACTTCCTGCCGAGCAAACGCCAGCGGCGGCAAGCCGCCATGCGCGAGGCTGCGGCCCTGGGCGGTTTGTTTGTTGAATTCCGCTCCCTTCCCGGTGCTGCGGCAGGGAGGGTGCCCCAGGCACAGCAGGATGTCATTTACTACGGCCGCCGGCTGGCACCGTCCAGGGGCCGTGGCAACCGTCGGGGGGCCTGGCTGCAGCGAGACGGTGAGTGGCGTTCGGTTACTGCCGGACCCCGGGTTCCGGTGCCTGAACCGCTACGTGCCTGCTCAGCGGATATCCTCGGTGCCAGCGTCGATGAAGGCAGTTGCGGGGTGTACTGGCAAGAACAGGGCGATGCGGCTACGGTTGGAGATATTCGCGACATTCTTCTCGCCTGGGCGGAACAGATTCCTTGACCCGGACGGGCTGGACCCTTATATATGCCACCTTTTCCGTCCGTTGGCGGTCCGCGCGAGATCCGCCATCAGCGACATGCAGGAGTTTATGGGTAAATCACTGGTCATCGTAGAGTCGCCCGCGAAGGCGAAAACCATCAACACGTACCTGGGGTCGGATTTCATTGTGAAATCCAGCGTTGGGCACATTCGCGACCTGCCCACTGCCGGCAGCTCCGAGCCCGTGGACCCCAAGGAGCGCGCGGCCCAGGCGGCCATCACCCGCAAACTCTCCCCGGAGCAGAAAGCCGAGCACCGCAAGAATAAATCCCGCGAGCAGCTGGTGCGGCGCATGGGCATTGACCCGGAGCGCGACTGGAAGGCCTCCTATCAGATACTCCCGGGCAAGGAAAAAGTGGTGGCGGAGCTGCGTAAGCTGGCCGCCAGCAGCGACGCTATCTACCTCGCGACCGACCTTGATCGCGAGGGGGAGGCCATCGCCTGGCACCTGCGCGAAGCCATCGGCGGCGACGATGCCCGCTACCAGCGCGTCGTCTTCAACGAGATCACCAAGAAGGCCATCGGCGAGGCCTTCGAGCACCCCTCACATCTCGACCAGAACCGGGTGAACGCCCAGCAGGCCCGACGCTTCCTCGATCGGGTGGTCGGCTACATGGTGTCGCCTCTGCTGTGGGCAAAAGTGGCGCGGGGATTGTCCGCGGGCCGCGTACAGTCGGTGGCAGTGCGCCTGATTGTTGAGCGGGAGCGCGAAATCCGCGCCTTTGTTCCGGAAGAATACTGGGAAGTTCACGCCGACCTGCTGCCGAAGGGCGAGGATAGCGTGCGCTTCCAGGTCCGCAAACACCGGGGCGAGACCTTCCGCCCGGACAATGAAGCCGACACCCGCAAGGCCACCGCGGCGCTGGAGCAGCTGCCCTATACAGTAAGCCAGCGAGAGGACAAGCCGACTCGCTCGAAACCGCCGGCGCCATTCATCACCTCGACCCTGCAGCAGGCCGCCAGCACCCGCCTCGGGTTCACGGTTAAGAAGACCATGATGATGGCACAGCGTTTGTACGAAGCCGGTTACATCACCTATATGCGCACCGACTCCACCAACCTCAGTAATGAGGCCGTGGCCGCCTGCCGCGAGTATATTGGCGCCAAGTTCCCCGCCCGCTACCTGCCGGAGAGCCCCAACCGTTACAGCAGCAAGGACGGCGCCCAGGAGGCGCACGAGGCGATCCGCCCCTCCGATGTCAACGTGCTGCAGTCGGGGCTCCAGGACATGGAGCGCGACGCCGAACGCCTGTATGAGATGATCTGGCGCCAGTTCGTGGCCTGTCAGATGACGCCCGCGGAATATACCGCCACCACCATCACGGTCAGTGCCGGCGACTACGAACTGACAGCGAAGGGGCGGATCATCCGCTTCGACGGTTACACCCGGGTGCAGGGCGCCGGCGGGCGCAAGGGCGAGGACGAGGTGCTGCCCGATATCCAGCAGGGCGACAGCCTCAGCCTGCAGGCCCTGGAGCCGGCGCAACATTTTACCAAGCCTTCACCGCGCTACGGCGAAGCCAGCCTGGTGCGGGAACTGGAGAAGCGCGGCATTGGCCGGCCCTCCACCTACGCCTCGATCATCTCGACCATTCAGGATCGTGGCTATGTACGCCTGGAGAACAAGCGCTTCTATGCCGAAAAAATGGGCGATATCGTCACCGAGCGGCTGCAGAACAGCTTCAAGGAATTGCTGGACTACGGCTTTACGGCGAACATGGAGGAACGTCTGGACGAAGTCGCCCAGGGCGAGCTGGACTGGCGCGAATTGCTGGATCGCTTCTACGCCGATTTTCGCCAGCTACTGGACAAGGCCGAGGAGCCGGAACCCGCGGGCATGCAGCCCAATGAGCCCACGCCCACGGACATTCCCTGTGGCAAATGCGGGCGCCCGATGCAGATCCGCACTGCCAGTACCGGCGTGTTCCTGGGCTGTTCGGGCTACGCGCTGCCCCCCAAGGAGCGCTGCAAGAGCACTATCAACCTCACCTCGGGCGATGAGGCCATCCGCGAAGACGCCGACGACGAAGCGGAGTCGCGGCTCCTGCGCAGCAAGCACCGTTGCACACTGTGCAACGCCGCCATGGACAGCTACCTGATCGACGAGCAGCGCAAACTGCATGTCTGCGGCAACAATCCCGACTGCCCGGGCTATGAAGTGGAGCGGGGCAGGTTCAAGATCAAGGGCTACGACGGACCGGTGCTGGAATGTGACAAGTGCGGCGCCGAGATGCAGCTCAAGACCGGCCGCTTCGGCAAGTACTTCGGCTGCACTTCAGAGAGCTGCAAGAATACCCGCAAACTCCTGCGCAGCGGGGAGGCGGCGCCGCCGAAAATGGATCCGGTGCCGATGCCAGAACTCGCCTGTGCCAAGGTGGAGGATCACTATGTACTGCGCGATGGCGCCGCGGGCCTGTTCCTGGCCGCCAGCCAGTTCCCCCGCAATCGTGAGACCCGGGCGCCTTTTGTCGATGAGTTGGTGCCGCACAAGAGTGAGATCGACCCAAAGTACAGCTTTCTGTTCAGTGCCCCGGCCACCGACCCGGCAGGCAATCGCAGCCAGATCCGCTACAGCCGCAAGGCCGGCGAGCAGTATGTGATGACCGAGGAGGAGGGCAAGCCCACCGGTTGGCGAGCGGTGTACCGCGGCGGCGCCTGGCAGGCAGAGGACGGCAAGACCAGCGCCCCGGCGGCGAAGAAAAAACCCCCCGCGCGTAAAAAGAAGGCGGCTGCCAGCAAGAAGAAGGCGCCGGCCCCCAAACGCAAGGCCGCAGCGAAGAAATCGTGAGCTCACCCCGCGGGCAGGCCAATCATGGGCTTTACCTGGCCCGGTTGCTGGTCGCAGCCTGGCGCCGGGACATCGCGGCCGAGAACATCCCCGCCAGCGTCCTCGCCCAGGCGTTCGGGCCCGCGGTGCGCCGCCACCTGCTGGACGCCTACGGCTGGTTCCTGCTGGATCTGCAGAAGCCGGCGCAGTTGCCGGCGGCACCGCCCCACAGCGTGGCCGGGTTGCCAGAGGTGGCGCCTGGCAAGGCGGTTCCAGCAGAGATTGAAGAATTCGCTCTCCTGGAGCAGCAGGGCTGGCTGGCGGATTTATTGCGGGAGCCGGGTGCGACGGAAGCGCGTCGCAGCGCCGCCAGCCTCGCCGCGCCAACGGCCACCCTGCTGGATCCGGATGATCTGCAGGCCCAGGCGCAATTGCTGGAAGATGCCTTCGCCCGTATGGGCGACTTTCTGGACGAGTGCTGAGAAAATGGACCTGACCCCTTTTAAAGTGGACCTGACCCTTTAATTTGACTCCTTAATTTCCTCGGCGCAGTACCCCGACGCTCAGACCTTCGATGGCAAAGGCCTGCTCGCGCAAATCGACGCGGATCGGCTCGTAATCCGCATTCTCCGGCAGCAGCTCCACTATGTGCTTGCTGCCGCCGCGGCGGAACCGCTTTACCGTGACTTCGTCTTCAATCCGCGCGACCACGATATCATTGTTGCGTGCCACCTCGGTGCGGTGCACAGCCAGCAGGTCACCGTCGAGAATGCCAATGTCCTGCATGCTGTCGCCGTGAACCCGAAGGAAATAGTCCGCCGCGGGCCTGAAGAAATCCGGGGGCAGCGTGCAGTAGTCTTCGATGTGTTCCGCTGCCAGCAGCGGGCTGCCGGCGGCGACCCGGCCGATGATGGGAATACCCGGGTTGTCCGGCAGGCGGATGCCGCGTGACGCACCGGCGATTATTTCGATGGCGCCCTTTCGGGCCAAGGCTTTAAGGTGCTCCTCCGCAGCATTGGCGGATTTGAACCCCAGTTCCTTGGCGATATCCGCCCGGGTCGGGGGATATCCGGTCTGGTCGATGTGCTGGCGAATGATATCCAGCACCTGCTGTTGCCGCTGCGTGAGTTTTTCCATAACCAGCCCATCTGTGTATTTATACAGTGACTGGGATTATATACAGTAAAATGCGGCGACTACAAGGGACGGCGAGCGAGCCCTGCTAATAGTCCTCCACGCCGTACATGGCGTCCGGCTCAATCATGCTCACAGGATTGTTCCAGTCCTCGGGGTGGAAGGGCAGGTCCGGATCCAGGCTGTCCTCGTCGTCGAGCTGGAAGGGCGAGCGCCAGTCCTCGGGTGGGGCCGCCCGCTCCAGTGGAATCATGCGCCACACGTCGAGGTCGTACTCGGCGACTTCGCCATCCAGGTACTGGGTTTCAATGGTCAGGCTGGCCTCATCCCAGGCGACAACCTCAAACAAGGCGTTCGTCTCCAGATCCTTGTACCACCCGCCGACCACAGGGCTCAGCATTTTCATTTCCCCACTCCCCTCTACAGCTTGAGCTTCAACATAACACGCTGGTCGGGGCTGTCCATTATGTGATAACGGTCTAAAAAGCGCGCTGGAAATAGCGGTCAATTGCCGGCCCCCGGGTTTTCCATGCCAGATCAGTTGCTTGCGCCATTTTTGCCAAACTGGCCTGATGTCTGTCAGCCGCTGTTATACTTGAACCCTAAGTACAGCAGATTCCTAAATAAGAAAATTGTCTAAACATACTTGGTCTGGAGGCGCAGGAATGAGCTCCATCGGCATTATCGGTGGTACCGGCATCGAGCAATTGCAGGGCCTGGACAGCATTCGCGAGCACGCCATCGACACACCTTTCGGGGCACCGTCGCGCCCGGTGCAGGAGGGTCGGCTAGCGGGGCAAACCCTGTTTTTCCTCCATCGCCACGGCAGCCCCAGGGCAATTCCACCCCATCGGATCAACTACCGCGCCAACATCAGCGCCCTGCATACCCTCGGCGTACGGCGGCTGGTGGCGATCAACGCGGTGGGTGGGATCAGCCCGGGCATGCAGCCGGGGCGGTTGGTCATCCCGGACCAGCTCATCGACTACACCTGGGGCCGTGAGCACAGCTTTGATGACGGCAGCAACGGCAAGCTGCTGCACATTGACTTCACCGAGCCCTACGACCGGGATTTGCGCATCGCACTGGTGGAAGCCGCGGAAGCGGCGGGTGTCGGGCACGAGCCGTTTGGCGTCCACGGTGTGACCCAGGGGCCGCGCCTGGAAACCGCGGCCGAGGTGCGGCGTCTGGCCGGCGATGGCTGCGATGTGGTGGGGATGACGGGGATGCCCGAGGCTGCCCTGGCCCGGGAGCTGGGCATGGCCTACGCCTGCGTCTGCATGGTAGTAAACCCCGCCGCCGGCCTGGGTGACCTGCCCCTGACGGTGGACATGATGCGCCACATACTGGAGCGGGAGGCCGGAGTGGTCAGAACCCTGCTGGAGACGTTGCTGGCGGCTCCTGTTGCTCCAGCAGGGGCAGAATAGCGGCGTCGTAGTCCGCTTCCTGCAGCTGCTCCGGATCCAGCGGGGTAAGCTTGATCACCAGCCCCAGCAATGGATGGTCGATGTAGTGAACCTCATTGGAGCGCATGCGCCGCTGCTGCTGCAGCAGCACTGCATGGCGCCAGGGGTAAGCGGGAGCTGCATCCGGTTCTTCTACCTGGTCCCAGGCCGGGTCATAGGCACCGCCAAATTCGAGGACCTCCGCCAGCTCCGGCTGCAACAGCGGTGCTTCCACCAGCTCCAGCGACGGCGGCCCCAGAGGCGGCGCCGGCATACTCCAGCTGCCCGGCAGATAGCTGCCGTCCGTGTTCAGCCAGAGATCGGTCTCAAGGTGCAGGAAGCGGGACAGGTAGAGAGTAATACTGCCCTGCAACGCCGGGTAGCTGCCGCTGTCACCGGAGCGGTCCAGCACCAGCGGGAGCGCGACGCGCTGATTGGGCACCGGTTGCCACCACACCTCGTGAAACAGGATGCGGTAGGGCCCGCTGCGCTCCATGAAAGCGGCTTTGCCGCGGAACTCGCGGGCGCTGGCAGCTAACTGCACGAACGGTGTCGGCAGGCGCGGGGGCTGCTCCGCCAGCGCAGCGGTGGCTGCTTCCTGCCCGGGGTCCGCGTCAATTCCGA